>JAPCJO010000001.1 GCA_027886905.1 Nitrososphaerota archaeon
CCTGATTATCCTTTTTAACATTGGAATGAGCGGCGAGTCCAACAGCCCGTTGGTGTAGTGGTCAAGCATACTGGCCTTTGGAGCCGGTGACCCAGGTTCGAACCCTGGACGGGCTACCTCATTTTGACTCCGTTTGGTATAAGCAGTCTAATTCCTGCCTAAAAATAAGAATCAGTCTAGGATTATTGCCTTGTGCATTTCTTCGGCAAAAGATCTGCCGCGAGCAGTCACGGCGACTAAGTCGTCTCCGTTGATGGATTCGAGCAGCCCCTTTTCTTCCAGGCGCCTCACGTACCCCTTCGCCCGTTTCGAGTTGAGGCGCAGGCGAAATGCGATCTCGAACGGCGTCATCGGTCCTCCCTTCAGAATGTCCAGAATCTCGATGTAGATTCGGAAGCGGGACCTCCTGGTCTCTTGAGCTTCCCAAATTGGGAGGACTGCGCCAGACTGTAATGCGGCCGGGGACAGTCCTTGTCCCGGCCCGGGGGTGAGGAGATAAGAGCCACCTTCCGCAGCGTAAATCGCGTTGCCTCCAGAGGGCTGAGGTCCTTGAGGGACTTGGACGTCAACGAAGAAGTAGCCGCCCGCGCTCGACATAATCCCGCCGGGAGGAGGAGTGACCGGTAGTCCAACCGGTTGCGAAAAAAATTGAAGTCCTGCCGACGCCGAGGCCGCTCCAGAGTAGAAAAGGACCAGAAACGCCACGAGCAACGGCTTGGTCATCCTGGAATTCCGCTTCGCGGACGACATCGGATATCCCTCTCGGCATATTCCCTGAACTGGGATATTAAAAGGCATGACGCCACTTTCTCTGGGAACTCTACCTAAGGTAGACCAACATTAAATCTCAAGGCTTATCGTAAAGTCTGACTTGCCCATCATCCTGCACTTTCGTAGGAACGTCTTGAGAAACCGCACGCGGGCGCTGGTCATAGTCGTGATGGTCGGGCTCACCCTCGGCGTCTTCCTCGTCCTCAGCCAGGTCGGCAACTCGATAGTCGCGTACACTGGAGAGGTAGAGGCTTCGGTTCCGAATATCATCACGGTCCAACCTGCGAACAACTTTATCGGCGGCGGTTACTTCTCTCTCACAATTGGGGCAGGTTCCACCACGGGCCTGGACGCGAACGCCTCAGCCATTGTGGCCGCGACCCCTAACGTCGTCTCGGTGCAGAGGGTCTTCACTCAGCCCCTAGACCTTTCGTCAGCCACTAGCGGCGCCACCAGCGGCGGGTCTTTCACATGCGGTTCGGCCTCTAATCCGGGGGTTCTGGGAGAGGACACCACCTCGCAGCTCAAGCTGGTGCTCGGCGGGCTCAGTGGAGCGGGGGCGGTCGATGTCGTCGAAGGGAGGAGCCTTGCCTCCTCCGACGAAAACAGCACCACGGCCTTGGTGAGCCAAGCCTACGCAACTGCCACCGGGAAAGGGATTGGGAGCAACATGGACGTCAATGGCACGGAGTTCACAGTTGTCGGGATTTTCTCCCAGAGCTGCTACACCCTCATCTTCCCATACCCCGCTGCGGCGTCTGCCTTGGGCATAACCCAGGCGTCCATACTCTATGTCGTCGTTAATCAGTACCAGAACTTGGCTACCTCATTGTCTTCGCTACAGTCGAGGCTCGGAAGCTCCTTCAACGTGCAGATTCTCGCCAACGCGGATAGGAGTTCGCTCCAGGGGGCAATTTCGGCAATACTCCTCGCCGCGAACTTCGGGGAGTACGCGGCTCTCGCCTCCGGCGCCGGAATCGTCGTCGTTGTTTTTGCGATGATCAACTCACGCCGCACGAAGGAGTTTGGACTCTTGAAGGCTCTCGGGTTCGGGAACGCGCACATACTCGCCGAGATGCTCCTAGAGTCACTGGTCTTCACCGTGGTTGGGTTGCCGGTAGCCCTCGCGATTAGCTACATCGCAGGACCGGGATTGGCGCAGACTATCCTGGGAGGGGTCGGGGCGTCTACTCAGTTGGCGAGCCCCGGAAGCGGGGGCGCTAACGTGTCGGCCCGAGGAGGAAGTAACCCATTCCTACAGGGCATCCACTTCGCCCCGACGCTGGAGGTTGTTCTGTTCGGGCTGGCCGTGACCCTGATCCTGGGGCTCCTCGGCGGCCTGTACCCAGCCGTAAGGGCGCTCAGGCTCAGACCCACGGAGGCGCTGCGTCATGAGTGAGGTCTTATTCAAGACAGAGAAGCTCTCCAAGTCCTACGTCTCCGGTCGTAGGACCGTGAACGCCCTCGAGGAGATCGACCTGGTGATAAGACGTGGTGAGTTCGTAGCGATAACAGGCCACTCGGGATCTGGGAAGACCACGCTCTTGAACATCCTTGCGTGTCTCGACAGGGGCTCGAGTGGAAAGGTGCTGTTCGACGGGGTCGATGTTCAAAAACTGGGGGCATCGGAGCTCAATAGAGTTCGCAGAGACAAAGTCGGGTTCGTCTTCCAGAGCTTTAATCTGCTGCCCTACCTTAGCGCGAAGGAGAACGTTGAACTCCCAATGGAAGTTGGAAGACTACGAAAGGAAAAGAGGACCGAGCGCTCAACGGACCTGCTAGCGTCGGTGGGGCTCGAAGGCAGAGGCGACCATAGGCCGAACCAGTTGAGCGCGGGAGAGCAACAACGTGTGGCCATAGCTCGCGCCCTGGCAAACGGCCCAAGCGCAGTCCTCGCGGACGAACCGACGGGGAACCTCGATCCGGACAACAAAGCCGCGGTCATCTCGATTCTGAGGCGGCTCAACATCGAGCAGGGGATGACGGTGATTATGGTAACCCATGATGGCGACGTTGCAGAGAGGTCCGAACGAATCGTTCGTCTCGCCAAGGGCAAAATTCGAAGCGAAGGAAGGGGTAAATTCTTGAGGACTGAGCGGAAGGAGACGTGAAGGGAGATGTCCGTGGATCCGCACCTAATTAGGTGGACCCGGATCACGGTCAACTGGTGTCAAAAACGCCTCTAAAAGCCCACAAACAGGTGCAACCATGAACGGGCTACCAACCCACATTAGGCGATTTGCGTCCAAATAATCAGACGACCAAATGATTGGGAGGCTCCAGAGCTGCCTCCGGGCCTGCAGGCGCCGGTCCGCCTTTTCCGCTCGGACAAGACTATTAATGGGAAAGCCGCAAAACTAACAGGAAGGTCTTGCAGGTACGGGAGAACCAAGAACGGGGAATAACGTCAAAGTCGTGGCGTACATCTTCTTCGCCGTGGCAATAGGGGCCGCCCTCCTGGGAGCCGCTCTCCAGCTCACGGATTCGGGAGGTTCGAGCGTCGGCAATGCCTCGGCAACCGGGGATTCTTCCGTCGGGACGGAGACCAGCGCGACATCGGCGTCGTCAGCCGCGTCAACCTGCGCCCTCTGGAACTACCCGCCCGTCTTGGACTCCACATATGACTTGAAGAACAGCACGCTGGTGCAGGGAAACGTCGTCGTCGGCTTGAGCCTTCCACCACACGTCGAGTTCTATTATGGATTCGTTCCCAGTGAGGACACCACGGTGACCGGAGAAATCCAGACCCAGACGTCTGTCCCTATTACGGTCGAGATATTGGGAGGAAACGGCTCGGCCGTCGCTCGACCATCCTACAATCAAACGGGAACTGACGTTCACATCAACGTGAGCCTTCCCGTCGGGAATGAATACCGCATCGTGTTGGAGGACGCGCAGAACCAGCAAGTGACCATAGCAATAACCCAGAGTTTGGTAGTCCACTATCCGGGGTGCTGATAACGCGACACACGGCGTCTTGATCTAATCTACCGCTTCGAGTCCGCACATGGGCAGCCTCATCCTCACTTGCTCGATGTCCCTGGGGATCAGTTCGGTTCCAGGCTGCGTCCTCGCCATGAGTTGGTTTGGCGGCCTGTCGGGCTGCTGGGGCGGCGGATGGTCGAGCCAGTGCTCAAGGCCGAAGAGGTGGCCTATCTCGTGGGCAGTCGTGCGATAGTCGGGCATCGCTGTGCCGTCGACCACGAGGATCGTTCTCTTGGGCCGGAACACCTTTCCGTTCGAGCCGCCGATGGAGTGGACGTAGATCGCCGTTATCTGCCTGGGCTCGGGGCCGATTACCTCGCCTAGACGGTCGACGTCTCCTTGCCGCTGGGAGGCGGCCTGCACCACGTCATGCAACACGGCTGGGTCGAACTTCCACTCCAACACCCTCGCGTCGAACTTGATGTTTGCCTGGCGCCATATCTCGTTCGCCTTTACGAAGATCTGGGTCACCTCTTCGACCGTCCTGCACGACGAGTGCCACGGGTCCTTCTTCGAGATGAGAGCACGGACACTCAGCGTCGGCATCTATGCTGTCCTTCGGCCGTGCAGGTGTCGCAAAAGTAAAGGTTTCGCGCCTGTGGGCCCAAGGGAGAATCCTCCGCGCCGGTAATAACTACCTCACATCGAAACAAGATATATGGCACAAGAGAGAATCCGCGGTCATGGTCGCCCGCGCACGCCCGCCCGACGGTCAAGCCGTGATTCCCCAAGCCGTTACCGCACCAACAACTCGCACCGCAATCTTCCTAGTGGTCAATGTCAACCCTGGTGCCAAGAACCGCGAGGCGGTCCGCTCGCTGTGCGGCGACATGTCGGCGCTCGTCCGCTCCGTGGGGCACCGAGTGCCCGACGGGGACCTATCCTGCATAATGGCGTTCGGGTCGGACGCGTGGGACGGGCTCTTCGGGAAGCCGCGGCCGGCGGAGCTGCACAAGTTCAAGGAGATCCACGCTGGGAAGCGCAGCGCCGTCTCGACGCCCGGCGACATCCTCTTCCACATCCGCGCCCAGACGATGGACCTCTGCTTCGAGCTCGCGACAGAGGCCATGGCCCGGCTCGGGGCGGCGGTCTCTTCGGTGGATGAGGTCCACGGCTTCCGCTTCTTCGACCTTCGCAGCATCGTCGGGTTCGTCGACGGTACGGAGAACCCCCAGGACAAGGCGGCGGTCGACGCCACGCTCGTCGGGGACGAGGACCCGGCCTTCGTCGCGGGCAGCTACGTGATAACACAGAAGTATCTTCATGACATGACCGGCTGGAACGGCCTGAAGACAGAGGAGCAGGAGGGGATCATTGGACGCACGAAGCTGACCGACATCGAGCTGGACGACTCGGTCAAGCCCGCCTATGCGCACAACGCGGTCAGCAAGCTGGTTGAGAACGGGGTGGAGGTCAAGATACTCAGAGACAACATGCCCTTCGGCGAGGCGGGCAAGGGGGAGTTCGGGACATACTTCATCGGGTACAGCAAGTCGCCCCGTTCGACCGAGAAGATGCTACAAAACATGTTCGTGGGCAAGCCTCCGGGCACGTACGACAAGCTGCTGGACTACAGCCGCGCCGTCACTGGGTGCCTGTTCTTCGCGCCCTCGGCTACCTTTCTTGACAAGCTCGGACCCTGACCGGGACCATCCCCGCGACAGACCGCATGGCGCATCGTGGTCGATAAATAGACCCATACAATTCACAGCCCCGTGACCTCGGAGCGGGCGAAACCGAAAGAGGCTGAGGAGGCCGTCGAGTATCTCCGAGACCTTCGGAAGGACCCTGTGAGGTTCGAGGCGTGGGTGGACAGGTTGATGAAGGGATGGCTGAAGAGAAAGAGAGCCTCATCGCAACGCTCACCGAAATCGAAGCGATCCTAGTCAGACGCGTGAACGTCGCCGCGAGGAGAAACCCGAAAGCTTCCTTGATGAGGCGGAAGCATTGGACTTCATCAGGCTCGGGGGAGAGCTACAGGAGTAGCGGACTCTTCTCGCCACATCGACCGGCCGGTTGCATTCTTGGTCTACCTGACCCAAGGTCATACCGATGCCCTTCTTGGGACGAGGCACTCCACCTAAATTAAGGATGACGCGCTCGTCGCCGGAAAAGACTTTCAACACCCTTGGCGGTAGACGACCGTACGACAATCTGGGACGGCTTCTTCACGGCGCAGGTGGGGGCTTCGGCTGCCCTCGCTGGGCTCATATTCGTCGGCCTCTCAATCAACATGGCTCGCATCCTCGCGCTACCTCGCGTCGCCGAGCGCGCCTTGCAGACCATCGTCATACTCTTGGCGGTCCTCGTAGTCTCCTCGCTCTTGCTCGTCCCCGGACAGTCGACCTGGGAGGTCGGGCTCGAGATTCTCGTCATCGGGTCGAGCGTCTGGGTCTTCAGCACCTTGCTGGACGTGGGCAACCTCCGGCAAATGACCAAAGAAGTCCGAAAGTATTGGGTCCAGAACGCGGTCCTCGGACAGGCGGCGGTGCTGCCCTACATCATCGGAGGGGCAACTATGCTAACGGTGGGGGTGGTCGGAATCTACGTCCTGGTCCTCGCAGTCCTTTTCTCCTTCCTAAAGGCGATAATCGACGCGTGGGTTTTGCTCGTCGAGATAAACCGCTGAACTCCGCCAGCGCTAGGACCTCTGCTCCTTCCTGGCCTTTGAGCGGGGTTTTTTTCCTGCCCAAGCCGCAGGGTAAGCCTCAGGGTGCGCGGCGAAGGCGATGAGGTGCGAAGCGTCCACGCGCACGAGCAGGTCGATCCCAGTGAGGGCGTCCTTCCCTCCCTTGAACGCCTCCGCCCACCCGGGGCCGACCTCCGTGAAGCCCGGGGTGCCCTTCCGGAGGGGGGTCGGGGTCCCGTGACCGATTATGAGGAGGTGGTTCTCGTAGTACGTGAAACCCATGGTGGGGTTATTGGACAGCCGCCTGACCATCGTCGAGCGCGAGTCGGTTGCCAGGTGGAACCTCCCGTGCAGGAACGCCGCCGACCGAGGGGCTGCCCTCGGCTCGCCCTTTGAGTTCACGGTCGCTATCGCGATGAGCTTTATCCCTTGGAAGCCAGCGAGCTGCCTCGCGGAGAGCCGGTGCTGGGATCCGAAGCCGGAGTAGCGCACGCCCGGGGCCTTTTCGTAGCTCGTGTCAAGGAGGCCCTGAAGCTCTTCCAGCTCCGCCTCTGTCTCGAACACAAGACCAACGACCGTCCCTGGATATTTATCCGTTGGCTGGGCGGCGGCCAATCCCCTGGCGCTCGAAGTAGAGCTTGGCCCCGTCGACGGCTGTGTACCCCGACCTCATGGTCTCATCGCCGGACGTCCCTAGTGCGCCCCATAATAGTCAGCGACCGCCTTGAACGACTCCTTCGGCTCCCAGGGCATGTCGGGGTAGGTCACGCCCATCCTTCCAAGCTCGCCGGAAAACTTGAGCAGGTCGCTTGGGTCAAGCTCTATTCCCACAAGCTCCTTGGATTGGTGTGCCTTCTGCACGGCTATCTCCTCCGCTGTATCTTTGTCCGCGTAGCTCTTCACGAGGCTGAAGCCCGCCATGTCCCCGTCGAACCTGGGATCGTCTACGTGCGTGGAAGTGGGCGAGACGAAAGTTTGCACGAATGCCCCTTCTACACCCGCCGCGTCCAAGACGCGCAGCTGGTCGGCAATCTCCCTGGCTTGGAGTCCCTCGTCGCGGACGTAGTGGCCGTCGACCCGGACGGGGATTCTCATCGTCTCCTTGGTGCTTTCCGGAAGGGTGAGCCTAGGCCCGAGGTAGTCTGCCATCATCCCGAATGCGATCATGAAGCCGTTCCCGCCGAGCATCTCGGCCCCTCTGTAGGTGCAGCACCCGAACTCTCCGATGAGCACAGGCTTTCCGTGGACCCGATACCCTGATGCGATCTTACCGTAAATGTCCCTTATCCGGGCGTCGCGATAGTGGTCGACCCCCACGAAGTCGAATTGGCTCCAGTCCACCGACTCGAACGGGAGAGAGAAGTAGGTGAGCGGGCCTTGGAAGACCTCTCGCTCCGCAACACGAGCCCTCTCGAGGAAGGCGTTGAGGGTCGCGTTGTACTTTCCTGCCCTGATGGTCTCCAAGAACGACGGGGCGCCCATCCGATCGAAGACGTTTCTCCCTTCCACGATGCCCTGCATGAACAGCGTCAGCTCGGACCCTACGCTGAGGGCCACCCGCCCGGGCCTGCGCGCGCGGAGCGCCTCCGCGGCCTCCGCCGCCTTCCGCAAATAGGCGAGAGTCTCCTCTGGACTCCTGTCCCACATCTCCGGGCAGAACCAGACCTCCAGTCCCGCGTCAAGAGCTGCCTGGCTAGCGACGACAAGCCGGTCGATGTCGAGGCCGCAGATCCTCACGGCGTTGCAATGTAGGTCTTCTTTGATTATTCCCAGCTCGCGCCGGGCCAGAGTCTCGTCGAACTTCGGGCGCCACGATTCTCCCATCATCGCGCGTCCAGCGTCATAGCAGACGCCCTTGCGGTTCATCTCGCGCTTGCCTCCCTAGGGTCAGGCCTCAGCATTCGCATCACCACGCTCGCGTCGGGGATCGACGCCCTCGCCTCCTTAGGGCCGAGGGTGAGCATCGCCCTGGACAGGCCGTCCAGGCACGCCAGCACCGCGCCAAGGAGCTGGTTCGGGTCGTCCTTGGCCATCTCCCCCGTGGCTTGACCCTCGACAATCAGCTTCTTCATCTCCGCCTCCATCGCCTCCCCACTCTTTCGCATCACCTCGCGGAGGTCGTTCGGAGTCTTGTAGTCGGCGAGAGCCTGATAGATCAACTGGTAGAACTCAGGCTCGCGCCGCCTCGCCTCCAAGATAGAGGAGACGAGGACGTAGAGTCTCTCCCCCGGGGTCCCGCGTATCCTCTCGATCCTGGACGAAAGACCTCCTCCAGACTCGGCGGCCTGTTTGACAAGCGTGGCGAGTATCTCCTCCTTGCTCTCGAAGTATCGATACGCGAGACCCTGGCTAATCCCCGCATCTTGCGCGACCTCCGACATCGTGGCGGCGGGTCCCCTCCTCGCAAAGACTCTCCTCGCGGCTAGGAGTATCCTGTCTCTCGCCTCTCCTCGAACGACTTGGTTGGCCTCCTCGCTGCGTGGCATTACGTATGAATGAACCATTCATTCATTAATAAACGTGTCCTTTGACCCTCTTCAGCAAGACGTAATTGCGGGTTCCGCGGCGCCAAAACCATGGCATCCTCGGGAACCTCGACTTCGTGGATAGACTTCTTTCCCTTGATCCTTATCGTGTTGGCCGGCATCATGATAATGCTCGCGGGCCGGAAGAAGATGCTAAAGTGCCCCGAGTGCGGGAACGTCTTCGCCGCCCCTGCTTTCGACAGCAAGAGGTCGGGATCGGGCTGGACCCTTCCTTACCTCGGACAGTTGAAGTGCTCGAAGTGCGGCCAGAGTCGAGGTCGGAGGGACTACAAGACCCTCAAGGTCAAGCAGACGAAGTTTACCGGAGTACTTCCTCAAGCGGGTTCTCCGTCTCCTTGACCATCTGAGCGACCCAGGAAAACCCGTAAAACTAGAGTCTGGCGACCTTCAGCGATGGCCGATTTCGTCCTCGTATTGGTCCCCATCGCGATAATCGCCATCGTGTTTGTGGTCTCCATGCTCGCGGTGAGGGGGAAGCTGTTGAAGTGTCCAGAGTGCGGGACCGTTTTCAAGGCGCCAATGGTGGACAACAAGATCAGCGGGCTCGGGTGGACGTTTCCTTACACGGGCAGGGTAAAGTGCCCGAAGTGTGGCGAGAGCAGGAGCAGAAGAGACTACCTAAAGCCCACGGCCCCAACAGAGAAGGCGCCGGCTACCTGAACAGCTCTTCAAGGGGGTTCTCCATCTCGCGAACCTCCCTGATTTTCACTCCTTGGGAGACCAGGCTCTCGATTAGGGCCGGGACCTCCTCAGGCCCCTTCAGCTCGTAGACGTAAAAGTCGCCGTCCTTCTTGATGGAATCTAGCTTGGGCTCCGGCGCCAAGGTCCGGATGCCCACGGTGTACGTCTGGGTCCGGATCTCGTCTATCCTGCCAAACAGCGCAAGCTTCCCTCCCTTGACAGCGATCACTCGGGTCCCGATCTCCCTCGCCTCGAAGAGGTTGTGCGAGGAGTAGAGGACCACCTTGTTCTTGCTGAGCTGGAGCACGAGCTCCCTTATCTCCTTGGCTACCTTGGGGTCGAGGTTGCTCGTGGGCTCGTCGAGCAGATAGACGCTTTTCTCCTGGAGGAACACCCTTGCCACCGAGACGCGTTTCTTCTGGCCCTGGCTCAGCTGGTTGAAGCGCATGGTCGCGAGCTCCTTCAAGTCGAGGAGGCCGATCACCCGCTCCACGTCGGCCTCGCTCGCCCCCTCAACGTCCGCGTAGAACCTAAGGCCGTTTGTCACGTTCATGCCCTCGGGGATCCCGTCCAGGTGGGTGATGTAGTCTATCTGCCTCCTCGCTTCCCTCTGCTGGCTGGGGACGCCGTTGATCTCGACCCTCCCCGTGTAGGGCCTGAGTATCCCGGCCAGCGTCCTGAGGAGGGTCGTCTTCCCCGCGCCATTGGGTCCCAGGACTACGTACACGCCGGGCTCGGAGATTGTGAACGAGATCCCGTCGAGGACCTTCTTGCCGTAGTAGCCCGACGCGACGTCTTGGACGAGTATCGCGGGTGCCGGGGTCGTCACCGCGCCCGCCTCCCGGTCTCGTCAAGCATTGGACAGGAACCTCTCCCTTTGCATCTTGCTGTTAGCGACCGAGGACATGGCTGCCACCCCAAGGACCATCGCGATCGATGCGGCGCCGACGACGTAGAGTATGTGCCCCGAGCCGGGGCCTACCGCCAGGAGGAGCACGGCCAGGACGGGGGCTATGCCCAGCAGAGGCGCTATCCCGACGGGGCTGTTGACTCCAGGGCGGCGCGCGGTGAGCTGCGACCATATCATCCCCGACATGCTCATGAACATCGCCGCCGCAAAGCTCAGGGGTACCGTGTAGAAGATCACGAGCTCTCCGAAGACCGGCGAGAGCGCGCTCGCGTTCGTGAAGGCCAGGACGGACACGGTGAGCACGAGGGAGACCGCCAGGACGAGTGTGGACAGGCCCAGGGTCGCGGCGATGATCGACCAGAAGATGGTCGATACGTCCACGCCATAGGCCAGCATGTACTCGTAGACCCCCTTGTCCTTGTCGCTGGCGAATATCATGAGCGCCCCGCTCGCGCCCAGCACTACGAAGACGGGGAGCAGGAGTGGGTAGACCTGCGACACTATCGGCCCTACCGGGGCGCTCGCCGCGCTGGCGGCGCCTCCAGCGACCGAGAGCTCCGCCAAGAAGAGCAGTGGGAGGACCATCCCCATCCCAACGTAGATCTTCCCGAAGCTGAGCGCTCTCCGAAAGTTCGTCTTGAAGAGCGACCCCAGATTCATAGCGGCCTCCTCCGGGGGCCGGGCAGTAAATAGCGTGCTCTCGGCCCTCATCTTTCCGCGGGTCGCCGTCAAGGCCACGGCGACGCACGCCAGGGCGAAGGCGAAGACGAGTCCCTCGAAGGCCCCGATGCCGATCGACCCGGCGAACGGGGCTAGGAAGTCGACCATCCCCATGGGGAGAGCGATGAGGATGAGGGTTCGCTTCTTGAACACGGCGGCCAGAACGCAGAGGTACCCGAAGGAGAAGTGGATGAGGAGCGACGAGACCCTCTCGAGTATCGCGAAGCCGACCAGGGGCAGCGCCCCCGAGGGCGGGTCGAAGAGCGAGGCCGAGGAGGCGATGAGGGTCGTGAACGTCTGCTGGGCGGCCGCGCCCGAGCCGGCGAGGGTAGCATAGTAGACCACGTAGTTGACGAGGAGCAAACCCCCTATCAGCACCCCGTTCTCCCAGAGCGCGAGGCTGATTCCATATCCCTCAGCGTCGTTCGCCCTCAGCATCCCGTGAGTGACCGCGTACCGGGCGACCAGGTAGGCTCCGCCGACCTCAAAAAAGACCGTCTGGAGCCCAAAGTAGGCGCCCAGCACGAAGAGGTTCCCGCCCGAGGCGGGGAAGAAGGGGGAACGATAGGTCAGATACTGGAACACGACCTTCGCGAAGATCGCGCCGAAGTAGGCCACGACGGAGAAGAGCAGCGCGAACATGGTGAGCCGCCTTCGCTTACGCCAGTATACGACTAGACCGACGCTGAAGGCGATGACGACGAGAGGCGTGAGGAAGTAGACCGGATCTATGTTCTCCAACTCGTCCCTCGCTCTCGCTCGCGGCGTCGCGGTCAGATTCTTCTCGTGTAGAGCGCGAGGATCCTCTCGACCGTGGCCTTCTGGATCCTGGGGATGCCGGGGACCTTCAGGAGGATGCCCGCGACCTTCTTCGGGTCGCTCCCGTCGTCGATTATGTCGAAGGCGAGCGTCTGGTCGACTATGACCATCGAGCCAGACCCCTGCGTGCCCACGAACCCGTTGATTATCTGGTCGTCGAACGGCTGTATCCTGACCTTGAGGGTGGGGGACGACTTGACCGTCCTGAACTCTATCACAGACTTGTCCTCGTTCGAGAGCTCGGCGACGTCCTGCGTCGGCCTTATCATCGATATGGGTCTCACTACCACCCCCCTCTGCGAGGCGGCCTTCAGCGCGGTCTTCGCCGAGAGGAGGTACTTCGGGGGGTATCCGCCTACCCCGAAGACGTCCTCCTTCGCCTCGTATATCAGCTCGGCCAGGCGCCTCTTTACCGCTTGCTCGCCCTTCACCATCCACGCATAGGTGGTCTCGCCTTGGGGCTCGGTTGACTCCCTGCCGGCCTCCTGCCTCTCTTCGAGGGCCTTGAGCGCCTCCCTAGCTTCGCGCCCGTAGCTTTCGGTGAGGTTGTCGATTACGCTCTTCGCCTGGCTCGCCCTGTAGAGCATGGGCCTGCCGGGCTGGACCTCGACCACCCCGCGGGCGGCGAGCCTCTCCAGCGACTCGTAGGCCTTGTTCCGGGGCATCCCCGAATACCTGTGTACGTCCGCCGCGCCCGAAGGCCCCAGCGCGATCAGGGCGTCGAGGGCCTTCGCTTCGTTGCTGTTGAGGCCGAGGCGGACGAGGTGTTCTGTCGAACTCAAGATGGGATGTTACGTCAGAGGTAACAACATCGATATTACTTTTCCGCTCCGCCTGCTGCCAGGTGAACTGGAAAGATGAATTCTGCCGTAGGTCTTAGGTCACTGAGGTGGGTGCTGGTCCCGGTCGTCCTTCTCGCGGCGGTCGCTTCCGTAGCTGTGGGCGCGACGCTCTACTCGAACACCGCCTCTCCTCAATACTATGGATGGTGGCCGTGGGCGCCGTTCGGGTGGTTCTTCTTCATCCCTCTCTTCTTCGTCGCCTTCTTCGCGCTCCGGTTCTTCTGGTGGGGCATGTGGGGAGGCTGGGGTTGGTATCACGGAAGCGACTCCGCGATGCAGGTGCTCAGAGAGAGGTTCGCGAGCGGCGAGCTGACGAAGGAGCAATTCGAGCAGATGCGGAAAGACCTGGCCCAGAGCTAGGGCCTGCGGCGCGGCCTCGGACGAGAAACTCGGGAAACGGTTATTGCCCGTGCGCATTGGCAGAAGCTGATTAGCGGCCCTTGGTCCACGAGCACAGGGAGAGGATCTACATCAGGAAGGACATCATCCTCAAGCTCGCGGAGCACGGCCGGCTCAACCAGAGCCAGCTCTTGAGTTACTGCGGCCTCAACAACGTCAAGCACAAGCCCATCCTCGACGAGATGGTGGAGCGGGGGCTGATCACACGCGTGGAGGAGCCTTGGGGCTCCAAGAAGATAATCATGTACGCTGTCTCGGACGTCGGCAAGCGGCTGGCGAGGGAGATTCTCGAGCCATACGAGTCGCTCTTCCCGAGAAAGGAAGTGGGGAGGGATGGGCGAAGTTGAGGTTAGGTAACTTCGTGCCTTCACCGTTTTTAAGAGATGGGGAGGCGCTCTAGTCGTGGCTGACTCGCCGAAGAAGAACGGGAACGAGGACATACTCGCGGACAACATCCTCCGCATCGCCGACGAGCTGGTCAGCCAGGTCGACAAGACGAAGAAGGTCGTCATCATCATGTTGGTCGCGGTCATCGTGGGGATCCCGGTCTCCTGGCACGTGACGCCCCTCCTCCTTCCCGGCTCCCCCTACAACTTCAGGGTGGCGGGGATAGTGACTATTCTGATTGCTCTCGTCTTCGTCGCGGTCGCCATCAACCAGTGGATGGCGTTCTCCAAATGGACGGAGAGGTACAAGGCCTACAAAGAGCTGCAGAAGAAGATAGACGAGAAGCTCGACTTCGAGAGCGCTGCGGCTGAGAACAACAAGGCGTCAGGTAACTGAGTTACGTAACAGTTGTTACCAGTGGCTATATCCTGAACTCCGCACCTCCTCATTATGGTAAATCCGAGACTCGTGACAGCACAAGCGCTCGCTGTCGTGGCGCTCCCGCTGACAGTCCTCCGACTCCTGAACGACCTCGACTTCGGCATATCGAAGCGCAGGAATCCACGGCTAGCTAGGAAGAGAATGGTCATCGGGCCCTCGCGCCGCGTTGCAATCGGGAGGGCTGTCGTCGCAGCGGTCGTGATAATCGTGGTCGCGGTGGGTGGCGTGGTGGTCTACGAGGTAAGCTCGAACACAGCCCCGCCCAGCTCGAGCGTCTGCGTGTCCTCGGCCCCGAGCGGACAAACGCCCGTCCAAGTATCGATCTACAGCGGGTCGGGGAACTCGGCGAACCCTCCGGGCTACACGCCTGACACGATAACTTTGGTCATGGGCGTGAACAACACCGTGACGTGGACGAACAACGACTCGGTTCACCACACCGTGACCTCCACGAGCGCGCCGACGGGGGGCGCGTTCAACTCCGGGAACATGCAGCCAGGGGTGACCTGCACCCACACGTTCACAGTCCCGGGCACCTACCAATACGACTGCGTCTACCACAGCTGGATGACCGGCACGATTGTCGTGAAGGCGGGCGCCTGACGATGGGGCCCACGCTCGGCCAAAGGAGGAGCCATGTCCGGGAAGAGCGCATGCTCGAAGAGGTTGCCGCCGAGCATGGAATTCCGCGCATAGCGCGAGTCATGGCCAGCCTTCCCCCAGACCTCTTCGGCTTCTCGCCCACCTCGGCCTTCGCAATCATGGCTTCGACGCAGGCCGTCGCTAGGCTTGCCGGGTCAAGGAACTCAGGACTGAGGTCTGGGCCGACGCAGGACCTCCGCTAGAGGCCGAACTCCGTCAAGAAGGTGAACCCGGCGCGCCCACAAACATCCGCCTGACGATCCGTCTCGTGACGGCGGTTCTGGCTGCTCTCTTCCTAGTCTCTTGCGCCCTGAACTTCGGCGCCAAGCTATCCCTCGGCGCAGCCCAGCTGAGCTTCGTCGCGCCTTCGACCTCGATAGCCGAGTTCGAGATAGTCATCGGTCTTGTCCTTCTTGTCGCCGCCGCCTTCTCGCGGCTGTACCCCTATGCGGGCGCGTACCTTCTTGGGTCGGTGGGCATCGCCGAGGGCCTGCTTTCTCCGAGCGTCCAAGGCTTCGCTCGCAGTCTCCACGAGTCAATGATTCCCTTCGCAGTCGGCGGCTGGGTTCTCTTGGCCGTGGAAACACGGCGCGTTTACAGGTCGAGGACGCTCGCCCGCGGCGGCGAGGAGAGGCGACAGCTCGTCACCGCCCTGCAATTCTTCAACGGCGCGCTGGTCACCTTAGGCGGCCTCGGCTACGCGAACGCCGCCACCTATCCGGTAGGGACGGCGCTCGGAGTCATCCATCTCTTGATGGGGCTCGTCGCCCTGTTCGCAGCCTACGCGTTTCTCAAGCGCAGAGACTACTCTCGAAGGCTCCTCTTCGCGATCAACGGCGTGACAATCGCCTACAGCGCCGCCTCGGAGGCCGCCGCGGAGATTTACGCCCTCATGACTCCTGGAATCGGCGACGCCTTGATTGGGACGATAATCGCGATTGTGGTCAGCATCGCGATCATCTACCTGCTGATCTCGAACTCACCAGGCCAGCCCGGCGCCGCTTGACGGCGCCGAGGGCAGACCGCGGAGCCAGACGCGGCCGGCACGCTGGGAGAGCGGATGGGATGTTACCCGTGAGGTAACACCACGGATATGAGGTCACGCCGTCCCACGAGAAAGCCGGGAACAGAAAAATGGTAACAATAGAAAGAAGTTGCGAGATGCTCGCGAGCGTCGACCGCGTTTGGGAGTTGATCTCCGACACGGACAAGGACCAGGAGTACTGGGGCGCGATAAGAGACATCAAGGTCCTCAAGAGGGAAGGCAACACGATCGAGCGAGAGGCGACGGTCGGCCCCCGCGCCTTCGCCCACAAAGGCAGGCAGATCCTGGTGCTTGACCCGAAGAGGTCGATCGAGCTTACCATGGCCGGGGCAGGGCTGAGAGGGGAGCGCAAGATCGTCCTGACCTCTACGGGCGAGGGCAAGACGAGGGTCGACGTCTCGTGGAACATCGAGGTCGCGAACGTGCCCGGATTCGTCCAAGGCATAGTGAAGGGGCAGATATCGAAGGCGACCGAGGACGCGCTCAAGAAGTTCAAGGAAGAAGCCGAAGGCGCTCCCCCAGGGAAGGCTCGAAAGGGCGCTCCACAGACGTGACCGACGGAATGAACATCGACACCAATCCGACCGACTTGCGGCGAGCCGGGGCGCTGCTCACCTTCGCCGGGGCGGGATTCCTGATGTTGATAACTGCCTTGGAGGCGATCTACCCAAACTACAGCGTGCACGCGAACACCGTCAGCGACCTCTTGGCGATAGGGACAAGGACGTCTCTGATTGGCGAACCGCTGGCCTTCGCCGTCGCGGCGTCCTGGATAGGCGGCGCCTACTTTCTGTTCAGGAAGAGCGGGAGGAGAAAGCTGCTGGCCTTGAACCTGCTCCCGGGGATAGGCCTCCTGTTGGCGGTCGTCTCTCCCGAGAACGTCAACCTTGCAATACACTCGGCCGGCGCCGTGGTCGCCTTCATCCCAGGCCCCATCGCGGCGATGCTCTCCTACAGGATGATCAGGTCTCCGTTCAAGTATTTCGCAGTGGCCCTAGGGTCCCTCAGCCTGTTCGGGACTGCCATGGAGTTCGGGGCATACGAGACAGCCTTCTTTCAGCAGACCCTCGGTCCTGGCGGATGGGAGAGGGTGATACTCTATCCGCTCCTGATCTGGCTGGTGGGCTTCGGGAGCCTCCTGCTCGCAGAGTCCGGAGAGGTGTTGACGCGCGAGCCGGCCCGTCGCTCTTGACGAGGCGCGGGCTCAACCAAAGATGCTTCCCTCGAGCTCTTAGAGGATCGACCTGACCCGCATCTCCCTCATATCGAGGGACTGCGAGATGCTCTCGACCCCCCTGTCGTGCTCCTCTAGTATGTGGAACGCGACCCTCCTGGTGTCCAGGTCCTCGAGGTTGGCCATTATCTTCGCCGCCTAGTTCATCAGCTCGTTCCTGACCGAGAGCAGGGCGACCCTCTCCTCTTCAGCCGCCCCTATCCTCACGTCGATGTCGGTTGTTCTCAGCCGTTGCCTGCAGGAAGCTTCCCGTCAGCCTTTCCCGCAAGGTAGTCGCCCGTGATTGAGCCGGTGTCGTTCTTCGAAAGCTTGTAGTAGAGCCTCTCGAAGAAGTAGTAGTAATCTTCGGCGGCGAACTTCTGCCTCATGCCGAGGATGAACGGCCTCGTCATCTCCCACGCGGTCTTCGTCGCGAACATGTCGTCCACTATCTCGGCCTTCACGAACCCCTTCTCGACAAGGAACCCAAGGGACTCGAAGAGCGACGCCACCTGGAGGAACGCGAGCTTCTTCTCGTCCGGAAGGCTCTCGTACTCCTCGAGGGAGGCAATGCCGGCCTGGAGGACGGTGAAGTAGGACTTTTGGACCTCCATGCTGTCGGCGAACTCGTAGATCCTCATCACCAGGTCCATGGTGGCGAGGTCGCTGTTCTGGATGAACTGCTTCATCGTGAGCCGCGCCTGCTCGGCGTTGGCGTCCGCCGCCCTGACCTGCGCCTGCAGCATCTTGTCGTCCTGCCTTATCTGGTAGACGACGAAGATCGCTCCCATGATGATCGCCACCGAGCTGAGTATCGAGGTGTCTGTCGCTATCGCCCCGACGTCGACCTGAAGCGGTGAGAGGAGCATCATCCTTTGGGGCTCGGCGCGGTCGATTCCATATAAGCTCTCTTCGCGGAATCTGCGGCCTGCTCAGCGGGTCTTGGTCGTCACCTTCGTGGTCTTCCGCCGGTTCCTGATGAACTCGATGAAGCCGCTGTAGTTCCTCTCCTTGATTCGGGTAGAGACTATCGCCGTGGTCAGGTCGGCCGTGAGCGGCTCCAGGCTCCTCAGGACGTCCTCGCGGAGCCCCTGGATGTCCTCCTCCAAGACCACGAAGAAGTACTCGCCCGACCCCACGGTGGAGTACGCCTCGACCACCCGCGGCTCGCGCCTGATGAACTCGTAGAGCCTGTCCTTCGCCTCGCCCACCTCCGTCTGGGTGCCGACGAAGGCGTGCGCCCCTATCCCGAGCATCGCCCAGTCTATCTCCGCCGCTATCTTCAGGACGCCCCTTTCCTTCATCGTCTCAGCATGCTTCGCGACCGTCCTCTTGTCCACGCCTATCTTTTTCGCGAGCTCGGTGTATCCGACGCCCCCGTCCTCGGCTAGCAGCGAGAGGATCTCCAGGTCGACTTCGTCGGGCTCAAATCGGGGACGTTTCGTCCATGGCTTGTCATTAGATACCATTTCTCTGGACTTACATGCGCTAAAATAACAGGAATAATTAAATCTTTGCCGACCGCAACCCTTTGCTAGGTCGCAGTCAACATGGCCGCCAAGAGTCGAATGCTGCTAGAAAGGGAGAGCAGGAGGAACGAGTCTGAGATCCGGGTGGAGATACTTCGGGTTCTGCTGACGAACGGACCGCTCGTGCCCACGCGAATCATGCTGAAAGTGAACACGAACTGGTACTACGTCATGAGGTCCATAGAGCGCCTCCTGGGTACGGGCGCGCTGGCGAAGGCGCCTGAGAACGCGTCTGAGAACGCGTACGCGATCACCTCTGTGGGGGTGGCCGCGCTCTGCCGGTACGACGAAGTCATGGAAGTGCTCGGATAGCCGCTCTGGCGCGCCCGCTCACACGCTGATGTAGATCAGGGCGACGTTCAGCGCTATTATGACGCCCCCGACCACGAGGGCCACGATGGTCGTCACGTGGCGGTTCACGTACGGCCCCATCACCTTCCTTCTGGCCGTGTACCAGATCAGGGGCACCATGGGGAGGGGGATCAGGATGCTCAGGAAGACCTGGCTGTAGAACAGGAGCGCGAGCGGACTGATCCCGAGGAGGATGCAGACTGTCGTGGGAAATACGTTGATGACCCTGGTGATGACCCGCCTCAGGTACGGGTTCACCTTGATCCCCAGGAGCCCCGTCATCACCTCCTGGCCAGCAAGGGTCCCGACGACGGAGGAGGCGATTCCAGAGGCGAGGAGGGTGAGGGCAAAGGTCGTCGCGGCCAGGGGGCCGAACAGGGGCCTCAGCACGTTGTACGCGTCGCTGATCTGCTGGACGTTGCTGTACTTGGGAAAGAACGCGGCCGCGGCCATCACGAGGATCGCGACGTTGACGCACGCCGCGACCGCCAGGATGGCTACGTTCTCCCGCAGGTGGAGCCCGAGCATCTTCCTCTTTTGGGGATGCTCGTTCTCCTTGATGCCCCACCTCGTCAGCTTGGCGGAGGTGAGCGAGGAGTGTAGCCAGAGCGCGTGGGGCATCACCGTGGCGCCGACTATCCCCACGACCACGAGCACGGTCCCGCTGGATATTGACGGGGAGACTGAGTGGATGGCGATCTGGTGGAGGTTCGGCGCGACGAGTAGAAGCTCGTAGAGGAAGCCTATCGCGATGACCGAGACGAAGACCATGAAGAAGTATTCCACTATGCGGAGGCGGTTGCTCGTGAGCGCCAGGAGGACGATCACGTCCAGGGCGCCGAGGACGCTCGCGTAGAGCAGGGGGACCCCGAAGAGGATGTTGAGCGCGATGACCGTCCCCAGATACTCGGCGAGGTCGGTCGCGGCTATGGCGATCTCGGCGCCGAGCCAATAGGGGATTATTCGGCTCCTCGACTTTAGCGAACCCCGGATGAGCTGGGGCAGGCTGTTCCCGGTCGCTATGCCGAGCTTTCCCGAAAGGTACTGGAGCACCATCGCGAAGGCGCTCGCCATCCAGACCGCCCAGATCAGGTCGTAGTTGTACTGGGCGCCCCCCGCGATGTCCGTCCCAAAGTTCCCGGGGTCGACGTAGGCCAGGCTCACTATGAGGGTAGGGCCCAGGTACGTGAAGAAGTCGCGGAGAGAGATCCGCGGGTCGTTCTTGTGGTGCTCCGCCACCTCCGGTTCCTGCGTCGGCTCCAGAGGCTTGAGGCTCCTACTCCGGGGCGCGCTCATGTGTTGATGCCTCTGGCGGGGCGCTTCGTATATAAACTTAGACAGGTCTAATATTTTTTGAACAGTCAAAATTTTGTCGAACCCTCGCAATTGTTTCCACGTCTCTAAACCGCGCCCGCCTCGAGGGCCGCGGGCGCCGGCGGTCTCCCAAGCTTTTTATCCGAAGGCATCCCGCCTTTCGTCGAAGTCGGGTGGCGAGAGCCGTTCCCCTGAAGAATGAGACCTCCAGGCTAGAGGACTACCTCGAGGCGATCTACTCCCTCTTCGAGGAGAAGGGCTACGCGAGCACCGTGGACATCTCAGACAGGCTTCAGGTGAGGCCCCCCACAGTGACCAGCATGGTGCAGAAACTCGCGAAGAAGGGGTATCTCATCCACGAGCCCTACAGGGGGATGAGGCTCACCGAGAGCGGCGAGAAGCTCGCACGCTCCGTCGTCTCCAGGCACCACGTCATCTCGGAGTTCCTAGGGATGATAGGGGTCGGAGAGAAGGTGGCCTACGAGGACACCGAGGGGATAGAGCACCACATCCAGCCGGTCACCTTCCGAAAGATAGAGAGGCTGGTTGAGTTCCTGAGGAAGAACCCGGACTACCTGAAGGCGGTCAGGGAATACGTCGACGGTTGAGCTCTAGCCAAAGGCGCACCAATCCTTATCTCTGAGGCGCGTCGGCGCGGGGATAGTTGAAGCTCCTCAAGCTGGAGTACGCGCCGACCGTCGTCCTCATGCTGGCCGTCGCCCAGATGGCATCCTTCGCCAACGCCGGCCTCTTCGAGGACAGCTACGCGGTCGCGGGGCTCTTCAGCTTCGCATCGCTCGTCAGCGGGTCGGGGGCCTACCTCTATCTCAGGACCAAGGACGTGACGGCCGCGCGGATCGCGATAGCTACGGGGATCCTCTTCTTCATCATGCTGTTCGCAATAGGCGAGTACCTCTTCGCGACATACATCCCGAGCTGACCTCGCCCTGCGAGGGCTCGGGCGCCTAGGTCGCGGGCCTGACCAGGCTCGGGAGGGGCTTGTGGCTGACCTGCGCGAGCTTCGTGATGCCCCCGGTGAGGCTCTGGCTCTTGATCCCCTTGGATTTCAGGGCCTGCGCGGCCCTGAGGGAGGTGTTCCCCGACATGCAGACGAGCAGGATCCTCTTCGCTCCTCCACCTGGCGAGCTCGACCCGTCGAGGACCGCGGTGAGGCCTGGCGGCAAGTCCCTTCCGGTGACCAGCATTACCACGTCCCTCGGCGCGGCCACCCTAACGGAGCTTGCGGGGCGCCCCAGCGAGCTGGCTATGAGCTTCAGCCCTTCCTCGCTGGGCACGTACCCGGTGTGGGTCCACACGACCTCGTCGAACCTTCCCGGCCTCGCGTTCGCGCTCTCGAGCGTCACCTCCAGCCCCTCCTCCTGATCTTCCTGGTCGAGCGCCGACTCGAACACGCGCTTGTACTTCTTGGCGCCGTCCGCGAGGATGACCACGAACTTGCCTTCCATCCCGAAGTTGACCATCTGCAAGACGGCGTAGAGGGCGAGGGCGCTGCTCTCCCCGATGTCGAACCCCCTGCCCACGAGGAATGTGAAGAGCCTCTTCGCCTGCTCGAAGTCTACCTCGTGCTCGCCCGCGTACCTCTCCGGCTCGTAGAACTTCAGCCCGGCGGCCTTGCCCTTGGTTCGTATCCCGGCGACGTCGCGTCCCTCGGGAGGAAAGACCACGTGGACGACCTTCTTGCCATTATACGTGCCCTGGACGTACCTGCTCAAGCCGCCCGACGTCCCTCCCGTCCCGAAGGTGCAGACGACGCGGAAGTCCTCCAGGGAGTAGCCGAGCTCATGAACCTGCTGGTCTATCTCCGGCCCGGTGACGCTGGCGTGCGCGTTCACGTTCTGCTCGTTGTCGTATTGCTCGGGGCAGAACCCCCCGTACGCCTCGGCGAAGAGCTTGGCAAGGTTGATCACGTCCTGCCTCGCCAGGAGCTCCTCCGCCCTGGGGCGGGCGGAGTCGAAGACGGCCGTGTCGAGCCCTATCTCTGAGAACCTCTCCCGCATGTTTGTCGCGACCACCTTAGCCAGCAGCATGTTCGGGTCCATCTGCATCCCGGGGGCGGGGCAAACGTCCACGTCGAGGTCCACGGTCTTGACGTTGCTCCTGTCGAGCTCCTCGAGCACCCCCTCTTGGAGCTTCCTCGAGACCAGGACGACGACCTTGAGGCCCAGGTTCCCGGCGAGCCCCAGGGCGATCCCGAAGTTGCCAGAGGTGGCCTCGAAGACCGTCATCCCCCTCCTCAGCCTGCCCGTCCTTATCGCTTCGTGAACTATCTGCGTCGCGGCCCTGCTCTTGACCGAGCCTCCCAGGAGGAGGGCCTCCAGCTTCCCGAAGACCGAGAAGTCCCTCCCCGACAGCTCCAGGCCGTATTCCTCGCTTGCGCATTCCTTCATCGCCTTGGTGAGGTCCAGGAGCGGCGTCGGGTTGACTATCCTGCCGCCTTCCAGGTGTGGGATCCTGCTGAGTATGTCTCTCTCGAAAGCGCGCAGGAGCTCCGCGTCGATGGCTCCGCCGCTCGTTTCGCCGGGGTCCTGCATGTTTCGCCAGTTCGGATTCTGGCCTGAATATAAGGCGAATGATTCGGGCATGTGGTCAGGGCGGGCAATCAGTTTATCAGCCGTCGCCGCGCCGACGAGCGACAGCATGGCCAACAACAAGCCCGTCAACTTCATCGCGGAGGACGCGAAGCTCGGGAAGAACGTCAAGGTGTGGCACTTCGCGTATTTGGGCTCGAAGACCAAGGTAGGCGACAACGTCTCGATAGGGTCGCTCGCCCACGTCGACTACAACGTCGTGGTCGGGGACAACACGAGGATAGAGGGCTCCGTCTACATCCCGCCGATGACCCGGATCGGCAAGGACGTCTTCATCGGGCCAGCAGCCGTGATAACCAACGACCCCTACCCGATGAGCAAGAAGATGATAGGGGTGACAATAGAGGACGGCGCTGTCATCGGGGGCGGCTCGGTGATCAAGGCGGGCGTCAGGATAGGCAAGGGTAGCGTCGTCGCGATGGGCGCCGTCGTCACCAAGGACGTGCCGCCCGGTGTTGTCGTCTTGGGCGTCCCTGCCCGGGTCGTCTACACCAGAAAGGAGTACGACGCCAAGAAGCTCCAGTGGGAATCCAGCGCCCCCTGAAGGACGTTCACAGCAGCCAAGTGATGACGGACGTGATGACCGAGAGGATCCCGGCGTATGCTGAGATCGTGAGTATCGCGCCGACCAGCGACTTCTCGCCCAGCGGCTCGCGGAGGAGAATCATCCTGGCGAGGGTCGTCGGGGCCCTAGCCTCTCTCGAGGCGTGGAGCCGCCCGTCCTCCCCCACGTAGGTCGGTCTCGCGGCCATCTGCTTCCTCTCCACGAGTCCTCGCACGCTGGACAGGATGTAGTACGAGTTCAACACCGCCGGTATGAGGGCGACCAGCGCGGCGATCTCCACCCCGCATACTATGGAGAGGATGACGAAAGTGGCCCCGAAGGTCAGGCTCCCGCTGTCGCCATCGAAGACCTTCGACGGAAACCTGTTGAAGTAGTAGAACCCGAGAGAGACCCCGAGGAGCGGGAGCGCTACCGCGAGCGTCGCCGCAGTGGTCTGCCCTATCGCGTAAGACCTGAGGAGGACCGCGACGACCAGGGCTCCCGAGACTATTGCCGTGAAACCGGAGATCTCTCCGTTGAACGCATCGAGCATGTTGAACGCGTTCGACGCGACCGGGATGGACGCGATGACGATGAGCCCGAAGATTATGAAGTGGGTGCCGGTCTTGGTGAGGAGCGGAAAGTAGACTGTCGGGTCATAGACGGCCGGATTGTAGTGCTCCGCCACGACCACGAAGACGCCGACGAGGGCGAGGAGCGCGGGCTTCACGACTCCGCCCAGGCCCCGAAGGTCGTCATAGAGCCCGATGAGCCCGCACGAGAGGATGACCACTATCAGGACGAGGGGCACGACGGAGTTGTAGAATGCCCAAGCTACGACCTCACCGACGACCAGCGCGGCTATCAGCAGAGGGCCTGCCGGCGTCGGGACGCGGACGTCCTTTCCCTTGTGCGCGTCGCTGGTGGTCCTCCCCTTTTTGCGCAGGAACTCGATGTAGCGGGGCATCACGAGGAAGACGGCCGCCGTGGGGAGGGCGAACGCGAGGGCCAGCGGGACCGCATCGCCCAAAGAAGGCAGCAACGCGATGGCCGCCCTCCTATTCGAACCTTAAAACCTTCGATGCGGTCGGGGCAACTCCGAGAGGCGGGCCAAAAACCGCCTCCCTGCGCTCGCCAACGAGGTGTCGGGAGCGTTGCCAATCAAGAATAAATATCTCCCGCATACGGGTAGGACGCGACTAGCTTCAGATGAACATCAAAGATCTCAGGGACGGAATGAGGACGGTTGAGGCCGAAGGGGAAGTAATCGAAATATCGAGTCCGAGGGAAGTGTCACTGCGCACGGGCGGGCAGGCGAGGGTGGCAGACGCCACTCTGAAGGACGAGACGGGGACGATAAAGCTCTCGCTCTGGGACAACCAGATCGACATGGTGACGAAGGGCGCTCGCGTGAAGGTCAGCAACGGATACACCAACAACTTCCGCGGTGAGGTCCAGCTGAACATAGGCAGGTACGGGAAGCTAGAGGTTCTCTAGCACCAGCCTGCTTTCCAACACCGTTATACGAGACCCCTGCGCTCCGCAAATGAGGACATGGGGCGGACAGGCAGGGTCTATCGCAGGGTTCGGGCGAACTTCACCGACAAGCCCACTTTCTTCACCTGGGTAAAGGACTCGAGGCTCGCCGCCTCCGGCCGGCCGTACTCCAAGGGCCAGGTCGACTGGCTCAAGGAAAACGGGGTGACGGCCATTCTCACGCTCACCGAGGAACCCCTGCCTGCCGACTGGACGAGGGGCATCGAGAACCGCCACATCTCCCTCAGCGACCACGCCCCTCTTGGCGCCCCCCAGATGAGGCTAGGGGCGGACTACATCGCCTCGGCGCTCGCCGAAGGGAAGGTCGTGCTGGTCCACTGCCTCGCGGGCAAGGGGAGGACGGGCTGCGTCCTCGCGGCCTACATGATGGCCTATGAGGGGAAGACGGCCAGGCAGGCCATCGGGGAGCTGCGCTCGACGCGCGGCGGCTCCGTCGAGGCCCCGCAGGAGCGGAACGTGCTGGAGTTCGAGGCCGAGGCGCTCAAAGCATGGTCGTCGAGAGCCCCACGACGAGAAACCACACGCCGAACCCCACCATGATCGCGGCCGAGGCGTAGGCGATGACGGGAGCGAGGCGCTGGTACCTCCTCGCCCCCTCGTGGACGAGCGCAGTGACGACCAGCGTCCACGACACGATCCCGACGAAGAAGCCCACCGCCACGCTCGGGCCAAAGTCGGAGACCATGCTCGCCCCCACCGCGACCCACCACCCGAACTGGTAGGGGTTTGTCAGGCCTATCGAGAGCCCTAGCAGGAAGGGCGACCTCCCCGCGGCCGAGGACGACCAACGGCTGGACCTCGAAGGGAGGGCTCCTCCGCCCCGCCGCCCCGCCGTCCTGACCGTCGAGAGCGCGAGGTAGAGCATCAGCATGCCTCCGACAACGAACAGCGCGCCCCTCTCTTCGGGCGTGACCAGCCTGGCCACTCCGTAGTATGTCAGGACGAAAAAGACCCCGTCCGCCAGTGTCGCGCCCACCATGACCAGCCATCCCGAAAGCCACGAGCGCGAGACGACCAGCTGGACGGAAAGGGCGGTGACCGGGCCTGGGGGCGCGGCAATCGAGAGCCCCAAGACCACCCCTGTCAGGAGGATTTGGAGGACGGCGGGCAATTACCCCACACCCGAGGACGCCGAGACCTGCCGCGATGCTCTAAAAGTCATGGTCGGGCTGCGGGGGCTTATAAGGCGAACGTGAGAATTTACACAAACAGTTACCAATTGTATTCATGATGTTTAATACACCTTAAATCCGCGGCCGGCGTTGCGAGGGACTATGACCCTCGATGAGAAAGTAAGATACGGCATGATGGCTCTGACCGGAGCGTCCGTCGTCTTCGCGACGCTGGGCGTGCATTTCTCTCCGCTCATAGTCACGCACGGCTACGGGGACTAGAGCAGTCGAGAGCCCGAACGGGCCCTAGCTAGGGTCCGCTCTTGATCTGCATCAGAAGCCGCTCGAACTTGCTGAGGATTTCGGACTGGTCGAACTTCCAGCTCTTCGACTCGCTGTCGTAGAGGCGGGGCTCGATGCTGAAGGACAGCGAATGCTTCTGGTCCGCCATGAACCACCGCGCTTTGCCCTTGACAGGCAGCAGCGCGCGGGCAAGGAACTGCATCGCCTCCGAGATGTCCTCTGTGGGGAACACCATCTGGGCGTAGTAGCTGCTCCTCCCGGAAGCCTCGAACCAGAGGAACGGGAGCGTGTTGGTGAGTCCCATCACCGTGGCCCTCTCGCCGGGCGTGATGTCCTTGACGATGATGTCTATCGGCTGGTAGGTGTGCCTCCTGTGCTTCCCCCTGTCGTTCTCGGGGTTGTAGCCGGTGCCGATCCAGTTCACCTTGTGCCCCTTTAGCATCTCCCTGCCGAGAACGTGCTTCCTGTGGTGGAAGCTCAGCGTCTTGTAGTTGATCCCAGTCTCCTTCTGGATCTCAGACAGAGGCTTGGTCTCGTCCCTCTGAAGCCACTTTATTATCTCTAGGTCGATCTTGTCCACCTGCGTCCTCGGGGAAGGCCCCTCTACGACCTCCGGGTACAGTTTCGCCGGGACAGACCACTCGAACTCCCACCTCCCTTCCTCGAAATCGTAGAGGTCCGACTTCATTGGCACATGTCTTGCCCAGTCGTAGGTGGAGAACTCAAGCGAAGTGAAGAGGCCTTCATCGCCCAGGCGGCGAATCATCTCGATCCAGGCGTTGACGGACTCCGCTGGCACCGTGGCCTTGACTATGTAGTGGCCTTCCGGCACCGTCCTGACGAAGCTCTGGACGTAGCAGAGCTGGCTCATGGCGGCCAGGATCGGCTCCGCCTGGACCTCGTAGTCCTTGGCGAAGTCGACCACCGCGACCACCCTCACCAGCCCGAGCGCCTCGAAGTTGACGCTCGGCTGAATAACCATTCCTTGCTTGAGGAGCTTCTTGAACCAATAACGGACTGACTCTTTGTGCTCCCCCATCCTCTTTGCTATCGCGGGCACGTCCGGGCCGACCTCGGTCACCAACTTTGCAAACTCTGCCGTCTTTGCATTGATATCCCTGGTCTTTTTCGAATGTACCATAGCGGGTTCGGAGGTCATCACCCAGGTTCCATGACACTATGGTATTTAATCTTGTGTGAATTCGCAATCGACCTCAATAGTCACCATATTCTCCGGAGTTTTTGGCCATTTTTTCCGTCCTCACGCCTATAAGCCTGGCTTGCGTGAAAACGAGCCGCCGGAGGCGTTTGCAGTGAAAATCGGCCGTTTCTCGACCTTTAGCCTCGTCCTGGTCTCCTTGTTCTGGCTGGGCGTCCTCCTCCTCCTGCGGTCCGCCCCGCGTCCATACTTCCTCTTCGGGGTGGGCTCCCTCGCCGACCTCTTCGGGTTCCTCGCGCTGGCGCTCATAGCGGCGACCGGCGTGCTGATGCTCTTCAAGGGGCGCCTCGCGGCGTGGATGGGGAGCCCAGAAAGGCTCTGGCGCCTGCACGTCCTGGTCGCGGGGGCGGGAGGGGTCTTCCTAGGGCTGCACGTCGTCCTCTTCCTCGCGTTCCCGCTCTCCCTCCCCGTCCTCCTGGGGTACGCCGCCACGGGGGCGGCGCTCTTCGTCTGGATCACCGGGGGGATCTACTTCCAGGGGGTCCGCAACTCGATGTTCTTCCACGGGCTCATCTCAATCGGCGCGATCTTCCTGATGGTCGTGCACACCTTCGGGGCGGGGAGGAACATCCCGGTCGAGCTCTCCGGCCTCAGCCTCGCGCTGACCGCGTTCGCGGTGCTCGCTGGCGTCAGCTGGAAGCTCGTGAAGGTCTGGAGGTCCGACGGGGCTTCCCGGCGCTGAGCCGGCGAGGCTTCGCCGGTGTGTCGAAGCGGAGCTCCATCTCCCAGGTCCTCTTCCACCCCAGCTGCGAGTAGACCTTCCTCCCGGTCTTCGATGCGTGGAGCACGATCTTGTAGTACCCGTGACTCTTCGCCCACCGCGTCGCCTCCTCCACGATCATCGATGCGAGGCCCTTCCTCCTGAACTCCGGGCGCGTGTACACCGAAAGGACGTAGGGCACCATCCCGTGGGGATGGCCTGGCGAAGGCTGCATCTCGCGGAGCCAGACGCCTCCGCTCGCCGCGGGCTTCCCGCCTCGGCTCTCGACGATGTAGACGCGAAGGAGCCGCCGTTTCATCATGTCCGTTGCCCAGATGCGGTAGGCTTCGTCGTGGACCCTGAGTTCCTCCTCAGTCGGGCTGGCCATCTCCTCGAACATCTTCCGCCTGTGCTGCACGAGGGTGTCCAGGTCCTTGGCGGTGGCTGTGCGAATCTTGAAGCCCGGCACAGGCGGGGTTTCTTGCTGGCGGCTTAGAACCTTCCCACGGCGACCAGGGGACTGGAAGGAAGCAAGGGAGTTGCGCGCGCGCCGCGGGGACGAGTCAGAAGAATCGGAGGTCATTCGGACAAATCCCTTAATGCAAGTTCGAGATGCGAGGAACTATGACTGCCAGCGATGACGGAGAGCGCGGAAGCGAAACAATATTTGCTGGTTCGATGCTCATAACACCCATCAAGGCATTGACTCCCTCGGCCAGTCTTCGAGCTACGGCGGTGACACCATCGCGCTAAGGCAAGCACCAACAAGCAACCGGTTGGCATCTGTAGGAGTGACGTCGCTGCTACTCATGGCCGGAATAGTGGGTGTGTCCATACTGCTGCCGCTAGAAAACGTGCACGCGACAACGCCTTCGGTGTCCCTGTGGACGATTGCAAACGGCGTGAAGACCCCCGCGACCTCGGGCACCGTCGGCTCGACCCTCGTCATCACCGGCACTGGGTTCGGCCCGCCAGGTCGATAGCCATCTTCTCTGCGTTCGGGAGCACGACGGTGCCATGGTTGAAACAAAAAAGCTGTGCAACCGCCGACGACGGCGTCGGCATCGTCAATAGCCTTGTTACCGAAGGATGTCTGACGACCACCGCGGCCGGTGACTTCCAGGTATCTATAGCAGTGCCAAAGCTGCCTGGTGGCCCTAACATCATCGCGGTCTCTGATGGAACGGTCTCCGCTTCGGCAATCTTCACCATCGCACCGAGCGTCAGGGTGACCTTAGCCGGCGACAATTTCGGCTTCCCTGAAGAGCCGATCACTCCGTCGATTAAGGTTACGGGCTTCGGATCGGGCGAGTCCGTGACAATAACCACAACGATGTGGACGAAGACTTCCTTCAGCTGCGTAACCGGGTCGACCGTGAGGACACTGGGTTCCTGCACGACGAGTGCGGCAACCGCGGTCGCGGACGTTACCGGCGGGTGGAAGGCGATAAAGGCGACCGGCGCCACTTCGGGCCTCCATGCTACGACCGAGTACAAGGTCAACCCGTGGGTCGCGTTCTACAACTCGCTGACCGGAGGGGTCTCCTTCAGCTTCATAGGAACCGCTCCCACTTCAATTGTGGTGGAGGCGCACGGCCTGACGGCAGGCAAGCTCGTGGCCAACAGCATCACCATCGCTGGCGTGTCGACAAACCATGCAGCAGTCACCATAGGCACTAACGGCGAGTTCCACACAGCCGGAGCCAAACTCGTGGTATCGCCGAGCTCGAATGTGCCGTTCGGCACCGCTAGCGTGGTCATCAAGGGTGCGACATTCAACTACGCGAGCGGAAACATCGCGCTCGCCTCCGGGACTTGGGGCGGCGTCTTGATCTCATCGATCATCGGCGGCGCAACGACCACGGGCGTCGCGGCAGTCAGTGCGACAAGCTTCATGCCCGGCTCAACCGCTGTGTCTCTCACGAGTCCAGCACCCCAGACTAGCCAGATGGGCTTCTTCGGCTACGGCTTCGTGCCGTCAGGATTGGGTGGAGGAGTTCTCACCATGCCGGTCCCGACCGGCGCGCAGTACTCGACGCCTCTATCGATCAAGGCCGGCAACGGCGGAGTTGGTGGACCGAGCGGCGTTGGCAAGCCCGACGCTAACGGCGCGTTCTTCGCGACCGCAGTCTTGGGCGACACACCCTGGTCTTCGGCGTCCACACCAATCGTAGAGGCAAGCTACGCACAGACAGTCTTTCAAGCAGCAACGGGCCCAGCAAACATCCTGAGCCCGTCGTTCAGCATCACAGCCTGGATCCAGAGCCCCACGCCGGCCACGGTCGACTACACGACGAGCACCGAGGCCGTGACGGCGCACGGCTTCGGCGGCACCGAAACGCTCACCCTGACGGTCGGCGGCTCTGCGATGGTCACCGGAGGCACTTGCACCACGTCGACTGCAGGCGCGTGCACCACGGCGGCGGGACAGGTCCCCGATATCGACGGAGGGAGCCAGACCGTCTCTGTCGCCGGGGCTGTCACGGGACTCCTCGTGTCGGGGTCGGTCACCTACGACCCAGTCGTCAACTTCGCGTCTGGGCAGACTCTCACCGTCGACAGTGGCGAAGCAGGCGTGATGACCACGATCAGGACCGGAGACGGATACGGTGTCCACGGCCTCATGGCCAACACCGCCTACGACGTCGTGTGGAACGCGATCAGCGGCTCCACGATTGTGGGCACCTTCACATCGACTTCGACCGGGGGAATCCCTGGTCCTGGAGTGTCATTCGCAATACCGAGCGGCCCTAGCGGGATCCACATCCTCGACATCCAGACCACGTCCGGAGCAAGCGCTCTCTATGCGGGCCAAGTCTACGACCAGGTTGCCCCGACCGAGCCGCCATTCAACGGCACGTACACGACGGCGTACGGCGACATGCTCTTCAACGAGGTCGCCGCGACACTTCCATGACCTCAATCCCTCCGAAACCGTCGCCGGAGGCTGAATGTCGACCTGAAACGCGACCTCAGCGTATTGGCCCGAGCCAACTCAGGGCCGACGACGCTAGAAGGCGTCCGGAGAGATTCGTGAGGCCCAGTGAGAAACGAAAGAAAAACAGAGGAAGCCCCCCGAGGAGGGGGGCGCTGGTTGGTTGCCTCGTTAGGAGGCGGGCTTCCTGCCTCTCATGGCAAGGTAGCCCGAGACGATGATGAAGATCACGGCGACCGCCGCGACTCCATACAGTGCTGTGTTGTTGGACGACGACGTGACTGTTGTCGTCGAGACTGAGACCGAGGTTGAGACTGCGCCTGTGCTGATGACGGTCGTTGTAGATACGCTGGTCGATGGTGGCGTTGGCACGTTCGACAGTGTGAGGGCGAGTACGTCGCCAGGCGTGGTGCCCGGACACGTCGCCACGGCTTCTAGGTCGCACACCCCTACGTCCAAGAGGAGGTACTCCTGGCCGCTGACGGACGCGCCGACCGAGACGCCCTCGTCCATTGGTGCGCCGATGTAGTAGTCGCGGAGGACATTGCCGTTGCTCGCGTTGAGCATCAGGATGTCTCCCGATGACTCCGTCAGGTAGACGACGCCGCCACTCTCGACGGTCTTGCCGCGGTATCCCTCAATTGTGTTGGTGTGGTGCCACACTATCTGGCCAGTGGCTGCGTTGATGCCCCACGTGGTGGAATTGCTGTTGATGGTCCCGCACTGGGGGCACGGTTGGCCGAAGTTCATGCCCGGAGACGTGAAGTATGTGGATGCGTTCAGCCCAAGGTATCCTACGTAGGCCGGGATGATGTGTGATGTCGCGAAGATCATGTTGGTCGCTGGGTCGTATGCCTGCTCGCTCTCGAAGCCGGCGATTGCAGAAGGCCACGTGTAGATTGCGATTTGTGCGTTCGTGGGGCCTTCCGTGCAACTTAGGCTGAAGGTGGGTGCGCAAGAGGTCATGTCGCCTGGCCACTCGAAGGACATCTGAGACGCGTTGAGAGGGTTCCACATGTAGCAGACGGGGCATCTGGCTGCACCTGGTGTCACGACCCCGCTAGGCGGGCTCCATGCCCAGATGAGGTTCCCGGTCACGGCGTTGATCTCGTAGAGGTAGCCGTTCTTGCACGTCTTGAGGATCACCTCGGTGTTGACTCCGCTGATGGTCTCGTTTGCCATGCCCCAGTACCAAGAGCAGTCATAGTCCCAGAGGTCGTGCGGGTTTGCCTGGAACCCCCAGATTATTCTGCCTGTGGTCATGTTCAGGGCTAGCGTGGATGCAGACCATAGGTCTGGTCCTGGGGTGCAGGGGCCCACGTACGGGTCCTTGTTGTTGGTGCCCAGGAAGACCATGCCGGCGGACTGTCCCGAGCCGACCACCCAAGCTCCACCCCATCCGGAGCCTGTCGAGCCCGTGGAGCCCCCGCCGTCGATGGCGAGGCACTGCGCGGACTGGTCAGACTGGCCCCAGTCGTTGTAGAGGGTGGCGTTCAGCTGCGTTGCTGACATGCCCTTCCAGTTCACGACGATGTCGTTGTTGACGTTCATGAGGACGCCGCCAGCAACCTCCCACTTGGTGGTGTAGCCGTTGGCGGAGCCGTTCTGACTCGGGGCGAAGGTTGACGCGGCAGACATGTTGGCGATTAGCTGCGTGTCGAAGTTGGGATTCAACGCTGCCGACGGGCTCCCTGGCTGTGGCGGTGTGTCGTAGGTGATCCACTTCAAGCTCGGTGGGTTGGTGTTGAGGTTCCATCCCACGAAGAAGCCCCGACCGTTGTCGGCGTCTGTCTCTGCGTCATGGCCCGAGACGAGGACTCCCAGGTTCTCGTTGATGACAATGTTGGACGGGCCGACGGCGTTGTAGATGCTCTGCGGGTTGTTGCCTGCCACCATGCTGAGGCCGGTGAAGTCGGAGAAGTTCATCTCCTCCTTGCCCGTGATGGCATTGATAGCGTAGACCCTGTTGTTGTCCCCCTGGAACCAGTAGGTCGGGCCCGAGACGCCTGAGCCGAATGTTGCGGTCGTGAACCACTCGTTCCCGTCGTGGTGGTGGAGCATGATCGGGCCTGTGGCCTCACCGGCGGTCTGGTTGACCTGGTCCGGCGATGTGGAGGTCCAGAGGATGTTGCCGCTCGCAACGTTGAAGGCGATGACCTCGTCGTAGTCTGTGGTACCGTAGGCGGTGCCGTTGACGATGAGTATTGACATTTGTACGCCAGCCCCCCCATTAAGTGCGGTTGCCGCCAAACTGCTAAGCGAAGTCGGCACGTTGGGCAGCGGGAAGATCCAGCTCAGTCCAAGGTATTGGACGTTGGAGCTGTTGATCTGGTTCTGTGGGTTGGAGTCCTGGGCGAAGTTGCCGTTGGGGTACTCCCAGTTGGCCTCAGCCTGGGTCAGCGCTGGTGCAGCCGCGACGGGAGCCGCGGCCGAGGGCGCTGCCGGGTTGGGCGCGGCAGCAGCTGCTGCCGGGTTGATGAGCACGCCGGCGCCTATCCCTGAGAAGATGAAAAGGAGACTGATTGCGATTGCTCGAATCGATGTGTTACTCAATGTTTTCTTAATACTTTTCGTAAATTCGTTCGTCAAATCTTTCTGTAAAACCTTCGTCATGCGCCGATAATGTGGTGATATCACTATTTAGGGGTTCCCTGGATTCCCCGTGGTAGTTTGCGGTTCTCGCGAAGGATCGGCGTCGTTCCGCTTTTTTCTCCTACAGGACCCAATAGGCCTTCTGTATGATATGTTAGAACCCAGAAAGGCCTTGCGCGGAAAGGAAAGAAAATGAAGGAGGCCCCCTGCGAGGGGGCGCTGGTTTGGTTGCCTCCCCTAGGAGGCGGGCTTCCTGTTTCTGGTCATGGCAAGATAGCCCGACACGATGATGAAGATCACGGCTACTGCCGCGACTCCATAGAGTGTGGTGGAGTTGCTTGATGTCGATGTGGACACGGAGACCGATGTGACCGTAGCTGTGGCACCTGCGGCCGTGGACACTGAGGTGGTGGTGGAGACCGCCGTGGTCGTGCTGACTACCGTGGTGGTTGTTCCGCCCAACTGGGGGATGTTCAAGTTGAGGGCGATTATATCACCAGGCGTGGTACCTGGACACGTCGAGACGGCCTCCAGGCTGCACGTCCCGACAGCGAGGACGATGAACTCCTGGCCGCTGGTCGAGGCTCCTATCGAGACGCCGACCTCCATCGGCGCCCCCACGTAGTAGTCTCTGACCAAAGTGCCCTTGGTTGCGTCAAGCATCAGGATGTCTCCCGATGACAGCGTCAGGTAGACGATGTTGCCGCTCACGTCGGTCTGGCCGCGGAATCCCTGATACGCCAATGGCCCCCCATTGTAGTGCCAGACTATCTGGCCGGTCGAGCCGTCGATGTCCCATACGCTGGCGTTGTTGGCGACGGAGCCGCAGGTCGGGCAGGGGATGGAGATGATGCCCGGCCCTCCGCCCTGCAAGTAGTTTGATGAGTTTGCCGGAACGTATGCCTGGTAGTATGGCACTACGTGCGACGTCGCGTATATCTGGTTGGTCGCCGGGTCGTATGCCTGCTCGTCCTCGAAGCCGGCTATTTCAGATGGCCACCACAGGGCAGGAGGCTGGAGGCCTGTCAGGCAGGCGGTCGTGAAGGTCGGCGCGCAGTTGACCAGCGCGTCCGGGAAGTCGGATATCATCTGCGTCTCGTTGAGCGGGTTCAACATGTAGCAGACGGGGCATCTGGCTGGACCTGGCGTGACCACGCCGCTAGGCGGGCTCCACGCCCAGATCAGGTTCCCGGTCACAGCGTTGTTCTCGTAGAGGTAGCCGTTCTTGCACGTCTTGAGGATGACCGGGGTGTTGACGCCGCCGATTGTCTCGTTGGCCAGGTTCTGGGACCACGAGCAGTCATAGTCCCAGTTGTCGTGGGCGTTTGCCTGGAAGCCCCAAATCAACTGGCCGGTCGTCATGTTGAGAGCCAACTCAGCCGCAGACCAGAGGTCGGGTCCCGGGGTGCAGGGGGTGCCATACGGGTCCTTGTTGTTGGTGTTGACGTAGACGATTCCTGCGGTCTGTCCCGAGCCGAGCAGCCACTGGCCGCCCCAGCCCGCATTCGTAGAGCCGGTCGAGCGGCCGCCGGTGATGGCGAGGCACTGCGCGGACTGGTTGGCGTAACCCCAGTCGTTGTAGAGGGATGCGTTGAGCTGGGTCTGGGTCAGCGACTTCCAGTTAACGACGATGCTGTCGTTGGTGTTCATGAGGACGCCACCCGCGACCTCGGCAGGCGTGGTGTAGCCGTTGGCGCCACCCTTTCCTGGGAAGAAGGTCTCTGCCCCCGTCATGTTGGCGATCATCTGCTGGTCGAAGTTCGGGTTCAGAGGCAGGTTGCTCCCTGGCTGGGGAGGAGTGTCTACTGTGGTCCACTTCAAGCTGGGCGGGTTGGTGTTGAGGTTCCACCCCGCGAAGAAACTCCTGCCAGTGTTGTCAGCTACGCCCGACCCCATGCTGCTGAGGAGGATTCCAAGCTGCGAGTCGATGACTATGTTTGCGGTGGCACCTGGGTATACGGCCACCGGGTTGTTTCCTGCGACCATGTTGATGCCGGTGAAGTCGGTGAAGTTGAGCTCCTCCTTGCCGTTGAGCGCGTCGATTGCGTAGACCCTCTGGTTGCCGCCCTGGAACCAGAAGGTCGGTCCGCTCACGCCGCTCCCGAAGGTCGCGGTGGTGAACTCCTCGGTGCCATCGTGGGCGTGGATACTGACAGGCCCTGCGCCCGGCAAACCTAACGTCTGGTTGACCGCGAGGGGAGTTGGGAAGATCCAGAGGACGTTGCCGTTGGCCACGTTGAAGGCGATGACCTCGTCGAACTGCGTGATAGCGAAGGCCGTGCCGTTGACGATGAGTATTGACATGTCGACCCCGAGGCCCGGGAAAAAGGCTACGAGCGGGTCCAGAGACGAAGGAAGCGTGGGCAGAGGGAAGAGCCAGCTAATCCCCAGATACTGGACGTTTGAGCTGTTGATCTGGTTCTGGGGGTTGTAGTCCTGGCCGAACGCGTTGCCGTTCGGGTATCCCCAGTTAGCCTCCGCCTGAGTCAGCGGGGTCGCTGCTGCAACGGGAGCAGCCGCCGAAGGAGCGGCCGAGTTGGGAGCGCCAGCGGCAGCGGCCGGGTTGATGAGGATCGACGCGCCTATGCCTGAGAAGATGAAAAGCAGGCTTAGTGCGATTCCTCGAATCGATTTGCTGCTTAATGTTTTCTTAACGCTTTTCGTGATTCCGTTCGTCACGTTCTTCCGTAAAACATTCGTCATGCGCCGATGATACGGTAAAATCACTATTTACGGGTTCCCTAAGCGCATCAAGAAGGCCGTATTCTTTCATGAGAACCCTAATCCGCCAAGCGGCGGAGCTGAGAGATGACCACACATCGGTAAGGGAGGCTGTGATTTTGACTCACGGGGAGATTTGAACCCATTCGGGGCTCTTCGTGTCGCGGGCGTTGACGGGCGCCGAGTGTCTGGGTGGTGGCAAGGACGAACGTCTCGACTTATCGAAATGGTAACCTTTATCAATTACTAATTGACCAATTTGCAATTGTAATGGCCGCCACCACCATATCGGTCGGCATGAAGACGAAGGAATTCCTCGCCAGGAAGAAGAAGACGATGGAGGAGCAACAAGGAGGCCAGCTGACTTGGGACCAGTTCTTCGACCGTTTGCTCACGGCGGCAAAACCTCCTCGATTGTCCGAGGAAGAGGCGAAGGAACTGAAGAACCTGGTGGCGGAGGCGAGACCTTGGAAGACGCGTGCCTAGACTCGGACGCCCTCATAGAGGCCTACCAAGCGGGACTCTCGCGATTTTCGGGTCTCCACACGACCTGCATATCGTTGTACGAATTTCTCCGAGGGTTGGCGTACCTGAAAAAGGACGTGGGGGAGTACAAGACTCACTTGGAGTCGCACTTGAACGTGCTTGGTCTCGATAACCCGGGAATTGTGCAAGCATCAAAGATATTCGGCGACCTGAAACGGAATGGAAGTCTTGTCCAAGACCCAGACCTCCTTATCGCCGGGATATGCATAGCCAACTCCCTCCCACTCGTTACTGGTAATGCGAAGCACTTTGAAAGATTCGGCAAGTACGGGCTAGCCCTTCGTCCGTTGAATGAGTTCATGGAAACCGTGGAGCGGGAAGGGAGCAGTGGCTCGTCCCTCCAGGACTCAAAAAAGAAGTACTCTGGCAGGCGTCGATAGATGATAGATTGGTGCCCGGTAGGGATTTGAACCTGAAGTTCAACTTGCTGCGACCGCGCGCACCTCCCAGAACAAGTCTGCGACCGCGCTGCCATTGTCGCGACTACTGCAAGAGCATCCTGATTTGCTTCCCAATCATTGGATTGGTTCCCAATCGGCCAGGTCGAACGTCCTTACGCCGAGAGTCTTGGCATTCCTGATGACATAACGGTCGCTCGTGAGAAAAGGGAGATCGTATCTCTTGGCTGTGGCGAGATGCATCGAATCGAAATAACTCAGCTTCCTTCTGCCACCATGCTTCATGTACATAGAGAGCGCGTCCTCTGCGATTTCAGCGCTCATCGGCATGGATGAATTGGAAATGGCTTTCATGTCTGAGACGAAACTGAGAACCGTCTCCAATGGGACCTCGTCCGCCCAAAGCGCCGAGATGGCGTCGTCATAGACCTCCGATGAGGTTCTCAAGTTCACCCTGCCCGCACTCGCGGCCTCGATGACCTTAGAGGCCTGGTCTTCCAGCCTACCTCCTCGCAGATAGAAGAAGAACAGATCGGCGTCGCCCAAGATCGATAGAGGCGAGCGTTCCTCGGGCGAAGGCTCATCTGCGCCCATGGGCTACGAACTCCTCCCCTTTCTCTTCCAACTCGCTCCACTCGGACTTGATGAGCTTCCGATATTTCCCCCTCAACTTCTCTACCGCGACCAGGGGTTCGAGCTCCATATGGTCGTCTTTCACGGTCACCTTGAAGCGGTTCGAGGCGTATCGTCTCCTGATCTCCACTGGAATTAGTATCCTGCCCTTTTCATCTGCCTCCACCACGGCGCTCATATCCCACCTTCCCACCAGTGGGAACATTTATGCGTTTTACCCCAAACAAGTGCGAATTAGCCTGCTTAGGTTCGAATAGCCCATTAGGCTCAAAAGTTGTGGCCCAGAGGACTCGGACAATTATTCGTATGAGCATTCGGCGGTCGGTGTCCAAGACCTGTTGCTATCAAATGGGCGTCCGAGGCAGGCGCTAGAAATCAATAACTACTCGTGCGCCGCGGAAGACCCCATGCCAGTCTGTCCGAAGTGCCACAAGCTGATCAGCACGAACAACTATTCAAGGCATCTGAGGCGCTGCGGCACCTCTCACAAGCACTCGCCGGGTACTCTCGACCAGTCCGACTTCTTAATGAGGATCTGACGCCCTTCCCGCGAGGCGACGGGCCGCACTCGCCTTCGAGGACCTGCCCCATGTGTGACACAAGCATCGTCCAAGGCCACATTCCGCGGGGAGGAAATACACCGCTTCAAGAGGAAAGGGCCGTGGGGAGAGTGTGGAATTCCAGTGGTGCGACGACGAGAAGAGGGAACCCCTTGCCGACAGCCAGCGGCTGGCGTCAAACATGGAGGTTGGCGAGAGGATAGGTCGGAGAGCGAAAGGAGACGGTCAGTGCAACAACATTCGCTCTCCCGCAAATACCTTAACCATAGAACTCGGTGCGGTCACATTTTTTAGGCACCTTCCTCGCATTTTTGCTCATGACACTCGATGAAAAGGTCCGGTACGGAATGATGGCCGTCGGAGGCGCCAGTCTGGTCTTCGCCGCGCTGGGACTTCATGTGTCTCCGCTCGACGCGATGAGCGGCGCCGGCTCCTGAGCGAATGCCTCGGCGGTCTTAGCTCGTCCGCCCGACCTTCAGGACGAGCTCCTCGAACTTGGGGAGAAGCTCCTGGCTTCCGAACCGCCAGGCGTTCTCCGCGGGGTCATAGAGTTGGGGGTTTAGCGTGAACCCTATCGCGTTCGTATGGTCTACGATGTAGAGTGCGTACTTCCTCCGCACGCCGTGCAGGGTCCTCTCGAGCGCCTCGTATCCCTCCGCGGCGGCCTCGCTGGGGAATGCGACCTCCGCGTAGTAGAATCCCTTCCCGGCGGCCTCGGCCCAGAGGCAGGGAAACTGGTTCAGGCCCGCCCTCACCTCCGTCCTCTCGCTGTCTGTGATGTCCGTGACGAGGAGGTTCAGGAGCAGCTGGCGGTGCTTCCTGTGCATCGCCTTCTCCAGCCTGTAGTCGTAACGTGTTCCCAGCCAGTTCATCCGGTAATTCCTGATAAGGCCTCTCGCCACGACGTGCTTCCGATAGTGGTACTGGGTGTTCTTCATGCTGGACCCTGCCTTGGCCGCTATCCTCGTGATCGTCGTATTGGCGTCCAGTTGAAGTTGCTTGAGTATCTCAAGGTCGAGGCGGTCAAAGTGCGCCTTGCCCTGGGGCCTGACCTCGTCCATCTCGTCATGCTTCTCGGTCAGCTTTCCCCAATCAAAGTCCCATAGTCCCCGGTCGAAGTCGAAGGATTCAGCGCGCATGGGGACGTTCCTGTGCCAATCGGCAACCAACGTCCTTACGGACCGGAAGATTCCCGCATCCCTGAGTTTCCCCATGAACGAGGCGTATCCCTCGACGTGCTCTTCGGGCACGATAGCGTGGACGATGTAGTCCCCCCCAGGGAGCGTCCTGTTGTAGTAGCGGACGTAGCAAAGCTCGCTCATCGCCCGGAGGATGGGGTTCGCGTACTCCTCGACGTCGTCCCCGAACTCGACGACCATGACGACGTACTTGAGACCCAGCCTCTCGTAGGCGACCGCGGCCTGCACCGCGAACCCCCTCCCAAGCAGCTTCGCCTTGTACCAATAGCGAGCGGTTTCCTTGTAGACCCCCACGCTCTTGCTGACCTCGGTGATGTCCGGCCCGCGCACGCCGATCGCCTTCACGAACTCCGCCATCTTGGCCCTGGAATCGGTCAGCCTGTGTCGTCTCCTCGATGGCTCGAGGACCATCTGACAGTGATTGTCCGGCTCGCGTTATTTAAAATTGTGCAGGTCCCTGACAAAAAATCGACTCGCACCGTTCTTCCGGTAAACGAAGCAATCTTCAAGTCCGCGTGGTCCCATCTAACAGGATCGGCAAAGCGCACTGAAGGTGTTTCGTTCCGTGCCCTTCAAAATGCTCTACGCGGATGTCGCACCGTACTTGGCGAACACGCTGTCCCAATCGTAGTGCCCGACCACCGGGGCTACCACCTTCGCGGAACAGCCCTTCGAGACCGCCATCTTTGCGACTTGCTGTTGGAAGTCCGTCCAAAACGCATCAGCCCCTCTGAAGGCCGTTGCGAATATCAACGGCAGCAGATCGTCGGGAAGCGGCTCCAGCGGCCCGAGGATGGTGCCGATCAGGGTCGTCCACATCGGCAAGTACGGCCGGTCTGCGCCACGCGTGTAGACTACCTGGCCGAGGTCCGGGTCATCCCAATAGCCGAATTCCCGGTTCCCGGCGACGGGGTGCGTGCCGTCTATGTATGACGCGCACGTGGAAAGGACCCAGTGGTCCGGTCGGCTCTGGCTGCACACCACCGTGCCGTCGGTCGTGGGCGAAACGCTCGAAAGGAGGCCTGTTATCAGCGGAATGAAAATGCTGAACAAGGTTCCTTCCGGGCTCGCGCTCAACCATAGCGTCTGGTCTTCGCTGCCCGACGTGGAATACTTGGGAGGTGTATTTCTGGCGGCGTCGACCGAGCTCCAATAGCGAAAATCACCGACCGACGGCTTGATGTCGGTCGTAAGGTCTCGACGGATTTCATCGAAGAGGGCGTCCATCGTGTAGCCTGACGGCAGCGAACGGATCTGGACCGGGTAGTAGTCGAGCGTCACTGGGCTGCCATCGCCTGCGCTGCCGATCTGCTGTAGCTGGACCGAGCGGCGTCGGATGGCTTGCATGACGTTCGCATCGGGCAGCAAGTTGATGAGGTCCTTCCATGAGCTGAGGTCTTGAGTAGGTGCGGGAAAGGCGGGTTCGGGCTGGAGCGACGCCGACGCGGGGAGCGACCCCAGCAGCTCTGTAACGGCTCGCTCCGTCCCAGGTCCCTCATAGGGATTGAGCGCCAGGCCTGCTGGGTCTTCCGCCGTGAGGCCGACGAAGGCTTCTGAGAGGATTAGCCGGGCGGCCGTGTACGGTGCCCATCTTGCCATGTCGCCCACCGTCTTGATGCCGAGGTCACTCTCTAGGGCTGGGATCAAGGCGGAATCGATTCCGCGCAGGATGGTGATTTCAGACTTGGAGATTTCGCCTGGAATGTTTGCGTGTATCCCAATCTTGTGCTCTAGCGCATGGGTGAAGCCCACGATCACTCCTGCGTGTCCCCTATCGACGCCAGCAAGTTGAGAGGCGTTGCCAAAGAGGCGCGACGTCCCGAGGTCGAAGACCGTGCTGACCTGCAACTTTGCCAGGTCTGCAGCGGCGGCAGCGGTGACGCCTTTCAGGATGTCTGGAGGAGCGGCAAGGACCTTTCGAACATCGTCATCGGCTGTGTCTTCCTTAAGAAAGTCACGAAAAGTCATCTTTAGATTCGCTTCTGCTGACGAGCCCTTTCCATTCGGAGAAGTTGCCTATCACGTTTTCGACTCAGGTGGTCTTTGGCGCCCTACGAGCCCAATCGTAGACATAAGGGGCTGACACCTTGTCACGAACCTAGAATTCCCGCGCGACAATGTACAACTATGCGTAGTCGTGCTTAAATCACAGCATAACTTGACCGTCGCCTGAGCAACATGGGTGACCGCTTTTGGTTCCGAACAGAAACTTGCTCCGCTTTCGCTGAAGGCTGAACGGCTAGAGACCAAGGACTCTCCTCGCTCCCTCTTCGTAAAGGTCCACGAGGAGTTCGATAACGCGTTCCTGCTGGAGTCCGCCATAGGTGCGAAGCGGCTCGCAGAATACTCCTTCATCGGGTTCGAGCCGGAGACTATCGTGACGGTGAAAGACGGGAGCCTGGACGTGGCGTCCTCGGACGGCGGAAAGGACCACTTGAAGACGCGGGAGCCGCTCCAGGACTTGAGGAGATTCATAGGCGCTCCGGCCTCAGGGCTGCCGGCGCAGAGCCCCTTCAGGTTCATCGGAGGTGCGGTCGGCTACATATCATATGACTCCGTCCGCTACTGGGAGCGCCTGCCGACCAAGGCAAGGGACGACCTGTCCCTCCCGGACATGGAGTTCGGCATCTACACGGATGGCGTGGTCTTCGACCACATCAAGAAGGGCATCTACTATTACACCCTGGGCCGCGAGGACCGGCTGAAGCAGGTGCAGTCCCTCTTGCGGAGGGGCCCGCGGAGCGAGCGAGGAGAGCTCACCGCACGTGGCGACGCTAAGCCCACCGTGGAGAAGGGGCGGTTCCAGGCGATGGTGGAGACCGCGAAGAAGCAGATCACCGCCGGCGACATCTTCCAGGTGGTGCTCGCCAAACGCTACGACTTCGAGCTCGACGGCGACCTCTCGATATTCTACGAGGCCCTGAGCGCGATCAACCCCTCGCCCTACATGTACTTCCTAAAGTTCGGCGAGAGGAGGATAGTCGGCTCTAGCCCCGAGATGCTCGTCCGGGTCGAGGACCGACAGGTGGAGACCTTCCCCATAGCGGGCACACGCCCCCACCTTCAGGACAGGAGGGAGAACGCCAAGCTCACGAAGGAGCTGCTCGCCGACCCCAAGGAGAGGGCCGAGCACACGATGCTCGTCGACCTCGCGAGGAACGACGTCGGCAGGGTGGCGAAGTACGGGAGCGTCAAGGTCCCCGAGCTGTTCACAGTCCAGCAGTTCAGCCACGTCCAGCACATCGTCTCGCGGGTCGTGGGGAACCTCCGCCCCGAGTTCGACTCCTTCGACGCCATGCGCGCCATCTTCCCGGCCGGAACGGTCTCGGGCGCGCCCAAGCCCCGGGCCATGGAGATAATCGAGGAGCTGGAGCCAGTCCGGCGCGGCCCCTACGCTGGCGCGCTGGGCTACTTCTCCTTCAACGGCAACGCCGACTTTGCGATAACCATCAGGACGCTGGTCGCCAAGGGCCGGAACTGCAGCATCCAGGCCGGGGCGGGCATCGTCGCGGACTCCGACCCGGAGAGGGAGTGGTATGAGACGGAGTCCAAGGCGGCGGGCCTGATGAAGGCCGTCGAGAAGGCCACCGGCAGGCGCCTGGTAGGGGAGGGGCGGAGATGAAGGTCCTCCTCATAGACAACTACGACTCGTTCGTCTACAACCTCGCCCAGTACGTGGGCGAGATGGGAGGGGACCCCGAGGTCTTCAGGAACGACGCCATCACGATGGCCCAGGTGCGCGACATGGCACCCGACCGCATCATCATCTCGCCCGGCCCCGGCCACCCCGCCGACAAGAGGTACTTCGGGGTCTGCGAGAGGGTCCTCCAGGAGGTGAGCCCCAAGGTGCCCACGCTCGGGGTCTGCCTCGGCCACCAGGGCATCGGCACCTCCTACGGCGCGAAGGTGAGCGGCGCCTCGAGGCTTATGCACGGCAAGACCAGCAGGATAGTCCACGACGGCCAGGGCCTCTACAAGGGCGTGAAGAACCCCTTCGAGGCGACCCGCTACCACTCCCTCGCCATCCAGAAGGACGACCTCCCTGAGGAGCTCCGCGTCACGGCCCTCTCGATGGACGACGCCGAGATCATGGGGGTGAGGCACAGGAAGTACCCCATCGAGGGGGTGCAGTTCCACCCGGAGTCCATCATGACCAGCGAGGGGAAGAAGATGATTCGCAACTTCCTCCGGGGACCCAGATGACGGCCACACAGGTCGCCATCCAGCTCATCCTGGACGGGAATGACCTCTCTAGCGAGACCATATCCGGCTGCCTGAAGGAGATAGTCGACGGGACGGCAACGCCCGTCCAGGTAGCGGGCCTCCTGGTCGCCCTCAGGAAGAAGGGAGAGACCGTGGAGGAGATCGCGGCCTTCGCGTCGACCCTCCGGGGCTACGCCTCGATGAAGGACCGCCCAGTGGTGAAAGGCAGGATGGTCGACACCTGCGGGACCGGCGGGGACGCCGTCAAGACCCCCAACGTGAGCACCATGGCCTCTTTCGTCGCCGCTGGGGCTGGCGCGGTGGTGGCCAAGCACGGCGGGCGCTCCGTCACGAGCAAGTGCGGCAGCGCGGACGTGATGGAGAAGCTGGGCTTCAACCTCGCAATGGAGCCCTCGCGCGTCAAGGACTCCATCGAGCAGATAGGGGTCGGCTTCATGTTCGCGCCGGCGTTCCATCCGGCGATGAAGCAGGTCGCGCCCGTCAGGAGGGAACTCGGCGTCAGGACGATCTTCAACCTTATGGGGCCGCTCATCAACCCCGCCCGAGTGGACGCGCAGCTCCTCGGCCTCTACGACCCCGCGCTGGTCCCGCAGGTCGCCGCCGTCCTGGGGAGGCTCGGCCTGGAGGAGGCCATCGTGGTCCACGGCCTCGAGGGGGTCGACGAGATCTCCGTGACGGGGAAGACCCTCGTCTCGCACCTGAAGGACGGCAGGGTGGAAACCCGGGAGCGCCTCCCGCGGGAGTTCGGGATTCCCGACGGGCCGCTCATCCCGCCGACGAGCCCTGCCGACGCCGAGGAGGGGGCAATGCTGGCGCTCTCGGTCCTCGGCGGGGACTCGAACGCCCGGGAGTGCGGGACACTCATGGTCATCGCGAACAGCGCGGCGTGCCTCGTCCTTGCCCAGAAGGCGGCCACCTTCTCCGAGGGTGCCGAGATGGCGTCCGCGTCGATAAGAAGCGGGAGGGCGATGGGGAAGCTCGAGCAGATGGTGAAGTTCAGCGGGGGAAGCCTGGAAGGAGCGAGGGAGAGATATGCAAAGCGGAAGAAATGAGTCCAACTTCGTCTTCACCCTGGCGCGGTCGGCGGCCCAGAGCATCGCCGAGGGATACTACCGCGACCTGGGCGAGGCGGCCGGCGCCGGGCTGGAGCACAGGAGCCTCAAGGATTCCATCCTCCACTCGAAGCGGACGCCGCTCATCGCGGAGATCAAGTTCACCTCCCCGGCAGAGGGCAAGCTAAGGCCAGCCGGCGACGTCAGGAAGATAGCGAGGTCCTACGAGCGAGGCGGCGTCTCGGCGATATCCGTCCTCACGGAGCCCAAGCACTTCGACGGCGACATCAGCTATCTGCCCCTCGTCAAGAAGGCGGTCAAGGTCCCCGTCCTCATGAAGGACGTCGTCATCGACCCGATCCAGATTGACGCGGGCGCGAGGATGGGTGCCGATGCGGTCCTCTTCATCGCGGCGATTTTCGCGAACGGGCTGGCGAGGGCGGGCCTCGACGAGATGTTCTCGCGCGCGCACGACGCGGGCCTGGAAGTGCTCTATGAAGCGCACACCGAGGGGGAGTACACACGCGCCTTGGAGTCCGAGGCGGACGTGGTCGGGATAAACAACAGGAACCTCGACACGCTCGATGTCTCCCTCGCGACCTCGAAGAGGCTGCTGGCCGCGGGGAAGGAGACGAGGGAGCGGCTCAAAGAATCGGGCATGGACAAGCCCGTTATCTCGGAGAGCGGCATCAAGACTAGGCGGGAGATCGACGAGCTCCGAGCGCTTGGGGCGAACGGCGTCCTGATAGGCTCCGCCTTCATGAAGTCGGCGGACCTGGAGGAGAAGGTGCGGTCTCTGACGGGGACATCGAGATGACACGCGTAAAAATCTGCGGGCTGACCAGGGAGGAGGACGTCGACGCCGTCGTAGACGCCGGGGCAGACGCGGTGGGGTTCATCTCGGGCATGCCAAGCTCTCCGCGGAACCTCCCGATCTCACGCGCCGCGTCCCTCATCTCGAGGATACCGCCCTTCGTGACCCCCGTCCTCGTCACGAGCGGCCAGGCCCTCGCCGAGAACTCCGACCTCGTCAAGCGCATCGCCCCCAAGGCAATCCAGCTCTATGACAGCATGTTCTCTGCGGAGACCTTGAGAAGCACCTTCAACGCAAGCCTCCTGAAGCCCTTCCCCGTGAGCCGGCAGGAGGGCGAGGGGGGCGGGACGGACGTCTTGGCGAAGGCCAAGGACGCGGCGAGAGGCTACGACGCGCTCCTGACGGACACCTACCAGAAGGGAGTCCAGGGAGGGACCGGCCTGACCTCGGACTGGGGCACGTGCGGGGCCATCCGGAAGACCATCGCGCCGACGCCGCTGATTCTCTCAGGAGGGCTGAGGCCTGAGAACGTCGAGCTGGCGATAGCCATGGTGGCGCCCTACTGCGTCGACGTCTCCTCCGGGGTGGAGTCCGCCCTGGGCGTCAAGGACCCGGCGAAAGTTAGGGCGTTCATGGGCAAGGCCAGCGCCTCCGCAGAGAGGCAGGCGGCGCGCTAGATGGCCTCGAAGAGGGGCGGCTCGCGCGCGGGGGACTATCCGGGCGCCGGGCGGTTCGGGGCCTTCGGCGGCCAGTTCGTCCCGGAGACGCTGGTTCCCGCCGTGCAGGAGCTGGAGAAGGCCTACCTCTCCGCGCGCAAGGACAAGACGTTTACCGCGGAGCTAGAGCGGCTGCTCCGCGAGTTCGCTGGGAGGCCGACCCCGGTGTACTTCGCGGCAAACCTCACCTCCTACGCGGGCGGCGCCCGGATCTTCCTGAAGAGGGAGGACCTTCTCCACGGAGGGGCGCACAAGATCAACAACACCATCGGGCAGGCCCTCCTCGCGAAGAGGATGGGGAAGCGCCGGATAATCGCCGAGACCGGGGCGGGGCAGCACGGCGTGGCCACCGCGATGGCCTGCGCGGCCCTGGGCCTGAAGGCCGAGGTCTACATGGGCACGGACGACATCGAGAGGCAGAAGCTCAACGTCTTCAGGATGAAGCTCCTCGGCGCTCAGGTGCGCCCGGTCGACAGCGGCTCGCGCACCCTCAAGGACGCGATAAACGAGGCGCTGAGGGACTGGGTCACTAACGTCAAGACGACCTACTACCTTTTGGGCTCGGCGGTCGGCCCCCACCCGTATCCTGTCATGGTCAGGGACTTCCAGAGCGTGATAGGTCGCGAGGTCAGGGCGGACTTCAAGAGGAAGGGCAGACTCCCAGACGCGATGGTCGCTTGTGTCGGAGGGGGGAGCAACTCCATCGGGAGCTTCCACGCCTTCGTGCGGGACAAGGGCGTCAGATTGGTCGGGGTCGAGGCGGGCGGTACCGGACCAGGGAAGAACGCAGCCCCTCTTATCGAAGGTAGGAAGGGGGTCCTCCACGGCATGCTCACCTACGTCCTCCAGGACGAGAACGGCCAGGTGAGGAGCACCGAGAGCATCTCCGCCGGGCTGGACTATCCGGGCGTCGGCCCGGAGCACTCCCAGCTGAAGGACAGCGGGAGGGCCACCTACGTGAGCGTCTCCGACGACGAGGCCGTGGACGCCTTCCACCTGATCTCTGAGAAGGAGGGGATAATCCCGGCGCTAGAGTCCGCGCACGCGGTCGCCTACGCAGTCAAGCTCGCAAAGGAGATGAAGAAGACGCAGTCGATCGTCGTCACCTTGTCCGGCAGGGGCGACAAGGACGTCAACACCATCGCGAAGAGGTCGGGCTACGAGCTTTGAGCGCCATCTCGTCGGTCTTCCGGAGGCTGGGAGACGAGGGCGCGCTCGTCGCCTACGTGATGGGCGGAGACCCGGACATAGCCACCTCCGCCTCCGTCATCGACGCCGTCGTGAGGGGAGGCGCGGACATCGTCGAGGTGGGGATACCGTTCTCCGACCCGATAGCCGACGGCAAGTCAATCCAGGCGGCCGACGTCCGCTCTCTCGCCGCAGGCACAACCCCCGGTCAGGTCCTAGAGCTCGTCGCCAGCGCCAAGGCACGCAACCCTAAGGTCCCCATCATCGCCATGACCTACTACAACATCCTGTTCTCGAACGGCCTCGGGAGGTTCCTAGAGTCCGCGAAGGCCTTTGGAGTCGACGGCCTCATCGTCCCGGACCTCCCGTTCGACGAGATCCAGGAGTACGCGCCGCTGGCCAAGCGCTACGGCCTCGACGCCGTCCTCCTCGCCGCGCCCACGACCACCCCCAAGCGGATGAGGGCGATAGCCAAGCACACCTCCGGGTTCCTCTACCTCGTCTCCCTGACCGGGGTCACCGGGGCGAGGGCGGACGTCCAGGAGAGCACGGTCGGGCTCATCCAGTCCGCCAAGAGGTACGCCGGCAAGGTCCCGGTCGGGGTCGGGTTCGGCATCTCGACCCCCGAGCATGTCCGGGCCATCCTCGCCGCTGGGGCGGACGCGGTCGTCGTGGGAAGCGCGATAGTGGACAGGGTCGCCCACAGCCAGAAGGACGGCCCTTCGATGATGCTAGTGAACGTCGAGAACTACGTGCGCTCTTTGAAAGACGCTACGAAAGGCGCCTAGCTGGTCTTCTCCGCCGCGCTGTAGATCTCTCTAATCACTGAAGCTGCTCTTTTGTCGCTCTCGTATCTCTTGGAGAGTTCGGAGAAGTGCTCCTCGAATGCCTTCCAGTCGGAGCGCTCGATCATCTCGAGGACGCGCTTGAGCTCCCGTGAGGCGGCGCGCGCTACCTTCCGCGTGTAGGCGTTCCCCGCCTGTATGCCATATGAGAGTCTCGCGTCCTGCGCGAGTATCGCCTCCGCGAGGGTGAGCTGCATCGATGAGTTCGGGGTGGAGACACGCATGAACTCGTCCGGTGAGAGGAACTGCGACACCGTCCCCGCGTAGACGACGTTCAGGAGGTGCGTGAGGGACAGGACGACGGCCATCGTCCTGTCGTGCTCCTTGCGGCTCATCGCGATTATACGCGACCCGGGGAAGAGGCTCTTCGCGAGCGCGGCCTCCGGGCCTTCCGAACCTCCCTCCTTCCTGGTGATCACGGCGATCTTCATCCCCTTCGTCGACTCTAGGGCTGGGCCGAAGAGCGGGTGGATGGAGAGCAGGGTCACCTTCTTGCCGATAAGCTTCCTCAACGCCGGAAGGGTCTCGCCCTTCACCGACGATATCTCGACAAGGGTGGAGCCGGGCTTCAGCCTCGCCGCGACCTCCTTCGCCACCTTGAGCGTGCAGTCCATGGGGACTGCTATCACGGTGACGTCGGCTCCCTTCACTGCCTCCGCGTTCGTGTGGAACGACTCCAGCCGCTTCTCTCTCGCCGTCCCGCCGGAGTCCGACCCCCTCACGGAGTCGCCCCTCTCGAGGAAGTAGCGCACGAAGAAGGAGCCCATCCCGCCCGACGCGCCGAGGACGGCGACCCTCAACTCAGCAGTTCGCCTATCTTCCGCACGCCGGCCGAGAGCGTCTCCTGGGGCTGGCCGAGCGACAACCTGAAGCACCGTGGATAGTCCCCGAACCCCGTCCCCGGGCTGATGGTCACGCCCTTCTTCTCGAGGAGCTCCATCGCGAACGCCGCGGAGTCGAAGTTGGGGTCCTTCGCCTGCGGGAACGCGTAGATCGCCCCCTCGGGCTTGACGAGCTCGAGGGCTCCTATCTTCTCAAGCTCGGCGGTCGTCGCGTCAATGCGCTCCTCCATCACCCTCGAGTTGTGAGAGACCTCGTCCACGGACTCGAGGGCCTTCACCGCCCCGCGCTGGATGAACTCGGGGACGCAGGTTATCATGAGGCCCAGTGCCTTGAGCATCCTCGCGCTCGTCTCCGCGGGGGCGAGCGAGTAGCCGACCCTGAAGCCGGTCATGCTCCATGCCTTGGAGAACGAGGACGTGAGGATGTACCTCTTGGGGAGCTTCTCGAGGATGGTCGGGCAGCCCTTGTAGGCGTAATCGTTGTAGATCTCGTCGCTGATCACGGTGAGGCCGTGGTCGTCGGCGATCTCGACTATCTCCCTGAAGCTTCCCCTCTCCATTATCTTGCCCGTCGGGTTGGCGGGGTAGCTCAGGATGATCGCCTTGGTGTTGGGCCTGATTGCGGCCTTCACCCTCTCCGGGGATGGCTCCCACCCCTCCTCCATAGTCGTGCGTATCGTGATTGCCCGCGCCCCGATGTAGTCGAGCCCTTCCTTGTACGCGGGCCAGTTGGGCTCTATCACCACCACGCTGTCTCCCTCCGACGCGACTGTGGCCAGCGCGGAGTAGACCGCGAACCTTCCGCCCGGCGTGACTATCAGCTGGTTCTCGGCGGCCTCCCTGTAGTTGTAGCGGACGGCGAGGTAGGTCTTGAGCGCCGAGAGTAGCTCTGGTATCCCCCGCCCCACAGTATAGTAAGTCTTGTAGGAGTACAGGGCGTTCGAGACTGCGTCCAGCACGGCCTTGGGGGGACGGAAGTCGGGCTCGCCCACGTCGAGCCGGATCAGCTTCTTCCCGCTCTTCTCGATCTCCGTGGCCTTCGCCATCATCACCATCGGGGTAATGAGGGGCTGCACCTTCCCACCCACCTGCGCGCGCTGCGTCTTCTTGGAGTCCTTGACCAGGGTCGCGAGGATCTTCGCCCCGAGCTGCTGGTCCAGGCCCAGCCTCTTGCACTCCCTGAGCACGTCCTCGAGGAGGGCGTCCTCGACCTTCTCGTTGTCGATGGGGAGCGACCCCTTGCTCTTCACCTCGCCTATCCTCTTCGCGAGCTCGGCCCTCCTCGCTACGAGCTTGATTATCTCCTTGGTCGTCTCGGCGACCTCCTCGCGCAGGTCCTGCAGCTCCGACTCGGCCTGCTCCATGTCGCTGCTGGTCAAGGCTGCTTCCCCCTTCCTCCGAGGACTGGGGAGATAAACCCGGCTCTCAGGGCGTGGTCGGCGAGGACTATCGCCGTGCAGCACTCGACTATGGGGACCGCGCGGGGGACGACCACCGGGTCGTGCCTCCCGGGGACGACCAGCTCCACCTGCTTCCTCTTCGAGAGGTCGACCGTCTTCTGCTTCTTCGCGATCGACGCCGGGGGCTTGAAGGCCAGCCTGTAGACTAGGGGCTCCCCGCTCGAGACGCCGCCGATTATCCCGCCGGAGTTGTTGGTGGCCGTCGAGATCCTCCCCTTCTTGTCGACGTAGTACTGGTCGTTGTTCTCACTGCCCTTGAGCCTGGCGGAGGCGAAGCCTGAGCCGAACTCCACCCCCTTGACCGCGGGGATGGAGAGCGCCATCTGCGCCAGGTCAGAGTCGAGCGAGTTGAAGACCGGCTCGCCGAGCCCGACGGGGAGGTTGAGCGCGACGCACTCCACTATCCCCCCGAGGCTGTCCCCCTCCCCTCTGCTCTTGATGACCATGCGCTTCATCCTCTCCGCGAGCTCGGGGTCTGGGCTCCTCACGTCGTTGGAGTACCTGTTCTTCCGGGCGTCTTCGAGGGTGAACCCTTCCGCCCTGAGGCCCCCAAGCTCCAGGGTGTATGCGATTATCTCTACGCCGAGCGTCTCCTTCAGGAGCTTCTTCGCCGCGGCTCCGGCCATCACGAAGCCCGCCGTGACCCTGGCCGAGGCCCTTCCGCTTCCGCGGTAGTCGTTGTAGCCGCCGTACTTGGTCCTGTGCGTCAGGTCTGCGTGGCTGGGCCGCGGGGTGTTGACCATCGCTTCGTAGGAGCGAGAGTCGACGTCCAGGTTGCGGATCATCATCATCACGGGGGCACCGGTCGTGCGCCCGTTGAAGACCCCGGACATTATCTCCACGACATCCCCCTCCTTCCTCTGCGTCGTGACGATGGACTGCCCTGGCCGCCTGAGGTCGAGGTCCGGCTGGATGTCAGCCTCCGAGAGGACGAGGCCGGCCGGGATCCCATCGACCACCGTCCCGACCCCCTTGCCGTGGCTCTCGCCGAAGCTCACGACCACGAACCTCTCGCCGTAGATGTTCCCGGGCATCGCTCTCTACTCGCTCTTGACCTTCGCCCCTAGCTTCTTGATGTCCTCGAGGAACGTTGGGTACGAGACGTCGAGGCTCTCCGCCCCGACCACGGGTGCCCCTTCTGGGATCAGCATCGACGCCAGCGAGAAGGCCATGAACATCCTGTGGTCGTCGTGGGCGTCCATGAGGGCCGCCTGGAGCTTGCCCTTCTGCGGGAGTATCTTGAGGCCGTCGTCCCTCTCCTTGACGTTCACCCCGAGCTTCGAAAGCTCCTTGGCGACGATGGCTATCCTGTCGGTCTCCTTGAACCGGGCGTGGGCGGTCCCGACTATCTCGACCGGAGAGTCGCACCTCAGCGCGAGCGCCGCCACCACCGGGAGCAGGTCGGGGGTGTCCCCCAGGTCGAACGTCCCTCCGTGGAGCTTGTCCCCGTCCGAGGCGATCACCAGCGCACCCTTCTCCTTCTCGACCTTCGCCCCCATCTGCCTGGCTATCTCTGCGATGCGCGCGTCCCCCTGCGGGAGGCTCGCGTCGAGGTTGTCGATCCTTACCCTCCCGCCCACCATGGCGACAGCGGCCACTATGAAGGAGGCGGAGCTAAAGTCCGCGGGGACGGTGAAGTCCGCTGCCCTGTACTCTTGCCCCGAGGAGACCTCGAACTCCGAGTACCCGCTCTTCCTGACCCTCACGCCGAAGCGCTCGGCCAGCCTGAGGGTCATCTCGATGTAGGGCCTCGAGACCGCGTCGGCGACGGTCAGGGTGGTGTCTATCTCCGCGAGCGGGGTGGAGATCAGGAGCGACGAGATGAACTGTGAGGAGACGTCGCCCCGTATCGACGCCTTCCCGCCTCGCATCCCGCCGGCCTTTACGACCACCGGGGCGCAGCCGTTCCCCCTGGAGCTCCACGCCTGGACGCCGAGCTGGCCCAGCGTGTCGAGGAGCGGTTTCATGGGCCTCCTCCTGATGCTCGAGTCCCCGGTCAGCACGACGTACCCGTCCGGGGCGAGCGAGAACGCCGAGGTCATGAACCTCAGGGTCGTCCCAGAGTTCTCGACGTTGATGACGTCGTCGGGCACCCTGGGGCGGGTGCCCCTTATCGTGAGAGCGGCGCCGCGCCTCTCCATCTCCGCCCCCATCGCCGCGCACGCGTCCACCGTAGCGTTGGTGTCGCGGGAGAGGAGCGGGTTCCGGATCACCGACCCCTTCCCGCGGCCGCCGACAGTGGCCAGGCTCGCCATGAGCACCGCCCGGTGGGTGTAGCTCTTGCTCGGGGGAACGGAGACGCTCCCTCTGAGCGGGCCCGCCGCCGTCACGCGCGTCGCGCCGTGAACGCTCGCGCTCCTAGCCAACGGCCAAAAGCCTCCCGTGCTCGTTGTTGGTCTCCGTCTCGATCACCGTGCTCCCGTCCGCGGCCCAGTCCTTTGTCAAAGCGTCAATCTCGGCTAGCTTCGAGGGCTCGAAGACCGCGGCCACCGCCGGCCCCGTCCCCGAGAGCCCCGCACCCAAAGCGCCTAGTTCCACCGCACGGAGCGCTGGGAACGGGTCGTATTTTAGGATGGAAGAGTAGACCATCCCGTTAAGAACCATCGCCCTCCAGTAGTCGCCCTTGAGGCTCATCTCGAATATGAGGTCTGTGAGCCCCCCGAATCTCCTGATGAAACCGGGCTCCACGGCGTCCCTCCTGCTCCGTGTCTTCGGCACCCGGATGACAACCCTGAGCTTCTTGTCGAAGAGCTTGGAGCTGACGACCTTCCTCGCGAGGTTATTCGTCATGTTGACCCCACCCAGGAGGCAGCCGGCGGCGTCGTCCAGGGCTCCCGTGACGCTCGCCCCGCTCGCCAGAGAGGCCTCGACGCTGCAATCGAGCACCTTCTTCGGGTCGAACGCCTTCTGGCCGAGGGCCGCAAAGACCGCGATAGCTATCGCCGTGGAGGATGCCGAAGACGTCTTGAGCCCTACGCCGATCGGCACGCTGGACGTCGTCCTCACACTTCCGGAGAACGAGTCCGGGTCCTTGCCTGCGGCCTTGATAGCGAGCCTAGCCGTCTCGACCGCCAGCCTCGACCCCGAGCTTTCGCCGTTGACGGACACCTCCCAACCCCCCTTCGAGGCCTCGATCTCGACCTCTGCCTCCGTCGTGAGCCTCACGCTGGCGGTGGCGCCCCTGCCGCTCGCTATCGCATTGACGATGCTGACCGCCCCGAACGTCGCCGCCCTGGCCTTGAGCGTGGTCATCCCTTCGTCCTCTTCTTCGCCTTCATGGTTCGCTTCGGCGACCCTACCAAGGCCTTCCTCATTACCTTCTCCGGGGCTTCCCTGCCTGTCCACAATGTGAAGGCGGCCATCCCCTGGTGCAGGAGCATCTCCTCGCCGTGGATGACCTCCGACCCGTTGCGCTTCGCCTCGAGGAGGAGCTTGGTCTCCCTCGGGCGGTAGACGGCATCGAACACGACCTTGCTCCCGGGCAGGACGCGCTTCAGCTCCTTGGGGAGCGCCTCCCCGCCCGCCCCCATGGGCGAGGCGTTGAACACCAGCTCGTGGCTGAGGTGGTGAAGGTCATCCATGGAGGCGAGGGTGAGGTTGATGCGCGGGAACGCCTTCTCCATCTCGAGCACGAACCTCCGCGAGCGCTCGACGTCACGGACGGCCACGGCGACGTCGAGGCAGCCTATCCTGTTCATCGCCTCGCAGAACGCGCGGGCCGCTCCCCCCGCCCCAATGAGCATGGCGTTCCTCACCCCGAGGGACGCCGCCAGAGCCCGCAGCGGCCCCACGATCCCGTCGGGGTCGGTGTTGTGCCCGACGTATCGCCCGTCTTCCTCCAGCTTCAACGTGTTGACGGCCTGGATCCTCGTCGCGACCGAGTCCAGACCCGCCAGCCACGGGATCACGGCCGTCTTGAAAGGGATCGTGACGTTCATCCCTTTGAGCCGGGAGGCCATGAGGCGTTGCAGCTCGCGGACGAACCTGGCCTCGGGGACGCTGACCGCGGAGTACTCCGCGTCGATGCGCAGGGAGCTGAAGGCGGCGTTCATCATCGCCGGAGAGGGAGAGAGCGAGACGTCCTTCCCTATCACGCAGTACCTGTCTTTCATCGTCTCAGGCGACCAAGTCCATCAGCGTCCTCATTGTCCTGGTGGAGAGTTGACCTGGGACTACAGCCTGGTTGGGGAGGGACGCATAGGCCAGCGGGGCGCCGAGCCGTATGGAGGCCACACGCGATACGGTCCCGAGCCCGCCCATGCAGAACGCGACTATCCTGCCGGGCCGGTCGCCACAGAGCGTCAGGGCTGTCACGTTGTCCTCGGCACTGGTGGCCATGGTGACCACCTTTGCAACCGAGCCCAGCCGGAGCTCGTCGGCGCATATCGGCCTGAGCGTCTCCAGCGCGGGGGTGCTCTGAAAGTCGTGCCAAGAAACCACCTTCTTGACGTCCTTGGGGAGGGACTTGGCCCACTTCTCGTTCTCCTTCAGCGTCGCGAGCTCGACATCGATGTAGGCCGGCCTTATGTCCGCAGCGCGGGATATCAGGTCGAGGCGGCTCCTCTCACCCTCCATGAAGCCGCCGCCCTCTCGGCCCGACCTCACGGTGAATATCGCCCTGCTCGAGAATACGGAGAGCTCCGCCTCGAGCTCGCGCGGCGTGCCGGGCTTGGCCAGCCTGTCGATCCTAAACTCCACCAGGTCGGAGCCCAGAGAGAACGCGAGCTCAGCCTTGCTCGCTAGCTCTGGGGCGGTGTCCGCGCTGACTGCCGTGCAGAGCTGGGTCTTGACCTTCTTCGTCGCCAAAGCGGTCACTCCCGAGTCCGGGTGGCCCCAGCGAGGTCATCTCTCGACAATGAACTCGTCGACCTCGCCGCCGAAGTGCCTCCCCCTGGCCTCGCCCGCGACGTGCACCAGGACATCGTCGCCCGCCTTTGCCTCCGTGATGGCCAGCGGGGTCCCGTCGGGGCGCACGAGCCTGATGGTCTCGGCGTTCTGGAGCATCGCCGTCCCCTCCTGGCCGTCGAACTCGGCCTCTATCATCACCAGCGGCCGCCTCTCCATCTTTATCCTGCCGACGATGGCGTCGCGCCTACCCCCTGACTTGTCCACGAGCTGGACCTTGTCGCCGCTCCGGAGCTCGGAGAGGTACCTCGTCTTCCCGTCGACCCCGAGGATGTAGCTGTGCAGCGCCCCAGCGTTGACCCTGAACGGCCGTGTCGGGATGTACTCCGTCGGCACGGTCTCGCTGTGCACCAGGAAGAAGAAGCTCGCCATGCTCCCTATGAGCATCCCCTCTCCGAGCTCGAGTTGAGAAGCGGTGTCGATGCAGACCCTCTCGCCGTCGCCCACGTCCACTATGCGCTTGATCTTTGCCCTTACCAGCGGGACTAGACGCCCCTTGCCCGCAGCGGCGGACATCACGCTCGCGATCAGGTCACCAGAGGACTTGAGCGAGGCGTAGGGTATCACCACTCCGTCGACTCCCTTCTCGAGTATCGAGAAGGCCAGCTTGATGTCTCCCTCCGACTTCATGAAGGCGTAGATCTTCCGGTGCTTGCGCCGGAACTCGCCGATGAGGTTCTCCAGTGGGATGATCTTCCAATTGGTGCAGTCCACGACGACGAACCTGTGATCCCTGCTCAGCGCGGACTCGACCGCTACCTCGAGGTCCTTCGCGCCCCTCACCTCGACCCAGGCGAAGTCGCCGTCGCTCTCCCTGTATTCGTTGAGGCCCTCGCCGCCCTCGAGGTGCTTCGACCTGCCGCGGGTGAGCACGCTGGCTATCCCGACCGCCTTCGCCTCCTTGAGGGCCTTAGGGACGTCCGAGATGTCGGTGACGTCGAGGACTATCTCTTTCTCAGGCGTCGGCAGCGCTCATGACCTCCATCGCCTCCTCCACGCTGCTCCTGTCTATCACTATCCGCCTTATCGCCCTCGTGATCAAGGTCGGGTCGCGGTGCTGGAACACGTTCCTGCCGAAGGTGACTCCCATCGCTCCCGCCTCCATGACGTCGTCCGCGAGCTTGAGTATCTCGGCGTCCGTCTCCACCCTCGCGCCGCCCGCGAGGACGACCGGGACCGGGCACTTCCTCACGACCTCCCTGAAGCTCTCCGCGTCGCCCGTGTAGACGGTCTTCACGATGTCCGCGCCGCTCTCGGCGCCTACGCGAGCGACGTGCGCGACGACCTCGGGGTCGGTGGGGTCCTTGATGTTCTCCCCCCTAGGGTACATCATGGCGATGAACGGCACCTGGTACTCGTCGCACTGGTCGGCCACCATCCCGAGCTGCTCGAGCATCTCGGGCTCCTCCTTGGAGCCCATGTTGACGTGCATAGAGATCGCGTCGGCTCCGAGCCTCAGGCCCTCTATGACCGAGGAGTTGAGCATCTTCCGGTTCGGGGCCAGGCTCAGGTTGGTGCTGGCGGAGACGTGCATTATCATCCCGATCGGAGCCGGCTTCTTGAGGGACTTTATCACTCCCTTGTGAACCAGGAACGCGGTCGCCCCGCCCTTCGCGACCTTGACGACCATCTCTTCGGGGTTCTCGAGCCCGGCAACCGGCCCTATCGTGAAGGAGTGGTCCATCGGGATGCAGAGCATCCTGCCGTTCTTGGTTATCCTGCTCAGCCTGACCTGCTTTCCAAAGACCAAGGCTTCCATCTACTCCAGGTACCCTTCCCGCTCCATCAGCTCGGCCGTTAGGATCGCCGTGCCCGCCGCTCCCCTGATTGTGTTGTGCGAGAGCAGGGTGAGCTGTAGCGACCTGGCGTCGATTCCGTTCCTCACCCTCCCGACCACCACGCTCATGCCGGGGACGCTCCCCGCCATCCTGTCGAGGCGCGGCTGAGGCCTGTCGTTCTCCCTCCTCACGATTATCGGCTGGTCCGGCGCGGTGGGGAGCTTGAGCGTCTGCGGCTCGCCCCTGAACCGAGCGAGGGTCCTCTCGGCGTCCTCAGGGGAGATGTCCATCCCGAACTCCGCGTACAGCGTCTCCATGTGACCGTCTATGACCGCGACGCGGTTGCAGGATATCCCCATCTCGATCGGACTGGGCTTGATGACCCCGTCCTTGAACGTGCCGAGGATCTTCTTCGCCTCGGCGGCGACCTTCTCCTCCTCGTTCTTGATGTAGGGGATGACGTTCTCCTGGATCGAGAGCGAGGGCACGCCGGGGAACCCGGCCCCCGAGAGAGCCTGCATGGTCGTCACTATCGCCTTCTCGGCTTGATATTCGTCGATGAGGGGCTTCAGCACCATCGAGAGTCCCGTCCCTGTGCAGTTCGGGGTCGTGGCGATCGCCCCCTTCCATCCTCTCTTCCTCTTCTGGGTCTCGAGGAGCCTGAGGTGCTCCGCGTTGATCTCGGGGATCATCAGCGGGACGTCAGAGTCCATGCGGTGTGCGCTCGCCTCGCTGACGACGATGAACCCCGCCTCGGCGAACTTCGACTCCACTTCCGCGGCCACCTCGGATGGGAGCGCGGAGAAGACGATGTCGCATCCCTTCGCGGACTCTGGTCTTGCTTGCTTCACCACCTTCTCGGCCATCGCGGAGTCCATCGCGTCGGGGAAGAGCCAGTGCACGGCCTGGCCGTACTTCTTCCCGGCCGACTCGCCTCCCATCAGGACCTCCAGGTGCAGGTACGGGTGCTTCGGGAGCATGTTGATGTAGCGCTGCCCCACGGCGCCCGTCGCGCCGAGCAGGGCGGCCTTCACCTCTCTGTGTTTGGTCATTTTGATAGGAACTCTCCCCTTTTTTCCGCCGACCCCATCATCGCCTCTCTCACGAGGCCGTACGCCCGCTCCGAGTGCTCGGCGGAGACGAACACCCGCACCGAGGAGAGGATTGTCACTATGCCGTAGACGTTGATGGACGCCTTGGCTAGCGGGCCGGTTATCCTCTGGACGACGCCGCGCTCGGTCTCGAGCGCGGCGCCCTTCACGGTTATCATCGAAAGGCGCGGGAACTCGGAGACGGCCTTCCCGATCTTGTCCTCCACCAGGACCTTGTGGACGCTGTCGAGCACGTTCTCCCCTCCGCCCACGTAGAAGATCGCCGCGTTGGCCTCCAGCGAGAGCGCGAGCAGGTCGCCGTGGGCCTCCCTGACCGCCTTGGCGGCGCGGATTATCGACTCGGTCTTCTCGGGGTTCAGCCCGACGAACGTAATCATCGACACCCTCTCGCCGAGGATCTCTACCTGGACGGGAGAGAGCTCGCCCTTGATGACCGTCCCGGAGTCGAGCTTTTCCAGGTTGGTCACCCTTATCCTAAGGCCTGAGGACTGGTATCGAAGCGCCTTGACGTGGAGGAACTTGGCCCCGCCCGCCGCGAGCATCTCAGCCTCTTCCCCGTTTAGGCTCTCGATGAACTGGGGGTTCGTGACCTTGTCGGGGTCGCTGGAGTAGACACCCTCGACGTCCTTCACAAGGATTACCTCTTTGGCGCCAAGGCAGTTGCCCAGCAGCACCGCGGTGGTGTCGCTGCCTCCCCTCCCGAGGGTGGTAGTCTTCCCTCCCACGGTCTTCCCAAGGAAGCCGCACACGACCGGGACCTTCCCGGCCGCGAGCAACGGGATGATCAGCTGCTTGGTCTTGGCCCTGCTCTCTTCGACGAGCGGGTTCGCGTCGAGGTGCCTCTCGTCGGTTATCACCGGCCAGTACGGGGTGTCGGGGTCCACTATCACGGACTGGAGCCCGAACGACGCGAGCGCCGCCGCCACGAGGCGCGCGCTCGTCTTCTCTCCCGAGGAGAGGAGCTCGTCGAGCAGATGCGGCTCTATCTCCGGGTTCTCTTTCTTGGAGAGGGCCATGATCTGGTCGGTAACGCCCTTCATCGCTGAGACCACCACGACCACTCCGACCCCCTTGGCCTTGGTCTCCTTGATCAAGGAAGCCACCTGGTCTACGGCCTTCTCGTTCTCAAGGACGGACCCGCCGAACTTGACTACGACGGTCTCTAGCATCTTAGTTGTGCTCATGGTGCATGACGCTCCTGCTGATTCTCGCGAAGGATACTGGAGCGCGAGTTAGTAACGAAAACCGAAGATGGGCTTCTGATAAGAGAGATATGGATAAACTGAACCGCCTCGTTGAAGCCTCATCTTTTCTCGGCCAAAACGGCTCGGGAATCGATATTTATGCGTTGCCCCGCGGGGTGCTGTCCAATCTACTGGACATCTCCCGGTTGTAAAGCTCTGGACTTCTCTTCACGGAGCCTCTGAGCACGCCTAACGAAGAATCTGCCGAGCATGGTGATTAGGAAGACGTTTGCAATCAAGAGAATCAAAAAGACAAGTCCGACCTGTTCGGTGCTCTCCGATGGGAATACAACAATCGAAGCGCCGGCTTCAAAGGAAGCGCCAATGAATGAACCGAAGGCTACGGAGAGCCACCTACGAATGCTCGCCATTGGGCTTGACCTCTTTTTCCGATGTTGTTAGGCTCGCGTTCTGGATGACCGTTATCCAAGGGTTCTCGCCCTCGACCTTGATTCCCGCTGCCTCGGCAGGTGTCATGCCGTCGAGAGCCATGTGGGGCCTGAAGAAGTTGTGGTAGAGTTGCTACGACCGCGAAAAGTTCCAGAAATCTGTTGCTAACATATTAAATAGTGGAGCCGGGAGTGGCGAAAAAGCCTCACGGTAAAGGTGTTAATGGTAGAATGGTTGACTCGGTTGTTTTCTCCCCAGTCGCCGACATAATCCTTGGGCTCTCTGTCCTGCTCAGCTTCTCCTTCTTCATCTACGGGATCAACACGCTCCATCTCACGAGGCGGGCGCGGGGCTATAACCAGCCGAGCCAGAACGGCATGTCGTCGAGGCCTGCGGTGGCGGTGCACCTGCCTGTCTACAACGAATTCTATGTCGCGGACAGGCTTCTGAGCGCATGCGCCAGGATGGCCGACCACTACGGAAGGGACCTCGTGAGGGTCTGCGTCATAGACGACTCGGACGACGAGACCAGAGACAAGCTCGATGCGCTCAAGAAGAGCTACAACGAGCAGGGTTACAACGTAGAGATACTCCGAAGGGGGACGAGGGCGGGGTTCAAGGCGGGGGCCCTCCAGGCGGCCCTGCAGAGGACGACCGAGCCGTTCGTCGCGGTCTTCGACGCGGACTTTGCGCCCGGCGAGGACTTCCTCGACCGGACGGTCCCGTTCATGCTCCAGGACGAGAAGGTGGGGTTCGTCCAGTGCAGGTGGACCCACTTCGACAGGACCTACAACATGATCACGGAGACCCTCGCGATAGGGATAGACGCGCACTTCCTCCTCGAGCAGCCTGGGCGCTGGACGAGCGGCTACATGATGAACTTCAACGGGAGCGCCGGCCTCCTTCGGACTGCCGCCATAGTGGGCGCGGGAGGCTGGAACTCCGACACGCTCGCCGAGGACCTAGACCTGAGCTACCGCATGCAGCTCTCGGGCTACAAGCCAGTCTACCTCAAGGACGTCAAGGTCCCGGCGGAGCTCCCGCCGACGATAACGAGCCTGAAGAGGCAGCAAGGAAGGTGGGCGAGGGGCTCCATCCAGACCGCGCGGAAGGTCTGGCCAACCATCTACGCCTCCAAGAAGCTGTCCGTCAGGCAGAAGTTCGAGGCCTTCGTCCACCTCACCTACTACATGGTCCACCCTTTGATGGTCGCATCCTTTGTGCTCGCGCTGCTCGCCACGTTCCTGAACGTGAACGTCATCAACTACGGAATCCACATCACTATCCCCAACCCGGCGGCTCTCTTCGGCGCCTCGGCGCTGTTGACGCTCGAGGTCGTGCCTTGGGCGGTCTTCACACTGATGATCGTCCTCTCGACCGTCGCGGTACTCTACTACTGCATCGAGGCCGTGAGGACGCAGCACCTCGGGCTCTTCCAGAACGTCAGGCAGATCCTGCTCCTTGTGATATTGGGCTACGGGATCAGCGTCAGCAACTCGGTGAGCGCCCTCTCCGGCCTCCTCTCCGGCCAGACCGGGGTCTTCCTCAGGACGCCCAAGTACGCCATCACCGGGAGCGCAGGGACTTGGAGAGAGAAGAAGTACCAGCTCGCCCTCAACAGGGTGACGGTCTTCGAGGCACTCGCCACCATCGTGGGAGTCATTGCCCTCATCTACGCGACGGCGGAGCGCAACTTCGGGATACTCCCTATCCTCGCGATCTACGTCTCGGGATTCGTCCTCGTGCTCTTCCTCACGCTCTCGCAGTCCGTCTCGAAGAAGCTCGGAAGCTAGACTTAGCTCGAGACTAGAGATCGGAGCTAGATTCCGGGGTCTGGGACAGGGCGCGCGTGGCGATCTTGCTTTCGCGCCGGAGTATCAGCACCACGAAGGCGATTATCCAGGGAATGAAGATGAGCTCCCCGATGACGGAGTGGAACGCCTGGAAGGCCTGCGGGTTCGTGATGTTCCCCATGGCGTATGCGGCGAGGAGCACGAGCCGGAGCACGTTCACGAGGAAGGACCCCACGACGCCGATCAGGAGATATGCCGTCCCCCTCCCCCAGCCCGTCCCGGCCTTCACGCAGATCGCGAAGACGACCAGCAGGCCGATGACGATGCCGTCAAGGCCCGCGGATGGCCAAAAGACCTGGAGGTTCAGTGTGTCCCCGACGTGGTTCTGGAGCGTCAGGACGTTCCCCTGCGAGTGGGCTGCGCCGGGGATGAATAGGTCGAGCGTCCCCGCCACCAGCCGGAGCACGGGAGGGACCACATAACCGAACGGGCCCAGGGTGTTCTCGGGAAGGAGGACGTCGATGAAAAGGAACGACGCCATCCCGACGGTGTAGATCAGCGGGGTTATCGTCTTCGACCCTCGGTCGAGGAGGAGCAAGGAGACGAGGAACACCGACGTGACGGCGTAGTCGATGCCCCAGACCCAGCTGAACTGCACGATGCTCTGGTTGACGCCCAGGTTCGTCCCGGCCGAAACCACGGCGTTGAAGACGGAGCTCTGGGCGTACGCGAAATAGTACACCGCGGCCGCTCCGAGGGTCAGCCAAGCCATGAGCGATTTCCTTCCGCTCTCGAGCGGGGCGAGAGACCTCTTCCCCGCCTCCAGGAAGACCAGCGGGACTATCGCCAGCATCGCCGACCTCCCTTCGTTCCAGGACCGGGTGAAGCTTATGGGGTCCGCGAGGAAGGCGACGAGCACCAGGATCGCGAAGTAGGCTATGTAGGGGACGCTCGCGGCCCTCCTCCTCGCTTCCCCCAGCGCGGTTGATACCCTCGGCTGCGCCGATACGCTCGCGACCAGACGACTCATCGCCCCGAAAATCCTTCGTTTCTCGACTGCCCTTCCGCATTATTAATAGTATGAAGACTTTGGTCCGGTTTCCTCGCAAGGGCCTTAGGCGAGGACTAGGAGGAGGGAGCAAGTGGGGCTCCTGGGCAGAGGTCATCCCTGTAGGGCCGCCTTGCAGATTAAGACTCTGCTAACAACTCCATATCTTGCGATTCTCACATATGAACTCTAGATTCACATCTGTGGAGCGATACTCCATGGTGAATATATGCACAATAGCGTAGAAAAGCCTCATGCGCATCAGGGCGCTAGAGGTCTTCATGACTGCAGTGTTAGGCTTCCTCTTTCTTGGTTCTGGGCTGCTCGGCGGGATTCCCTTTGCGTACGCAACGACGACTGGCCTCGACCAGGCGACCTGTACCGGCACCTCTTACCCAGCCCTGGGAGGGTCATGGGACATCCCCACTTCGACCTGTACCTTGTCAGCCGGTACTTACACGATTAGTTCTGGGGACACTTTGGAAATTCCATCAGGAGCGACTCTCAGCTTCTCTGGTTCCGGAAGAGTCACCTCGCCCATTGGCGCTACTCTCGAGGTCGACAGCGGCGGCGCAATCACCGTCGAAGATCCCGGAGCCGCCCCCGGACTTAGCGTCATTGATAACGAGGGCAGCTTCACGAACTCCGGCACCATCACCATCGAAAACTCCGTCATGGACAGCCAGGGCATCGCCAACATCGGCAGCTTCACGAACTCCGGCACCATCACCATCGAAAACTCCGGAACTGACACCGAGGGCATCACCAACGTGGGCAGCTTCACGAACTCCGGCACCATCACCATCGAAAACTCCGGAAGCGGCAGCGCGGGCATTGTCAACTTCAGCGCTGGCATAATAACCAACTCCGGCACCATCACCGTCGATAACTCGGGCACCGGCAGCGTCGGGGTCGCGAACACCGGGACAATCACTGACTTGAATTGCGGCGTTGTTGTAATAATTCATACGGTCTCAGGTGGTGGCGGGACCTACACTGGAAATCCCGTGGAGCAATCCGGCAGTTGCAATACGACGGGTGTCCCAGAGTTCCCCACAGTCTCAGCTCTCAGCCCTCTCCTGCTTGTCGGACTGCTCCTTCCGGCCCTCTTGATTGCGAGCAGAAGATTCAGAAGACCTCTGCCATAGCGGCTCAGGAGCTTCCACCCAAGAGCCTTAGCGAAGCGCTTCGTGCATACGACTCCGCCCAGCCAGGTTTGAGAAGCAGGGCATCATCCATCAGATTCAATGTGGTTTAGAAGGCAAGTCCCTCTGCTTCGGCCAATGAAGCTCCAAGGGGGCTTCTAAATATGCCACCAGTGTTCGCCATATTAATATGCGCGGGAGAAATGAGCCTCTGGGTGCTGAACTGGTGAGCCGGGACGCCTGGAAAGGCAGGGACGTCATCAGCATCTTGGACTTTTCTAGGCGAGAGCTCGAGTCTCTCTTCGCGGCGGCCAGCGAATTCGTGGGGCCGCCGAAGCCGCGCAAAGACCTCGCAGACTACATCGTCGCCACTGCGTTCTTCGAGCCCAGCACGAGGACGAGGCTGAGCTTCACCACGGCGGCGCTGAGGCTGGGTGCCAAGGTCATCGACCTCTCCCCCGACGTCTCCTCCATCCTGAAGGGGGAGAGTCTCCACGACACGACCATGATGCTCGAAGGGTACTCCGACCTCATAGTGATGAGGCATCCCTCGGAGGGGGCCGCTCTCCTCGCCGCGGAGCTGGCCTCGGTGCCCGTGGTCAACGGAGGAGACGGGTCGCAGCACCACCCGACTCAGGCGATGCTCGACCTCTTCACGGTCAAGAGACTGAAGGGGAAGATAGACGGGCTGACTTACACGGTCCTGGGAGACAACAGGTACGCCCGGAGCGCCACCTCGTTCCTGTATGGTCTCACAAAGTTCAAACCCAAGATGGTCTACATCGTCTCTCCAGAGACCCTGCGTCCTCGAGACGAGGTGATCAAGCAGCTAAAGGGGCTCGGGCTGCGGTTCGAGCAGCGCGCCGAGCTGGAGCAGGTCATCGGGAACACGGACGTCCTCTACCTCACCAGAATCCAGAAGGAGAGGTTCCCCGACCCCAACGAATACGAGAAGGTCAAGGGGAGCTACAAGCTCACGAAGGAGGTCCTCGCCAAGGGGAGGAGCGGGATGATCGTCCTCCATCCCCTCCCGCGGTCGACGGAGCTGCCCTACGAAATCGACTCGGAGAAGTCCTCGGCGTACATGACTCAAGCTCACCTGGGCGTCCCGCTGAGGATGGCCCTTCTGCTCAAAGTGATCGGCGGAGGCAGGTCCTGATGGGAGCCATGACGCTGGCGCGCAGGGGGAACCTGCCCCAGAACGACGACCAGACCACGATGCTGGTCAGGAAGATACCCGACGGGAGCGTCATCGACCACATCGCGGCCGGCAAGGCTCTCTCGGTCCTCAGGCTCCTGGGGAACCCCCAGGAGAATGGCTTCACCATAGCCATGGTGATGAACGTGAGCAGCTCGAAGATGAAGCGGAAGGACATCGTCAAGGTGGAGGGGATGGAGGTCTCCCAGGAGCAGGTCCAGCGCCTCGCGCTAATCGCCCCCCGCGCAAGCGTGAACATCGTGCGCGCGTACCGCGTCGTCGCGAAGAGGAACGCGGTGCCTCCCCGGACGCTTCGGGGGATCCTGAGCTGCACCGCCCCGACCTGTGTCTCGGTCAGGGAAAAGGACTCGGCGCCGTCGATCTTCTTCCTCTCCGGGAAGTCGCCCCTGAGGTACCGCTGCAAATACTGCGGACGGGAGCTGACAGAGAAGGAGATTTCCTCCCAGCTTGGTTAGCAAACCCGTGAAGACCAGGGTTTTCACCACCGGAGTTGTGCTGAGGCGTGGCAAGCTGCTGATATTGAAACGGAAGGAAGACGACGACTCGTACCCGGGCGTCTGGGACTGTGTCGGCGGCCACTTCGAGAAGGGCGAGTCAGCGGAGGAGTGCATGCTGAGGGAGGCGAGGGAGGAGGCAGGACAGACGATGAAGATAGTGAAGGTCGGTCCGCTGATAGAGTACCTCGACGCCTACGGGAGGGCTGTCGCGGTCCCGTTCATCCTGAAGCCGGATCCCAAGAAGGAGGTAGTCCCGTCTGAGCACTCGGAGTTCAGGTGGGTCGAGCTCAGCGAGCTCAAGGACTACGACATCGTCCCCGACCTGGCGAAGGCTCTGGCGCTCTTCGGGATTCGAGCAAAGGCCCGAAGCGTCGCGGCCTTCTGACTGCTCTCAAGGAGCCGGCAGCACGTCCGCCGTCCTGACGTGCCTGTCCCTGTAGAGGGAGACGAAATAGTAGACGTTGAGCAGCCAGAAGATCATAGCCCAGAAGAAGAGCAGGAAATTCCTCTCGGGGTTGACCGCGCTGATCAGGTTTGCTTCTATCGTTAGAATGTGCGGATAGACGGGGGCGACGTACCTGATGAGGAGCGGGTCGTTGGTGATGTGGTATAGCAAGACCGCCGAGATCGACGCGAAGAGGAGCCGCCTCCTCCGGGGGCTCCACATCGCGACGTCGATGAGGGCGAGGGCGAAGAGGTAGAGCGCGTACTGCTCGTTGACCTGCCCCCTGAGCACCAAGAAGGTCACCGTGATGAGCATCATGGAGTGGATCAGCCCGCGCTCTGTGTCGAACCCGAACCACCTGTAGGAGAGCGCCGTCGCGAGCGCCACGGCGACAATCCAGATGTAGCCCCCCCACTGGTAGTAGAAGTTGAGGGCGGAGTTGGGGATCCAGCCCAGGGAGCTCAGGTAGAACATGACCTCCCACGCGGACAGCGATTGTCTCCCCGTGGAGAGAGTGCTCTGCATAGTCGTCCCGAATGCTGAGAACGGCCAGCCCATGAGCCAGACTATCGCCAGCGTGGCCACGACCGGAACCCCGATGGCGAGGGCGAGGTTCCTCAGCGGGTTGGGACCCCTGGAGAGGGGGATCGCATAGATGACGGGAATGGACTTTGCGAACGTCGCGACGCCCGCCCAGAACCCCCTGTAGGCCCCCGGTGGGGTGGTGAGGGCGAACACGACGAATAGGACGGCGATGCAGTCGAACATCCCCCAGATCGCAGAGATTATGATGTTGAGCGGCGAGAAGAGCCAGACTTTCATTACGAACGAGGCCTTGTCAGATCCCCTTCTGTCCAAGTAGCGGTAGAGGTAGTACGCGACGAGGACGTCAGAGATGATGATTGGCTGCTTGATCAGGAAGTAGTAGAGGAACCTCGTGGGCGAGCCCACGAGGACGTAGAACTTGTAGAGACCGGCGACGATGACCGGCCAGAAGGGTAGGTAACCTATCGCTGCGCCGAAGCTGTAGCCGAAGTCGTTCGCGAAGCTCACTCCCGGGGCGAGGTTCATGTTGCTGTATGGGCTCACGCCGTGCGCGACCCAATATCCAGCCCTCACCCAGATCTCGAAATCGAAGGGGTGACCGGTCCAGAAGCTGAAGGCCTCACGAATCAGAAAGCCGGCCAGAAGAAGGAGGCGTAGCTTGGTTATTTCCCGTCGCTCCTCTACAGCCTTCCTTACCCGTCGGCTTCCCTACTTATCGCTTGCCCAGCGCGGCTCATCCGCTCAGGAGGGCGTCCTGGGTCCTTGCTTTCCTCTCCCTCACGAGCGAGTAGAGGTAGTAGATCTCGACCACCCAGAAGACCACCGCCTCCAGGAAGAGCAAGCCGTTCCTCTCCGGGCCGATCTTGGCGACGATGTTCGCCTCTATCGTGAGCGCCTGGGGGGCGATGGGGGTGACGTACCTGATGAAGAGGAGGACGTTCGTGAAGTTGAACAGGAAGACCGCGGCGATGCCGACCAGGACCAGTTTCATCCGCTGCGGGCTCCAGAGCGCGGCGTCGATCAGGCCCAGCGCGAACAGGTAGAGCGCGTACTGCTCGTTGACGACCCCCCTGAGAAGGAGGAAGGCCAGCGTGATGAGGATAAGGGACTGGATCACCCCGCGCTCGGTGTCGAAGCCGAACCACTTGTAGGCTAGGACGGTGGCGACCGCGACCGCGGCTATCCAGACGTAGCCCGTCGAGATGAAGAGGCTCAGGACGGAGTTGGAGACCACCCCGATGGAGTTCAGGTAGTACGCCGTCTCCCAGAGCGAAAGCGACGACCCACCCCTCGCGAGGGTGCTCTGCACCGCGATCTGGAACGACGTGACCTGCCATCCCGCCAGCCACACTATCGCCAGGCTCGCGACCACCGGGACGCCCAGCGCGAGAGCGAGGTTCCTGGCGCGGTTCGGCCCCCAGGAGAGGGGGATGGCGAATATTATCGGGATGGACTTGGCGAACGTCGCGACTCCGGACCAAACCCCCCTGTAGGCCCCAGGGCGCGCGGTGAGGGCGAAGACGACGAAGAGCATGGGGATGGCGTCCCACATCCCCCAGACTGCTGACAGCACGACGTTGAGCGGCGAGAAGAGCCAGAGCTTCAGCACGAAGGACGCTCGGTTCGACCCCCTCCTCCCGACGTAGCGGTAGAGGTAGTAGGCCAGGAGGACGTCGCAGATTATTATGGGCTGCTTGAGCAGAAAGTAGTAGACAAAACGGCTCGGCGAGCCGATGAGCACGTAGACCTTGTAGAGCGCGCCCATGAGGACTGGCCAGAAGGGGAGGTACCCGATGACGGGGTCGAGCCCCGGGCCGCCGAAGTCGTTCGCGAAGCTCAAGCCCGGGACGTAGGGCATGGGCGAGTAGGGGCTCACGCCGTTCCCGACCCAGTAGCCGGTCCTCACCCAGATCTCAAAGTCGAACGGGTGACCGGTCCAGAAGCTGAAGGCCTCTCGGACCAACAGCCCCAGCACGAGGAGGTCTCTGACCTTCAACCCATCGCCCGCTTCCGTGCGGCCACGCCGACCGCCTACGCTGGCGCTCTAAATGACCTTCGGCCGGGCAGCTGCGTGTCAGCGCGCAAGGACGGCGTCCTGCGGCGGGCTGTCGTTCCTCTTGAAGACGAAGAGCGTCTGGTCGCCGAACTTGTTGAAGGGGAACGTGGCCGCGACCGTCGTGTCCGCGTGCTCGAGGAACTTGAGCCTCGACCTGAGCTTGACGTAGAGGTCGTTGAGATACGGCGGCGGGAGGATGGCCGGCAGCGCCACCTCCCTCTCCACCTCGAAGTAAGGCTTGAACATCGCCGCGAACTCCCAAGGATGGTAATAGTAGGCCGGGATGTCCATCCCGCCCACGGAGACCATCTTCGGCTGCCTCTTCCGGGGCGTCATGCTGCGAAACCTCAGCAGCGCCCCCTGGATGAGCGACTCTTCGAGGCAGAACTTGTTCCTGACCGAGCAGACGAAGTATCCCTCCGGCTCCGTTATCTCCCAGAGCTCTCGGGGGAACCTCCTGAGCTCGAGCTCGCAGTTGAGGGCTCCGTTGAACGAGTAGACCACCCTCGCCCTCCCTCCCGGGAGGTAGCCGCTGACGCGCCTCACGTCCACGGCCCTCACCTGCAAAGGCCTGACCTTCCCCGCCAGTCTACGCGCCTCCACCTTGCGCCTTAGGAGCGCGATCATGCTGGGCGATATGTCCGTGGCGACGATCTCCTTCACATGTCGCGAGATACGTATGGCCTCCGTCCCCGTACCGCACCCGATCTCGAGAAGGACGTCATCTCGCCGCGTGAGGCGCAGGAGCTCCTCGATCGACCTCTCCCTGATCCAGACGTTGATGAAGTTCCCTCCGATGGTGAAGTCGTACTCCTCCGAGGCCGAGTCGAACGCCTCCGCGACCGCCGCCCGATAGTCGAGGCCCTCCGCCTTCCAGGTCTTGAAGTCCAGCTTCGCCTCGCCCTCCCCTCGTATCCCTCCGCGGCGGCTCAGAGCGGTCGTCGGCGTGAGCTTGAGCGCGCTGCTCTGCTCCCCTGAGTACCAGTCCCTCACGATCCTCGCGCCGTACTTTTTGGAGAAGAGCCGCCTCACCGTCTCGATGTCCGCGAACTCCTCGCAGGTCGCCCCCTGCACCGAGTCCCCCATCCTCACCTTCACGCTCCCGCCCGCGAGGGCGTTGAGGAACCAGTCGCTCTTCCGGCTGCCGCCGATCACAAGGTACGCCCCCTTTAGGGACACGAACCTGACGATGGCGATGTGCGGGAGGCCCGTCGTCCTCCCGGTCGTGATGAGCTTGAGCGTGGCCGGCTCAAACCGCGGCAGGTCGCCTTCTTCTCTCCGCCCCTGAACCAGCGTCTCGTCAGCCACCAGCTATCTCGCCTTCGCTCTACTCGTCTCTCTCTATCTCGCCATACATCTTCCTGAGCTTCCTGTACCTGTTGGACTCGTAGATGTAGTGCCCAGGGCCGCGCCTCGTCACGAAGATGGCGGAATGCCGCCCCGCCTTCGTCAGCCTCCTGTTCAGCGTCCAGGACTTCATCCGGAGGAACACCCCCAGGGTGTGATAGAGGAAGGTGTTCAGGAGGGCAGAGCCCTCCTTCTCGGCGGTCCGGGGCCGCAGAGGCTGCCGCCCTGGCGAGGCGGTCTCGCCCAGCCTCATGTTGTAGAAGGCGGGGAAGTAGTCAGCCATCCAGGGGGCCTCCTTGAGCAGCGCGTGGTAGGCCGGGCTGCCGCCTATCACCTTGGCGGTGAGCGCGTCGCGCGCGAAGATGGGAGGCTGTCTCTTCCCGAACTCCTGGCTGGCCCACTTCTCGTCCATGACACAGCTGAAGCAGAGCTCGGGCACCTCCCTGTTCGCCAGTCGGTGTATCCTTGCGATGATGAGGGCCCTCAACATGAAAGGCCACACGCCGTTGGTCTTGGTGACGCAGAAAAAGTCGATATCTTCGTCCTCCCTCGCGGAGAGGTACGCGTTCGCCCCGCTCACGGAGACGAGGACAGCCCCGCTCACGAGGGCCCGGCCGAAGGCGCTCGCCCTCTTGAGGTTGTCCCGCCCGCGCTCTCTCCTCTTCTCCTCATCCTCGACCGCCTGCTGCCAGCTCTCCTCACCAGCGGCGAGCCTCTCGAGCACATACCCCGACTCCAACAGGTATTTCGACCTCAGCTTGGAGTCCGAGTGGAAGGCCATGGCGAGCTCGTGCTCGCTGGCGTCGATGGCGGCGAGCTCGATGAGCTCTCGCAGCGAGATCGCGGCCCCGTTCTCTCTTGCGATCTGGCAGAAGGCCTGTATCTCTCGCTCCTGCCTCTCAGTCAGCGCTACGCTCATGCGGACACCGTGGGATCTCTGGTCGAAACTATCGCTCCCTTCCTGGCCGCCCTACTATCGCGATAGTATCTTTTATTCATGCTGCACTGGGCCGCCCTGGTCGTACCTCTTCCAGATCGCGTGATCCGGCTTGGAGACGAAGGTGTCCCAGAGCGCCCCGGCGACCGCGATCAGCTCCCCCACCGCGGCCACCGGGATGACCAGAACGCGCTTGGGCTTGCTCGCCAGCATCCGGATGACGATACCGAGGCTCTGCGAGGGGCTGAAGAACATCATGGTCTCGACGGTGCGCGGGGCCTTCCCGAGGAGCCGCTTCACCTGGATGTGCCCGAAGAGTATCCTCCGCCTCTGCCGGACGAGGTCAATCATCCTCCTCGGCACGTCTATCTGCACCACCGCCTCGGGCTGAAATGCTATCCGAAAGCCCCTCTCCCGAATCCTGCCGGCGATGTAGGCGCCGTCGTTGACGACCCCCGGGGGAAGGTCGGACAGGAGGTCGCTCCTTATCACCATGAGCTCGTCCGTCCCGTGGTTGGTCTGCTGGCTCTGATTGGGGTCGGAGGAAAGCAGGTTGAACGATGTCCACATGACGTCCAGGACGTCCGATATGACGCCTTTCGGCATGGCGAAGACGGGCTTACCGGAAACGAAGCCTATCCCGTCGTCCTCCTCTATGCTCTTCAGCAGGATCGGGATCGAGTCTGTGCCGATCAAAGCGTCTGCGTTCACGTAGACCAGGAAGTCGCCTTCCGTGTGCCTGAATATCTCGTTGATCGCGTCCGCCTTGCCCGTCCTCTTCTCGTGCTCGAAGAGCTTGAGCCTTGCGTCTCCCGCCGCCATCCTCCTCGCGATTCGGAGGGTCTCTTCCGTGCAGTCGCTCGCCACCAGCACGACCTTGTTCAGCAGCGACCCGGGCACCTCGCCCGAGAGGACCGTCTCGAGCAGGGGCTGAAGGGGCGGGGGGTGGCCGGTGGCGCATATCCCGACGGTGAAAGTGTAGAGCCGGTGCTCCCCGGCCTGACCGCTCATTCGACTCTCGCCAATCTCGGTTTTCTGCATGGTCGCGCGCTCTCTTTTCCTGTTGCGGGCCTAGCCTCGCTGGAGGCAGGTCATCGACGGAAGTGGCCTCGCGAGTCTCATAAGGGTTTTCTCCCCCAAATCTGTCGAGGATGTTGAAAAACTGTTAATATTCAGTTCCCTCACCGTTACTCAGCCGCGGATCGCAGGGAAATCCTGCCTCGAGCGGCAATAGTGAACAAGAATTTGAGGCCAAGACTCAGGAGGTTCCTCCTAGGCGTGGGGGCCGGCGCGGTCGCCATGTCCATCTCGCTGGTCATCCGCCTCTACTTCGGCGGCCTCTTCCTTCCCGAAGTGGCCGTCGGCGCGCTCGTGACGAACACGCCCGGTTCGGTCGAGTCGGTCCTCGTCACCAATCTGCAGTATCTCGCAAAGTACTCCGCCCTCACGGTTGCCGTTGTCATCAACCTCCTCCTCTACGGGGCGCTCGCGTCGATCCTCTCGAGCGTGAGCGGAAGGAAGGAGTACGGCGACCGCGTCTCCATCTACACCTTCGCCGCCTACGGCGTACTCTTCATCCTGACGATAGTCGCCCTCGAATTCACGGCGGTCCTCAGCTCCCCGCAGCCCCTTTCCACGGTCGTCCTGACCCTCCTGCCACCGCAGCTGGCCTACGGCATAGTGTTGGTCGCCGGCGAGAGGTACGCCCCGCTGCAGACCGGCGTGATCTGCGAGCCCCTGAAGCCAATCGGTCGCCAAGGCTCCGGCGGGAAGAACAAGAAGAAGTTCGACAGGAAGAGGAGGCTGGTCATCCAGGCCGGCGTCGCGACCGCGGTGGCCGGAGTCCTCCTCTACTATGGCGTGGGCCTGCTCTTCCCCAAGCCTGGAATCAGCCGCGTCGACGCGGTGAGCGCGCTCCAGCAGCAAGAGGTGACCCTCACGGCCAACTTCTATCGTGTGGACGTCAACATCTTCCCGCCGAACGTCAGCTCGAGCGGCTGGACGCTCCCGATCACCGGCCTCGTGTCCAACCCGTTGACCTTGAACTACGACCAGCTCCTCGCGATGGAGTCGCAGGAGCAATACAACACCCTCGAGTGCGTCAGCAACGACACCGACGGAGACTTGATCAGCACCGGCAAGTTCACCGGCGTGAAGTTCAGCGACCTCCTCGCCCAGGCGGGCGTCAAGCCGGAGGCCACCTACGTGGTCTTCAAGGCCACCGACGGCTACAGCGTGGGGATACCAATGGCCAAGGCGATGGACCAAGGGACCATCCTGGCCTACCAGATCAACGGCCAGCCCCTGCCTGCAGAGCACGGATTCCCGGCTCGAATGATAGTCCCGGGGTACTACGGCATGATGAACTGCAAGTGGGTGACGAGCATCGAGCTCGTCGCCGAGACCTACCAGGGGTACTGGCAGGTGCGAGGCTGGATAAACGAGGCGCAGTACGAGACGGGCTCGTTCATAGTGACGCCGGGGAACGCCCAGGTGGCCGACCGCTTCGGGATCGCGGGGGCCTCGAACGTCCCCATTGGACTGACCCCCATAGCCGGGGTGGCCTTCGCGGGGGACAGGGGAATAGACAAGGTGGAGGTGAGCACGGACGGGGGGAACACTTGGACCCTGGCGAGCGTCCAGGACCCGCTGTCTGGCTACACGTGGGTGCTCTGGACGGCGGACTGGAACCCACCGGCCACGGGCAACTATTCCATCGCAGTCAGGTCAACGGACGGGACGGGGGCCGTGCAGACGGCGGTGATGGCCACGCCATTTCCGGGCGGTGCGACGGGTTACGCCGTGGTGGACGTGGGCGTCTCCTCAAGCTGATCCGATCACAGCGTGATCTTGAGAAGGACCGCCAGCCCTACGAACTCGAGCACGGAGACGGTCGAGAGGAAGGGGAGGGCCTCCCTCCCGAAGAAGGGCGCCATCGTGGCGTATGAGTACACCGTGAGAACGCTGTTCGCAAGGAGGAGCAAGGCGAAGAACATCAGGCCCATGGAGTGGGCCGCGCGGCTCCTGATCGCGATCCCTGCGAACACGTAGAGCAAGGCAACGAGGAGGGCTGCGTTGAGCGCGGAGAAGACGATCGCCACGTCCATCATCGGGTCCATTCTTCTCGAGTCTGACGAGCGACTGCCCTCCCGGAGTATTAAGGATATTTCAATTTCTGTGCGCTCACGGATAAATAGAGTCGCAGGATTTCGGCCCTCGTGCCGGACAACCAGGACCTGCGGCGCCTGCTGTGGTATCTCCTGGGGGCGACCCGGGGCGGCGCGATGAGGGCTCGCCTCATCCAGGCGCTCAGGACCCAGCCCGGCAACATGAACCAGCTCGCCAACCGCCTCGGAGTGGAGTACCGGACGATCCAGCACCACATGGAGGTGCTGAAGAAGAACGCGCTCGTCGACTCGACGGGGGAGCGCTACGGGCTCACATACTTCCTAACTCCTTGGATGGAGGCGCACATCGAGATATTCGACGACCTCTGCCGGAAGCTGAAGTTCGACCTCGCTCGGGATTCGTAACCAATCCGTATGCGAGGCTTGGGAGACCACGGCTTCGTTCTCTAAGGCACCAAGTCTACAGAAACCGTCGAGCTTTAAGCGCCCGAGCGGCCCACGGCCGCCATGGAGCCTGTCCCGAGCCCCGACCAGGTGGCGTACAGCCTCAAGCGCTACCTCTCGATAAAGTCGGCGTACTCGCCCGAGTTCTCCCCGGACGGCCGCAGGCTCGCGTACCTCTCCGACGTCACGGGGGTCCCACAGATATGGATGACCGGCCTCGCGGGGCCCCGCACCCCGCAGCAGATGACCCTCGAGGACGAGAGAGTGGGGTTCCTCAGCTTCGCGCCGAAGAGCGAGAGGATAGCCTTCGGGATAGACAGCGGAGGTGGCGAGAGGTTCCAGATACGCATGCTCGAAAGCGGGGGCGACACCGTCGTCAGGCTCACCGACGAGCCGAACGTCATCCACAGCTGGGGAGACTGGTCTCCCGACGAGAACGCCATCGCGTTCTCCTCCAACGCGAGAAGCCAGGAGTTCTTCGACATCTACGTCCAAGACCTCGACGACCTGTCCAGGGAGATGGTCTACCGATACGACGGAAACACCTACCCCGTGACTTGGAGCCCGGACGGCTCGAAGATCCTCCTCGAGGTCACCCACGCGCCGTTCAACCACGACCTCTATCTGCTGGAGGTGGACGACAAGAGCGCCGACCTCCTCACCCCTCACAGCGGGGACGCCGCCTTCTACTCGCCGACCTTCGACGAGTCGGGTAGGTTCGTGTACTGCGTCACAGACAAGGACCGCGAGTTCTCTGCGATCGCCAGGATAGACGTCGCCTCCCACGAGCTCGAGTTCCTCTACGCCGAGGACTGGGACGTGGAGGGCCTCTCGGCGACCAACGACAAGAAGACGTTCGCGTTCACGGTGAACGAGGGGGGCGCGTCCCGGCTCATGCTCTGGGACGTACCGAGCAACCTCCAGCGGGAGCTGCCGCTGCCGGAAGGCCTTGTGGGGGGGCTCGACTGGTCGAACGACGGCGGGAAGCTAGCCTTCTCGCTCTCCTCATCATCCGCCAACTCCGACGTCTGGGTTTTCGAGTTAGAGGACAGGAACTCTCTCCGGGGCGGCCTCTCGAGAGTGACGACCTCCTCGACGTGCGGGATCCCAGCGTCGAGCTTCGTGGAGCCCGAGCTCATCAAGACTCGCTCCTTCGACGAGCTGGAGGTCCCCTCGTTCCTCTACCGTCCAAAGGCGGGTCCTCGGTTCCCTCTCATCGTCCTCCTGCACGGCGGGCCTGAGTCGCAGTTCAGGCCGGGCTTCAGCCCGCTGATCCAGTTCTTCCTGAAGCTCGGCTTCGGGGTCCTCGCCACGAACTTCAGGGGGAGCACCGGCTACGGCAGGCGATACACGCACCTAGACGACGTGAGAGGGAGGATGGACACGGTCAAGGACGCCGAATTCGCCCTCCGGCACGTCCTGGAGAGGTATCCAGTCGACAGAAGGAAGGTCGCCGCGTGGGGCGGGAGCTACGGGGGCTTCATGGTCCTAGCCTGCCTCTACTCGAACCCGGGCTTGTGGGCGGCGGGGGTGGACATCGTCGGCATCTCCAACTTCGTGACCTTCCTCAAGAACACCGGCCCATGGAGGCGGAAGCTCAGGATCGCGGAGTACGGAGACCCTGAGGCGGACAGAGACTTCCTGGAGAGCATATCGCCCAACAACAACGCCTTACACATCACTTCTCCGCTCTTCATCATCCACGGGACGAACGACCCGCGGGTGCCGATCGGCGAGGCGGAGCAGATAGCGGAGACCCTGAAGAGGCACGGGCGGGAGGCCCACCTGATGAGGTTCGACGACGAGGGCCACGGGCTCATCAAGCTGAAGAACAGGATCGCTGGGTACTCGGCGGCCGTCGAATTCCTGATGCAGCATGTCTCAGAGTGAGCGAAGCCGCGTGGTCAAAGGACCTGCACGAGGTCGTCTGTCGAGTTCTTGGGCTGCGGCCAGCAGGACGACGGCGAACGGGATGAAGATGAGGAGCTGCTGTGTGCTGTACTTCCTCACGTAGTGCCTGTCCCGAGACAGCTCGTCTGCCACCTCTCGCGTCGCTAAACCTGCTCTGACTATCAATACCGCGTAGACCACGAGGGGGACGTAGTTGACCCCGGTCAGGAACAGGTAGAGACCGAGGACAAGCTGACCGGTCAAGGCCAAGTACCCCCCGACGGCCAATATCGCCGGGGTCCCAAGCCCGAACTCCGGCATTATGAATCGTGGACCGTGGAGCCTGATGTCCAAGGCGACGAGCCGGCGGGCGTTGATGACGCGCCCTTCCACGGGAGCTCAAACGGCCGGCGAGTAATAACCTTGGACGGCGACGCGGCGGAGCCTACTACTCCTTCAGCATGCTCGAGAGCCTGTCGGCGAGGGCTTGGAGCTGTTCCCGGTGCTCCCTGAGCTTCGCGGGGTCGGACTTGACCAGCTCCTCCATGTACGAGACCATCCCGCTGACCTCGTCGAACATCTCGTCCACGGAGCGCTCCCTCCTGCCGAAGGCGTGTCCGAACGAGCCCTCGAGCTCATCGCTGGCCTTGTCGGTGAGCTCGTACCTGCCGTCGTCCCTCTTCTTCACCATCCCGTCCTTCGTGAGCTGCTCCAGGACGGGGTAGACCGAGCCCGGCGATGGCCTCCACCACCCCTGCGTCATCCTCTCGATCTCGTCCATAAGCTCCACCCCGTTCTTTGGGGAGGACGCGAGCATGGTGACTATAGCCATGCGAAGCCCGCGCTTCCTGTGCATCATCCAGCGAAACGGCCACATTGGGCAGTGAGTCGCGGGTGCTGCTATTAAGTGAATCGGTTATCCGATATCGCTTTTCCGATATATTCAATAACCCCGCCTACTCACGATGTGGCGGCGAGCAAGCGGTATGAACAACGACAGCCAAAACAATACGCCGTCGATGCACGGCTTCGGTCAGACCCGCCGCAGGCGGGGACTGATGGGCTGGGTCATCGGCGGTCTGGTCATCCTACTGCTGGCCGGGCTCCTTGTAGTCCCGTTCATCTACGGCCTTCCAGCCAGGCCCTTCGCGCACTATCCATTCCCGTTCTTCTTCTTCCCCTTCGGCTTCCTGATATTCCTCTTCGTCATCTTCTTCGCCGTCCGGGCCCTCTTCTGGGGCTTTCGATGGGGCGGGGGGTGGCGAGGCGGCCACTCGCGCGGTTACTGGCGCGGCCAGGGCTACTACGGGGACGCCACCGAGATACTGAGGCAGAGGTACGCGAGGGGAGAGGTCAACAAGGAGCAGTTCGACCAGATGATGAGGGACCTGAAGGCGCAGGACGCCTAGACCCCTCGCTCTCCTTTTTTTCTAAATGCGGCTAACGCGCTGTTGGCGTTAGCCGGAAAACCGGGACTTGCTCCAAGGGCCCCTGCCGTAGGCGAGCGATACGAGGACGAGCACAGACAGCAGAAGAGGCACGAGCGCTTCGCTTGGGAACTCCGGAGCTGGCGTCGTGGTTGAGCTGCAGGAGGTGGCGCCTGCCACCGGGTTGCCAGAGATCGTCCCCGTGGGGTCGATTACGCCCCCGCAGGCGTTGGTAATCTGGCCCAGGTTGGAGATGTTTCCCGTGTTGGAAAGCGTCCGCGAGTTGGTTATCGAGCCGCTGGAATTGTTGCCGATGTACCCGAAGTTTAGGATGACCCCGGAGCTGGTGATCGAGCCCGAGTTGGTCGTCGTGCCCATGTTCGAGAAGGTGCCCGCGTTGTCGATGGCGCCCGAGTTGATGGTCGTCCCCCCCAGCGTGTTGTCAAAGTAGTCCAAGTTGGTCAGCGTGCCATTGTTCGAAAGGGTGCCGAGCCCGGGCGCGCGGGGGTTCGTGTTGTAGTCGCCGAGGTTGCCCCGGTTGGTGATGTTGCCCCCGTGCTCGTTGACGACCAGGCCGCTGTTGGCTATGGTGCCGCAAGAGACGACGGCGCAGCCGATGAGGTTGCTCATCGTGCCAGAATTGATGATCGTGCCCTCCACATTGACCAGGTATGCGTAGTTGGTCAGCGTGCCGTTGTTGGTCAAGGTTCCCGCGTTGTTGATCCTGCTAAAGACGTTGTCCTGTTCCGCGAACGTCCCGGCGTTTGTGATGATGCCCGTGTTGTTGATGGTCGCACCATCCTCGTTGACGGTCCCTCCGACTGTGTTGGTGAAGTTCCCGACGTTGAACGTCACGGGCGCGCTGAACTTCCCGATGTTGATCGTCGCCGATTCGAAGTTGAAAGTTCCGGAGTTGGTGATCGAAGCCTTCGCACTGTTGGTGAGGTTCCCAAAATCAACGATCGTCCCGAGGTTGTAGAGGGTGCCCGAGTTCGTGAAGTTGAAAGAGCCGACTTGGACCGAGGTCTGGCCGGAGTGCTCAATGCCGATCGAGCCGTCAGGGCCGTTGGACATCGAGCCGTCGTTGACTATGGTCCCGTTGGCGATGAAGGCCGTTATGGTCCCAGAGTTGGCCAAGACCCCTCCTGCGCTGTTGGTTATCTCGCCATAGTCGGTCACGGTGCCGTTGTTCGTGAGCGTGACGCCGGGAGATATCGCCAGCACCGCCGCGGGGTCGATGACGAGCGAATCACCCGGACCCAGGTCGAAGCTGCTGCCCAGGGTGCACGTGCCGGAGCCGTCCCACGACCCGCCCAGGGACGCACAGATGGCGCCGACGTCCGGGTCTATCGGGCTGAGCACGTAGGAAGTAGCCGCCCGCGAGACCTGTAGGGATGAAAGCAACAGGGAACAGGCGGCGATTGCGAGGAAAAGGGTTGGTGTGGCGTCGTGCCTGGGCCTCAAGTCAGCGGGCCCCGCAGACCAGTGACGCTTCTTTCGGAGCGATTTCGCAACTCTGAACTCGTCGGAAGATGACGGGCCTCCGCGTAGTTAAGCGTTGGAGAGCCCGCCTTCCTGCCAGAGAAACGGTCCCGGCGGCTGTTAATCACAGTGTTAACCATCCGGCTTAACATCGTGAATCATAAATATTACGTAAGTTATAGCGTCCGATCGTGGCAACCGAGTCCGCACCCACTGGTCGCCCTGACATGCGGCAGCTCGCGCGCAGCGCGACAATCGTGATTGGCGCGGCGGCGCTGGCAGCCGTGCTCGTCTGGCAGGGCATAGCCGCCGGGGGGAACCCCAACCCCACGTCAGGAACGTCCTTCCCCGTCGCCGCGCTCGACATCGCCGTTCTTGTGACCAGGGAGGGCCTCGAGTGCATACTGGTCCTCGCGGCGCTCATCGCCGGTCTGAAGGGCAGGAACTACGGCTACCAGCGCCCGATTCAAGCCGGAGCCGGATTGGGCCTTGTGGCTGGCATCGCGACCTGGTTCGTCGCAATCTCCATAGTCGGCGACCTCATGGCGAGCTACGGCGCGCTCGCAGTCCAGGCAGCCACGGGGCTTTTCGCCGTCGTGGTCCTCCTCGTGGTCATGAACTGGTTCTTCCACGGCGTCTACTGGTCGGGTTGGATCAACATGCAGAATCGAGCTAAGAGGTCGCTCATCGCGCAGGCGACGGAGATGGGCAAGAACTCCCGCCGCGTCCTTCTCGGCCTGGTCGTGCTTGGCTTCGCGTCGGTGTATCGCGAATCCGTCGAGGTTGTCCTCTTCCTTCAGAGCTACTATCTCGAGATGGGGCCTGTCGTCGTTTACTATGGCGCCGTGGCCGGCTTGGTGCTGACCGCGGCCGCGGGCTATCTCACGTTCCTCGGGCACCGTCACCTCCCCTACAAGCGGATGCTTGTCCTGACGGGCGTCCTCCTCACCGGCGTCCTCTTCGTGATGGTCGGGGAGGAAGTCAACGAGATGCAACTCGCCGGCTGGATGGCGACCACTGCGATTCCCGGGCTGCAAGGCGTCCCCGCCTGGGCGGGGCTCTGGTTCTCGATCTTTCCGAACGTCCAGACGTTCGTGGGGCAGGTGCTCGCGCTGCTGCTCGTGGCCGGGACATATTTCATCGCCAGACACAGGATGTGGAAGCTTGTTCGTCAGCAGCCTACAATCACGGCACCTCCCCCCTTCGAGCGGAGGGCAGGCAACCCGGCGCGGCTCCCGACGCGCCGCCCGAGTCCTGATGAGACCGCGCGTCCAGACCATGAAGCGGGATAGCCTGAGGGTCGTTCCCTCGGGTTCGCCCACCATCTCTATGGAATAGAAAGGAGCGGAAGGTTGATGTCGGGCCGTCTAGGTTATCACGGCATGCCGCGAGGAGGGCGTCATTGGCGGGCGGTCCGCGCTATGGACGCGCGCCCTCGGCCGCTTCTCGTCCTCCCGTCGCTCTTCATACTGCTGATGGTGGCTCCTGCCCAGGCCAGCGCGGCGTCCTTGGGGCAGTGGACGTCAACCACAGAGTATCCCATCCATGTCGCCGGGGACTCGTGCGCTACATACTCGGACTATGTCTATTGCGTGGGCGGCTTCGACTCCAGCGGGAGAGACTACAACGACGTCTACTACGCCCAACTCTCGCCGTCGGGCATCGGCGGCTGGTCGTCGGCCACCCAGTACCCGGACGAGGTCGACAGCACGACCTGCTTCACCGAGGCGGCGAACATCTACTGCATCGGTGGCGAGAGCGACAACGCGAAGGGCGTCCTCAGCAACGTCTACACAGCATCCATCTCGCCGTCGGGCCTTGGAGAATGGTCCAGCGCCGCAGCCTTCCCTCACGCCATAGCAGCCGCCTCGTGCGTGGTCTACGATGACTACGTCTACTGCGTCGGAGGATTCAACGGGCTCGGGGAGGGTTCGACCTCCACCTACTACGCATCCGTCTCCTCTGGCCTAGGTGCGTGGACTAGCACGACGCCGTATCCATTCAGCGTCTACACAGTGCCGTGCGTGGAGCAGTCCGGCTACATCTACTGCATCGGCGGCCAGCAGGAGAACTTGGCGGGGGGAACCGGGGCCAACACGAACTTCCCGACAACGCAGGTCTACTACGCCCCGCTCTCCCCGTCGGGGATAGGAAGCTGGTCGACCACCTCGGCCTACCCTCAAGCCCTCTCCTCGCCGTCGTGCGTGGCAAATTCGGGCGACGCTTACTGCCTGGGGGGCTACTCGATAACCGAGATAAGCAACAGCAGCGTGTATTCGAGCGCAATCTCGTCCTCAGGCGTGGGTCCCTGGACGCCCATGAGCCCGTACCCTGTCCCGTTCGACCTGAGCTCTTGCGTCTCGGACTTCTCGAACGTCTATTGCATCGGCGGCAGGTCGTTGGAGACGACCGGCCTCTCGATACTGAGCTCGGTCTACATTGCCGCCCTTAGCCCTTCGGGAGGGCTCACGAACACGACCTCGTCCTCGTCGACTTCGAACTCCTCGAGCTCGGCTTCCTCTTCTTCCACGACGAGTTCGTCAGTGCCGGAATTCCCCGCCGAGGTCGCGCTCCCGCTCGTCTTGGCGGCGTGCTTGATGGTCGTCGCCGTGCTGCGCCCCGCGAGGTTGCCGCGCTCGAGCGATGGCAGCTAGCGAACGGGGAGTCCGTTTGCTGCAATCCCCTTACCCAGGCTGGGGTGGCTTCGTCGCCCCAACGTCAGCTCCCTGTGGGGGTGGCCTGTTTGCGAACCTGTAGACGGCGAATACGTAGACGAGGAAGATCGGCAGGATCAGCAGGTTCTGGAGGTTGGTAGGGGTGGTCAGGATGGAGAGCAGGGTCTGACTCTGGGTCAGCTGCTTTGAGAGTGGCACGAAGAGCAGGCCGCTGTAGAGTAGCACTTCCGAGACGAACCACAGCGTCGGGAACGAGAGCAGGAGCGCGGAGACGACGACCTTCATGTTCGCCTGCTTGACCTTCCTCACTTGGTTCTTGAGGGCGTACGTGGCTGTGACCACGACGACTATCCCCAGCCCCATGCCCAAAGTCGTCGATCCGTAGTTGTAGGGAAGGAGCCCGACGAGGACGATCGCGGCTTCGAAGGCCTCTATCGCGCCCACAGAGAACCCTGTCGACATCACCCCCTTCTCGAAGTGGTCGGTCGAGACCTTGTTCTTCCTAGAGTTCAGCACTGCGCGCCTTGCGCTCTTGATGAGCCGCTGCCCGAAGTATAGCAAAAGGACCCCGCCGATCAGCTTGACATCCAGGATCGGGAGGTTGGAGAAGGCGGCGCCAAGGACGAACATCGGGGCGAAGATGACCGCGACGCCCAGCGCGACGTAGAAGAAGGCCGCCGGCCGCCTCGACTCTCCGTAGAGGGCGAGCCCGACCGCGGACGCCTCGACCATCTCCAACGTCGTGATCCCGAGCGCGGCGGAGAAGATCGCTGGGTCGAAATTCATTTGCCTGACGCTCTTTGTCTCGGCTGGGCGCCTTTGGCCACTGACGGATGGCTCAATGTCGACCAGCGGGATTCGAGCCGTGTTCTCTTATTAATCTGCCGCGCTCGCTCTGGCTTCATCGTGAGTCCGCCACGTGGCAACGTGGGCGCTCGGACAGGCGTGCCCCCGAAAGCCCTACCCGTACGTCACGGTGCGCCTTGAGGAACCTACGCCTTGCGCATGTAGGCCCTCAGCGTGAGCGGGGCGAACACGAGCACGATGGCTATCGAGCCCGCGAGGGACAGCCAAAAGTCCGTCCCGACGGTGCCCTGGGTGAAGAGTTGTCTGACCGCGCTCACCACGTAGGTCAGCGGGTTGACGTTGACAAAGTCCTGTAGCCACGACGGCAGGGTCTTGGTCGGGACGAAGGCGCCTGAGAGGAAGCTGAGCGGGAAGAGGATGGCCGCCGAGATGCCCTGGACTGCCTGAGCGGACTTCATGACGACCCCGAGAAGGGCGAAGACCCAGCTGAGGCACCAGGCCGCGAAGACAGAGAGGAATCCCGCCAAGAGCAGCCCGTCGGTGCTGACCCACCTGAACCCTAGGATGTAGCCCATCACCAGCGTGAGCCCGGTCGCGATGGAGTACCGGACGATGTCCGCTAGGAGCGGTCCCGCGAGCGTGGCCATGCGCGCGATCGGCATCGACTTGAAGCGGTAGAAGACCCCCTTGTCCATGTCCTCGCGGAGCTGGACGCCCGTCCCCATCGACGCCGTGATGGCGGTCTGGGCGAGGATCCCTGGGATGATTATGGGCAGGTATCCTGCCACGCTCCCAGAGATCGCCCCCCCGAAGAGGAACGAGAACATCAGCGTGAAGAGGATGGGCTGGATGGTCACGTCGAACAGCTGCTGGGGAGTCCTGCGGATGAGGAGGAGCGTCCTGTAGGCCATCGTCAGCGAGTTGCTGATGCTCATCTGGATTGAGATGCGGTTCTTTAGCTTCCGCTCGGCTCCGGGGACTATCTGGGCGCTCATGCCTTTGCTCCTCCTGCCTGGGCGTCCTTTCCGTCTCCCGTCAGTGCGATGAAGACCTCGTCGAGGGTGGGCTCCTGGACGCTGACCGTGGCGAGGCGAATCTTCGCGTTCCGGAGTGCTACAAGCAGGTCGGTCACGCTATCGGGGTCCGACATCGGGGCAGTCACTAGATTCGCCTCAGGCCGAGAGGTCTTCACGCGGAGCACATCCTCCGCAATCCGTGCCGCCTCCGGCGCCTCCTTCTCGTCGGCCAGGCTGAGGTTGAGGGTCGCCTTACCGACCGCCGCCTTGAGCTCGCGCGGGGTTCCTTCGGCCACGACGCGACCGTGGTCGATGACCGCTATCCTGTCGGCGAGCTGGTCGGCCTCGTCGAGGTACTGGGTGGTCAAGAGGATGGTCGAACCCGAGGCGACCATCCGCCTGATCGACTCCCACATCTGGACTCTCGTGCGCGGATCGAGCCCGGTGGTGGGCTCGTCGAGGAAGATGAGGGGCGCCTGGATGATGAGGCTCGAGGCGAGGTCGAGCCGCCGGCGCATCCCTCCGGAGAACTTTTCGAGCGTCCGCTTTGCCGCCTCTTCGAGCCCGAACTCCACCAGGAGCTCGGCGGCCCTCTTGCTCGCCTGCGACTTGCTGAGGCCGAGGAGCATCCCGAAGATCGTCAGGTTCTCCGTCGCAGAAAGCCTCTCGTCGACGGCCGCGCTTTGGCCCGTCACGCTGATGAGCTGGCGGACGATTTGGGTCTCTTTCGCCACGTCGTGCCCGAATATCTTGGCGCTCCCGCCGCTAGGCTTGAGGAGTGTGGTCAGCATGTTGATTATCGTCGTCTTCCCGGCCCCGTTCGGCCCGAGTAGGGCGTAGATGGAGCCGGTGGGTATCGAGAGGTCGACACCGTCGACGGCCCGGTTGTCCCCGAATACCTTGACCAGGCCGTGCGCCTCGATAGCGAGGGCCCTCTGCTGGCGCTCTTGTCCCTGGACTCCCTGTTGCATCATCACTGGCCCCTCCCGGATTGCGTCGCGCCGTTGAGCGCCTCGAACCGCCTCGCGAGCTTCTCTATCCTGTCAGTGCACTTTTGCAGGCGCGCCGCATCCGCCCTCTGGATGTCCTCGAGGTAGGATGCGTTGCTCTCAAGAGCCGAGAGGGCGCTCGCCACGTCGTCGGCCACGCCCGACTTCTTTGCGAATTCCGGGGTGAGCTCGAACTTGCCTTCCCGGTTCTTCGCTATCATCCCCTCCCTCTCCAGCTGCTCGAGCAAGGGATAGATCGAGCCCGGACTTGGCCTATACCAGCCACGACTCATCTCCTGTAGCTTGTTCATGATGTCGACCCCGTTCATCGGCTGCTCCTCGAAGAGCTCGAGGACTTGTGGCCGCAGGAACCCCCTCTGCCCGAACTGCATTCGCTGGAGCTCTTGGAGGTGTTGGAGTTGACGGCGCTGGTGAAGCTCCTCTAACTTCTTCTGGAGGCGGTTTCGCCTTGAGCCGTGCTTTCCACTTTCATCGTCTTGGTTGTCGTCTTTCATCTTGTTTCGCCGATATTGTGTATCCGATATCGGATAGTCGATATGGGGTATTAAAAGATGCCGATTCAAGATTTGGGCGGCTGCAACGGGAGAAACTCAGGAGATGTGAAGTGGTGCGGGGGGTGGGATTCGAACCCACGAACCCCTAAGGGATGGGGTCCTAAGCCCCACGCCGTTGACCAGGCTTGGCGACCCCCGCGCGTGCGCCCCAACCGCCCCGAGTTCCGCTTAACAGTTTTGCGTCATCCAAGGCCCCTTCCCGCTCAAGCTCGTCTTTCGCGGTTCTCGAAGGGATTATAACAAATCGACCTAGGGGAGGCTCCGAAGTGAGCGTAGGCGAGAGCGTCCTAGACGCGATTGGAAACACGCCGCTGGTGCGTCTCAAGAGGGTGGCCCTCGGCGTGAAGCCCAAGATCTACGCCAAGCTCGAGTTCACGAACCCCGGCGGCTCGGTAAAAGACAGGATTGCCGCGTACCTCGTCGCCGACGCGGAACGGAAGCACCTCCTGAAGAAGGGAGGGACAATCATCGAGCCGACCTCGGGGAACACGGGTCTCGGTCTGGCGATGCTCGCTGCCGTCCGCGGATACAAGGTGGTCTTCACCATGCCAGACAAGGTCAGCGAGGAGAAGAGGGCGCTGCTCCGCGCCTATGGCGCGAGGGTCGTGATAGCACCGACCGACCTCCCGCCGAGTTCGCCAGACCACTACGTCAACGTCGCGAAGAGGCTCGCCAGGGAGACGCCCAGCTCCTTCATGCCGAACCAGTACCAGAACAAGGCCAACCCGAAGGCACACTTCGCCACGACAGGCCCGGAGATATGGCGCCAGACCAAGGGCAGGGTGGACGCGTTCGTCGCCGGCGTCGGGACGGGAGGCACGATCTCGGGCGCCGGGAAGTACCTGAAGACCCGGAAAAAGTCCCTGCTCGTCGTCGGCGTGGAGCCGGAGGGCTCCATCTACGGCAACCTGAAGCACGGGACGAAGGACCCGCTTCACCCCTACCTCGTGGAGGGAATCGGAGAGGACTTCGTCCCCGACACGTACGACCAGGGCGTGGTCGACGACATAATCAGGGTGAGCGACGCCGAGAGCATCGCCATGGCCCACCGCCTCGCTGTCGAGGAAGGCATCCTGGCCGGGGGCTCGTCGGGGAGCGCGGTGGCGGGCGCGTTGGAGCTCGCCAGGCGGAGGCCGCGCCTCAGGCTGATAGTGGTCATCATCCCAGACTCGGGCAGGAGCTACCTGAGCAAGATATACAACCCGAGCTGGCTCAAGGCGAAAGGGCTCCAGCAAGATTAAAGTCACGCATTGCGCCGCGGCATCCCATGCGTTTTGACACGAGGGCCGTCCACGTAGGCAACGAAGCCGACGAGCTCACGGGCGCGGTGACGCCTCCTATCTACACTTCTTCCACCTTCGCGCAGGCGAAGATCGGGGAGACCAAGGGCTACGAGTACTCGCGGAGCGGGAACCCTACGCGGCAGAGGCTAGAGAGGGCAGTCGCCGACCTAGAGGGAGGAAAGCTCGGCCTCGCGTTCGCCTCCGGACTAGCGGCAGAGACTGCTGTCGCCGGGCTCCTTCGCAGCGGAGACCACGTGATAATATGCAATGACGTCTACGGCGGGACGTTCAGGCTCTTCAACCAGGTCTTCCGGAACTTCGGGGTCTCATTCGATAGGGTCGACGCTAGGAGTCCGGAGAACCTCGAGAGGGCCATCAAGCCCAACACGAAGATGGTCTGGATGGAGTCACCGACCAATCCCCTCATGCTAGTCCTTGACATCAAGGAGATCGCCAAGGTCTCAAAGGCCCACGGCTTGACCTTGACCGTGGACAACACCTTCGCCTCCCCATGCCTCCAGAACCCGCTGAAACTGGGTGCCACCGTCGTGGTCCACAGCACGACGAAGTACATCGGCGGCCACAGTGACCTCGTGGGCGGAGCTGTCGTCACGTCGAGCCAGGCCCTCTACGAGAAGGTCAAGTTCCTCCAGAACGCCACGGGCTCAGTCCCGGGCCCGTTCGACTGCTACCTCGCCCTCAGGGGGCTGAGGACCATCCACCTCCGGATGGAGAGGCACTCGAAGAACGCGGCGGCCGTGGCGGATGCCCTCTCCAACGACACGGCTCGGGTCGACGAGGTCTACTACCCCTTCCTCAGGCGGTCCCCCTCATACAAGCTGGCGAGGAGGCAGATGTCCGCGGGCGGCGGGATGATGGCGTTCAGGATCAAAGGGGGGTACAAGGCCGCCTCGAAGTTCCTCGAGACGTTGAAGGTCTTCACCCTCGGGGAGAGCCTTGGAGGGGTCGAGTCCCTCGCCGAGCACCCCGCGAGGATGACCCACGCGTCGCTTCCGCCAGAGGAAAGGAAGCGGCTCGGGATAACGGACGACCTCATCCGCCTGTCAGTGGGCGTGGAGGACACGACGGACATTGTCGACGACGTCAAGGGAGCGCTCAAGGCCGCGCTGCCGAGACATTCCTGATGCCCAGGGCTTTAGGGGCCGCAGGGTGACCTGGTCGAAGACGTGACGACCTCTCTGAGGAGGCGGTCCACGGCCAAAGCTGAAATTTTTCTCCGCCAGGGAGCAAGAATTGGATGGACGTTGCAGCAAGAGACGATGGGAAGAGACTAGACGGGTTCCGACTGGAGTTTCCTTTCTAGTTCCTTCTCGGCTGCTCTTGCACCCTTCACTATTCTTCCTTGTCTCGTAGCGAATCGGTAGTCTAAGGAGGCAACGAGAACTAGCCCCGCCGTTACAAAGAGCAAGGCCACTTCTAGAGCGAGAAGACTCGGATCCGTCAGGTTCACTGTTATCACTCCCTCTCCGGTCGCGAATGGTAGACAATTTGTAAAGCATACGACAGGGTCAGGAAGCCTCCGAGGATAACTGTCAGAATCGAGAGCGACCGCATCCTCCCATGGCTCGCCTCGATATGCTGCGCAAATTCTTCGTGTGCTTCCACGAGCGTCGCCCCGGGCGATCTATCTACCTCGCTGCCTCTTGACAAGCTCTTCACTCGCTCAGGTGGATTGCATCTTCGGGTGATTTGAAGTGGCGTTGCATGGCGGGTGATGCTCAGTCCTCTTCGCCAATCGCGGTATGACTCGACCGCCTCTTTCGCTACGAATAGAATGATGATGCCTGTCGCAACGTAGTCAACCCACGCAATCTTGAGAAAGAACTCGACCAGCAGACCGCCTAGCAGGGTCACGGCCATGAAGAGGCACGTCGCGGACTCTGCGGCGTCTATCGAGAGCGGGCGACAGTCTGCCGCCCGTCCTATCCTCGCCTTCTCAATCCAAAGGTAGGGCATGACCACGACAGCGCCTATCGCAATGGCGATGCCGAGCGGCGAACCCTCGGCCCTGATCCCCTCGAAGTAAGAATAGGCCGAGCCGAGCACGATAATCGGAATCAGGGCAAAGAGAAGGGTGGTGGCGACCTTCTCCGTTCTCTCGCCCTCCGCCTCCCCTGCCTGAGGCGACCTGAGATACATCGCCACCGCATAAGCCGAGAGCAGTTCGATTATGCTGTCCCCGCCGAATGCCACGAGAGCGAGGCTTCCCGCGAATATCCCTGCGCCGATGGAGACCACTGCCTCCACCGTCATCCAACTGAGGCTGAAATATTCAAGCAAGAGCCCGCGATGAAGGAGCCTGAGGATTCTCGTCTCGTCGCCTGCGGGGTTCACAGACACGGGCCAAAGGCAACGATGCTTGTTACTTATTTGTCTCGGGCTTGACGCTCGCGTTCTGAATTAGGGTTAGCCATTGGTTCTCGCCCTCTACTTTGATTCCCGCCGCCTCAGCGGGAGTCTGTCCTTCAAGGCCATTTGGGCATCACCCGTCATGGAACATGCTCAGAAATCAGCCGTAGATTGGACGAGCCTTCGCCCCGGTGCAACCCTTATAAGACAATCGTCGAAGGGCTGAAAAATCACCGTGCAATGAGTTGGCTCGATTTCTAGCGTTCGTGGACATTTTCGTGGAGTCTTCGTTGATGGACGACGTAGTGCAGTCGCTGATCAAGCTCGACAACCTCGAAGAGCTCTACGAAGTGACGGGCGAGTTCGACATCGTGACGCTCCTGTCAGCAAACGACATCGAAGAGTTCAGGGACGTCTTGAAGAACAAGATCATGAAGATCAAGGGCGTCAAGAGCACCGTAAGTTCCGTGGTCCTGAAGGCCTACAAGGGCCCCCGGTGCCTCGACGAACAGGACAAGGTCAGCGAGCCGCAGAAAGCGAAGCCACCGCGTCAGTAGGCGGGACCGGAGGCGGTCTCGCCCGCATGGGACGACTGTGTGAAGGCAAATGATAGACATACCACAACTAATCACTGTATTCCTTATTCTCGGAGGCACGATGGCCGTAGCATGGCTCATCTCGCCGTTCATCACGGGCATCTACACGAAGGCCCCCAGCCGCCTAGACCGGTTCCTCGACCCGATTGAGGACTGGATCTACAGGCTGACGGGGACCGACCCGGCCCGCGGGATGGGCTGGAAGGAGTACTTCTTCGCGGCCTTGCTGGTCAACGTGGTGCAGATGGTCATCGCCTTCGCCATCCTCACTTTCCAAGGGGCGCTCCCGCTGAACCCGATGGGCTTCGGGGGGCTGCACTGGGACCTCGCGCTCAACACGGTGATCTCTTTCGCGACCAACACCAACCTCCAACACTACAACGGCGAGACGACCCTTTCCTACCTGAGTCAGATGGGGGCGATCCAGTTCCTCCAGTTCACCTCGGCCGCAACCGGCATCTGCATGGGGGTGGCCATGGTGCGGGGGCTGGTCGTGGGCGCGAAGGACATGGGGAACTTCTATGTCGACTTCGTCAGGTCGCTCACCAGGCTCCTGATACCGTTCTGTTTCGTCGCGGCGCTCATCCTCGTCTGGATGGGGGTCCCCCAGACCATCGGCGGATACGTCACGATCAAGACGGTCGAGGGGGCCACCGGCTCGGTGCTGGTCGGGCCCGTAGCCTCGCTAGTATCGATAATGCAGCTCGGAACCAACGGCGGAGGCTACTACGGGGCGAATTCGGCTTCCCCTTTCATGAACCCCAGCCCGCAATCGGACGTCCTTGAAATCTGCCTCATGCTCCTCCTACCCACCGCGCTCGTCTTTGTCTTCGGCCAGCTGCTCGGCAAGAAGCGGGAGTCTAGGCCGGTGCTCATCGGCGCCTACCTGCTCTTCATCATCGACCTGGCGATAGCGTTCGTCCCGACGATGCCCCAAGTGGGTCCGGGGATAGAGACAAGGATTGGCGGCTTCATGTCCGCATTCTGGACGGTGGTGACGACCGCCGTCACGACGGGGTCGGTCAACTCCGCGCTATCGGGGATGCACCCGCTCGTCATCCTCGGGGGATTCATGGGGATGCTGATCCAGTCGACTCCCGGAGGCAAGGGGGTAGGCTTGGCCTACATGATCATGTACATCATCATTACCGTCTTCATAGTGGGGCTGATGTCCGGCAGGACCCCTGAGTACCTGGGCATCAAGATAACGTCGCGCGACGTCAAGCTCGTCTTGGTGGCGTTCCTGATCCATCCCATCATAATACTCGTCCCAACGATCCTCGCTTACGCCTCGGGAGCCGCCTCGGCCGTCGGGCTGACCGGAAATTCCGTCGGTTTCACGCAGGTCCTCTGGGAGTTCACCTCCGCAGCGGCGAACAACGGCTCGGACTTCCTGGGTTCCTCGGCCAACACCATGTTCTTCAATGTCTCAACGGCAATCGTGATTTTAATCGGGCGATACGCGCCTATCGGCCTGATGCTCGCTCTCGCGGGCTCCGTGATAGGAAGGAAGAGGAGCAGCGAGGTCGGGGGGCTGAAGACGGAGAGCATCACCTTCTCGCTGGTGCTCGTGGGGAGCATCCTGATTCTCGTCGTGCTGACCTTCCTCCCGTTCCTGGCGCTCGGGCCGATACTCTCGTACTTCCAGGGGAACGTGAATGGGCTTGGGTAGCGAGAGCGCGAAGACCGGCGCGGCACCGGAGGTCGTGAGCCGCCGCCGTCAGATGTCCATCGTCTCGGGTCGGGTCCTGCTCGACTCGTTGGTGAGGCTCAGCCCGACCAGGCTGGTCTCGAACCCTGTGATGCTCATCGTCGAGATTACCTTCTTCATCGTCGCTGCGATGGCCATCTACCCGCAGGGCTTCGTCTCCGTCGCCAGCGTGAGCGAGAGGCTCTTCTACGTGGAGATCGCGATCACACTCCTAGTCACGGTCTGGTTCAGCACCCTATCCGACTCGCTCGCTGAGCAGCAGGCCAAGAACACCGCGAGCAGCCTCAGGAAGCTCGAGGCTGAAGTCCCAAGCAAGAAGGTGGTGAGGGACGGGTGGTCCCAGAGCGTGTTGCAGACGTCGTCGAAGGACCTCCGCAAGGGCGACCTCATCCTACTGGAGAAGGGCGACCTCGTCGGCCTGGACTCAGAGGTGCTGGAGGGAATCGCGATGATCGATGAGTCGCTCTTGACCGGCGAGTCCGCCCCGGTAAAGAAGGCCCCGGGCGACGTGCTGATAGGCGGTTCGCGGGTGGTGAGCGACACCCTCACCGCCAGGATCACCGCCAACCCGGGCGAGACCTACGTCGACCAGATGATCAGGATGGTGGAGTCCTCGAAGAGGCCGAAGACCCCCAACGAGCAGGCGGTGACGATGGTCCTCATAGGGCTCACCGCCATCTTTACTATCATAGTAGGGTCACTCCTCGGTCTCTCGATCACGCTCGACTTGGGCGCGGACCTCTCCGTGCTCATAGCCCTCTACGTCTGCCTTCTACCGACGACGATAGGCGCCCTCCTTCCGGCCATCGGCCTCTCGGGGATATCCAGGCTCTACCTCCACAAGATCATCGCAAAGTCGGGCAAGGCAATCGAGACCGCTGGGGACGCCGACGTCATCCTGCTCGACAAGACGGGCACCATCACCGTGGGTAACAGGCGGGCGATCCAGTTCCTGCCGATATCGGGCCACTCTGAGAGGGAGGTGGGCGAGGCCGCATTCCTCTCCTCGTGGAACGACGACACGCCGGAGGGGAGGAGCATCATCAGCCTGGCGTACGAGCGGGGCTTCGTTCCGAGGGAGCTCAACATGCTCGCGCTCTCCGAGTTCCAGGAGTTCTCGGCGAGCACGCGGACCAGCGGGGTGAAGATAATGCGGGGGATGGGCTTCGTCCCCGCGAAGGCGGACAAGTCCGGCGAAGCAAGGATGAGGTTCAGCAGAAAGCATGCGAGCGGGGTCGAGGAGAACGGCTCCGGGGAGCTCGACATAATCAAGGGCGCCCCCGACGCAATAAGGGGCTCAGTCGCGTCCGTTCCGGGGGACTTCGACCAGACGGTCACGACCATCGCGTCGGCTGGAGAGACCCCAATGGCGATATCTCGCAACGGCGAGGCGATTGGCATAATCAGGCTCAAAGACGTGATGAAGGAGGGCATCAAGGATAAGATCCAGGCCGTAAAGACCCTGGGCATCCGGCCGGTGATGATAACCGGCGACCAGCCGCTGACCGCGAAGTCGATTGCGGCGGAGGTCGGGATCACGGAGTATGTCCCCCGGGCGAAGCCGGAGGACAAGTTCGAGATCGTCAAGAAGGAGCAGGCCCAGTCGAGGATAGTCGCCATGATAGGGGATGGGACCAACGACGCTCCGGCGCTGGCCGTCGCCGACGTCGGCTTGGCCATGAACTCGGGGACCGAGGCGGCCAAGGAGGCCGCGAACATGGTGGACCTGGAGTCGAACCCGGCGAAGATAATCGACGTCGTGATGCTCGGGAAGCAGCTGCTGATGACGCGCGGCGCGGTCACCGCCTTCAGCATCGCGAACGACGTCGCGAAGTACTTCGCGATAATGCCTGTCCTCTTCGCCGCGACCA
>JAPCJO010000046.1 GCA_027886905.1 Nitrososphaerota archaeon
CTCTTGAGGGGCTGACGATAGTGGTCACGGGGAGCAGGAGGGCTCCCGAGCAGTCCGCGCTCGTGACGAACCTCGGGGGGACGCCCTACGTAGTCCCGACGGTCGGGATAAGCATCCCCAGCGACGACTCGGAGATCGAGCCGTTCCTTAGGGAGCTGGTCGGCGCCGACGGAGCCGATTACGCCGTGTTCATGACCGCGACGGGGGTCCGCGCGATGATGATGGCTGCGGAGCGGCTGGGCCTTGGGAATGCAGTCCTCGACGCGCTGAACTCGAGCCGGACTACCGTGGTGGCCAGGAGCGGCAAGCCTAGGGGAGAGCTCGCGAAAAGCGGGATCAAGGTGGACGCCTCCCCTCCCGTCGACGAGGCGACGGCGAGCGGGATCCTGAGGCTTCTGCGGGCGAGAGGCCTCGCGGGGAAGCGCGTAGCGATACTCTGGCACGGCTCCAAGAACCCCGCGCTTGGGGAAGGCGTGATGGCCTCGGGCGGGGGGCGAGTCTTCGAGTGTCTGACGTATCACTACTCGACCAGCCTCGCGCCCGAGGGGGCAGAGGTCCTGCGGTCGATCGGCTTCCGGTATAAGGCCCCCGAAGAGCGGGCGGTGGTCCAGCTCATCAACGAGATAATCGAAGGAAAGCGCAGGATCGACGCGATGACGTTCACCAGCCCGCCGGCCGTCTCCAACCTGTTCGAGGTGGCGGCTGAGCACGGCCTGGACGCGCGGCTGAGGCAGGCGCTCAAGGAGCGGAGCGACGTCGCCATCGTGGCGGTGGGGCCTTCGACCAAGGCAGAACTGGAGGAGCACGGCGTCAGGGTGGATGTGGTGCCCGCCGTCTCAGCCATGGGCGCCATGATGAACGCGCTCGCCACGTGGGCGACTGCAAGGTCCGGAGGCCCGCCAAGTTGCTGATAGACGTCGTACTCGCCGGCAAACAGGCCCTGATCGTCGGAGAGGGGAAGGAGCCAGAGTACAAGGCGGTCAAGCTCCTCGACGCCAAGGCCAACGTCACGGTCATCGGCGAGAGCTTCACGGACGGCCTTCGAAGCCTCGCGTCGAAGAGCAAGGGGCGGGTGAGGCTGGTCCAGGCTAGGCCCACCGCGGAGAACGTCCTGGACGCAGTCGAGGAGACCGACCCCAGGATCGTCTTCATCTCGACGGGGCGCGGCGAGGTCGACGAGGAGCTCTCCGAGGCTGTCCGGAGCGCCCGCAAGGGCGCCCCGCTGGTCTGCGTGGTGGACGAGCCCAGGTTGAACGACTTCAACATGCCGGCGATCGCGAAGATCGGGGACATCAGGGTCGGCGTCTCGACCGGAGGGAAGAGCCCGGCGATGGCAGGCCTCCTCCGCGACAAGATCGAGAAGGCCGTCACCCGGCAAGACGTCCTTCAGGTCAAGTTGCAGGGCTATATCCGAAGGGAGGCCAGGAAGCTCCTCAAGGACGCCGCATCCAGGAAGGAGTTCGCCTACGAGGTCATCGGAGACAGGAGGGTGGGGGCTCTGCTGAGGAAAGGGGACTACGCGGGCGCCCGGAAGGTCGCGGAAGAGATGCTGCACGAGGCGTCGGCGGAGGGAGGCGCGGAGAAGCATGCCTAGGCGCGGGCCCACAAAGGGCAAGGTCAGCCTGGTGGGGGCGGGCCCCGGCGACCCGGGACTCCTGACGCTCGGCGCGCTCCTGCGCCTGAGGGAGGCGGACGTGGTAATCTACGACAGGCTCGTCAGCGAAGAGGTCCTGAGCCTCATCCCCGAGGGCATCCCAAGGGTCTACGGTGGCAAGGACTCGGGTTCGAAGGGCGAGGAGAGGCAAGACGAGCTCAACGACCTGATGCTAAGGGAAGCTAGGTCGGGGAAGAAGGTGATCCGCCTGAAGGGGGGAGACCCATTCCTCTTCTCCAGGGGCGGCGAGGAGGCAGAGTTCCTCAGGGACCACGGGGTGGAGTTCGAGGTCGTCCCAGGCGTCAGCTCCGCGCTCGCGGTCCCCGCCTACGCGGGCATCCCCCTCACGCACAGGGGATACTCGTCGTCGGTGACGGTGGTGACCGGCCGGGAGGCGGGCTCGAGGACGCGGCTGGACTGGTCCAAGATCGCCGGCGCGTCGGACGTGATCGTGGTCCTCATGGGAGCCGCCAAGGCGAAGGAGATCGCTACCAAGCTCCTCAGGGCCGGGAAGCCCCCAGACACCCCGCTGGCCGCGATAACCTGGGGCACCACGAAGAAGCAGAAGACCGTGACCACGACGCTCGGCCGCGCGGCGAAGGGGGGAGCGGCGGGGATAGAGGCCCCTACCGTCATCGTCGTGGGAAGGGTCGTCTCGCTCGCGCCAAAGCTGAGGTGGTGGGGGGAGAAGGGCCCGAAAGCTCCGGCTAGGGCTCCCTGAGCTGCTTCAGTATAGCTTGCGAGTCGAAAAGGCTCCAGAACTCGGCTATCGCGCCCGCCTCGAAGCGGAATATCATCACGCCCCAGAGGTTCAGGACACGTCCGCTCGCCGGGAGGCCCATGTACCTGCCAGCGTGCGTCGCCTTCGCGGAGAACCTCACGACCACCTTCTCGCCTCCGCAGACCGTGTCCATCACCTTGTACTCCGGGTTGGCGAAGGTGGCCCTTGTCTCGGCCATGAGCCTCCTGAAGCTCTCGATCCCCGGCGCTGACTGCGGGACGAGCACGTCGCGGTGGGCGAAGCTCTCTAGGCTCGCCGCGTCACCCGCGTTCATGACCCTCTCGAAGAAAGCGCGCACACTATCCAGGTTCTCCTGCCGGGGCAACGCGTGGGGAGCGTGGAGCTGAGGTAAAAAGCGGTTCGCGGCCGGCCGCTCAAGGGCGGAGGGTCGTCGGCGTCGTCTCGCAGGCCATCTGGAACCTCTGAAAGCCGCTGCCCTCATAGATCCATGTCTCCCACGAGCGCCTCACGGAAGGGTCGAGGCGGGCGAGCGTCCCCCGAGGGACGACCAGTATCCTCCTCAGCGATAGCTCGGAGTTCAGCCTTGTCTGGACGTCCAGGCTCATGAAGTTCTTCGAGGCCAGCCTCCTCACCGAAGGCTTGGTCTCGCACTCGACCAGCGCGTACTCTTGCCTCTCGGGGCTCGCCCTTATCCCGAAGAGGTCGGGGCGATAGGAGACCCAGCTCAGGAACCTGGAAGGCGCGTATGGCGGCTCGAAGAAGACCGAGTAGCCCTCCTCGGCCAGCTCTTTCGACACGCTCTCCTTCATGCGAAGATGGAGGACCGACTCTCCCATGCTCACCGCGAGCCTCTACGGCCGAGCTCGCATTTTAGCCAGAGGCGCCAAGAGAGTTGACCCGTGGTGAACGGCCTCGCGGGTCGACCTCGCTCTACGCTAAAATAGCTCCCCGATTTCAAGGCGCCCAGATGTCGAAGCCCATCGCGAACCCTTTTTCGCGTATCCTTCTGGCGACCGACGGGTCGCAGAACTCACAGCAGGCCGCGGCGCTCGCGGCGCAGATCGCGAGGAGCTACGACTCCGAGGTGACCGTGATGAGCGCGATTCCATCGATAAGCGGGAGGCCGGCCCCGCTCGAAGGAGAGTACTACTCGCGCCTGATAAACAAGGCAGACGACAACGTCGACAAGGCCGCATCGGTCTTCAAGAAGGCGGGCGTCGTGGTCTCCGAGAAGGAGATACCCCAGGACCGCGCCTCCGTCGTCAACACGATCGTCGAGTACGCGTCTGAGGAGAAGGTCGGTCTGATAGTGATGGGAACTCGGGGGCTCGGCGGCTTTAGGAGGGCGGCGATGGGAAGCGTCTCGAGCGGCGTCTCGGAGCACGCGCCGTGTGCCACTCTGGTCGTCAGGCCCAGAGGGAAGAAGGAGGACGAGGGCCTGGAGGTCAGGCGCATCCTCGTGGCGGTCGACGGCTCCCAGAACGCCCAGAGGGCGCTCGAGGCGGCGGTGGACCTAGCCAAGCACCTGAAAGCCGAGCTGCGCGTAGCCCACGTAGTCTACATCCCGACGCTGTTCTGGTCGATGGGGGTGCCAGGGTCCGCTGTCCCCACGGACAAGATAGAAGAGGACGCGCAGGACGCCGCGCAGCAGCTGCTGGCCAAGGCGGTCAAGTTCGCGAAGGACGCGGGCGTCTCGAACGCGAAGGACGAGCTCGTCACCGACCTGGTCTCGCCGTATCAGGGGATAGTCCAGCTCGCTGAGCACGACGGCGCCGACCTGATAGTCGTGGGGACGCGGGGAAACGGGGGTTTCAAGAAGCTCCTCCTGGGGAGCGTGGCCAACAGCATTCTGCACTATGCAGGCTGCTCGGTGCTGGTCACGAAGTAGCGTGCCTAGATAACGGCCGACTTTAGGTCCGCGGACGGCTTTGGGTACTCCATCCCGAGCTCCTCGAGTCTCTCCACGATGATGCTCGACACCAGGACGTCCCTGAACCACTTCTTGTTCGCCGGGACGACGTACCACGGCGACGACTCCGTGCTCGTCTTCTGCAGAGCGTCCTCGTAGGCCTTCATGTACTGGCTCCAGAACTTCCTCTCCTGCATGTCCGAGAGGCTGAACTTCCACTGCTTGGAGGGGTCGGTCAGCCGCTCCTCGAGGCGCCTCTTCTGCTCCTCCCTGCCTATGTGGAGGAAGAACTTCAGGACGACGGTGTGGTCCTCGTGGAGGAGGTGCTCGAAGTGCTGGATCTCCTTGTAGCGGCGCAGCCAGGTTTTCCTCGGGACGAGGCCGTGGACCCTCTCGATGAGCACCCCCTCGTAGTGGCTCCTGTTGAATATGACCATCTCCCCGCTCCCCGGCACCTGCGCGTGCACCCTCCACAGGAAGTCGTGGTCGCTCTCCTCCGGGGTGGGCGTGCGGAAGTGCGCGACCCTCACCCCCTGGGGGTTCACGCCCTCGAAGACCTTCTTTATGGTGCCGTCCTTGCCGCCCGTGTCCATCGCCTGCAGGACTATCAGGACCTTGTGCTCGTGCTCGGCGTAGAGGACCTCCTGGAGCCGCTCGAGCTTCATGGCCAGCTTCTTCGACTCGACGAGGCCCTCCGCCTCGCCGCCGCGGAACCCGGAGGTGTCGTCGGGCGACCACGCGACCAGGCTGACCTTCTCCCCCTCCTTGACCCTGTACCTGTCGGTCCGGACGCTGCCGCTCATGTGCGGCTCGCCTCAAAGGTCGGCTTTAGCGCTTTCGCGGCGGGCCTTCGTGCGCACTTACCACGTCCGCGCTAAAATCGCCGTGATGCCTTGGGAAAGGTTGATTATTCCCAGCGCCCCCGTGGAGGCACGAGAGTGGGATAGCTGGCCAAGGTGAGGGATGTGATGCAGACCAACGTCGAGAGGGTTAACGCCTCGACCAGCGTCCTCGAGGCTTCGAAGATAATGAACGACGCAGGCTCCTCGGGGGCGGTTGTCTTCAACGGGGACAAGGCCGTCGGCATGATCACCGACAGGAGGATACTCCGCCGCTTCGTCCCCCTCAACAGGAAACCCGAAGACGTGACCGTCAAGGAAGTGATGTCGCCATTCTTCAAGATCGACGCCAACGCCTCGACGAAGGAGGCGAAGCGAAGGCTGCTCGAGGCGGGCATCACCAGGCTCGGCGTCTTCGAGGGTGACAAGTTTCTGGGTTGGGTCACCCTGGCGGACCTGGACGGCGGGTCTTCGGTTGGGAGGGCACCACTGCTCAACGCGCTGCTGCGAGACGACAAGGCGGAGCCCATGGAGGTCCTGTGCCCCAATTGCAGGTCGGGCTTCATGGAGAAGGTGGAAGGAAGGGGCGAAGTCATCAGGTACCAGTGCCCCAACTGCGGCTATTCGCTCTAGCCATCCAGCGCCGGGCTGCGGCTTACCGCGGGCCTCGCTTGAAATCTATCCGCATGCCGACGTCGTGTCTGCGGAATCCCAGCTTCTCGTAGAAGCCCACCAGCTCGTCCTTGCAGTCCAAGATGCACTTGTAGCAGGCCAATTCCTCCGCCATCTCTACGGCCGCCTTGACGAGGGATCCTCCCACCCCTCTCCCCTCGTGCCCCTTTCTGACAGCCACGTCCTCTATGTGCCCGACGAGGCCACCTCCGTGGATGAACTTCTGCTCGATGAGGAGGGTCGTCGCCCCCACCACCTGTCCGTCAGAGCCAACGGCCACGAGGACGTGGTAGAGCGGAGAGCGCCTCATCGTCCTCAGGACCTTCCGAGCCGCCGCGGACGTGAGCCCGCCGGTGGTGCTCAGGTTCCCCAGCGTCTCGACCAAGCCCTTGCCGAGGTCGGCCGCCCTGAGCTCCCTGACCTCGTAAGCGGTCGGTGCGCCTCCGCGTGGCTTCTTCATCAGGGGGAGGAGCAAAGTCCGGCTGATTTTAGTGTATTACGGCGCCCCTCAAGAGGCCCTGTCCGCCCCTCCGCCCTGGTGAGACGAACGAGAGGACAGGCCGAGCCTGCGCCGGAGCGGAAGGAGGACTATCAGGAGGGCGGCCGCTATCGGGACCACCACGACGGCTACCTCAACTATCCCCTCGACCACCTGGAGGAAGAGCCCGCCGACGAAGTTTGGAAAGCCGCCCAGGGCCGAGCCCGCTGGGGGAGCGGAGACGTTCACGACCGTCCAAGCCTCCGTGACGTTGGCCGAGGCATCCGTGACCGTCACTGTGACGTTGTAGCGCCCGGGCTGGACGAAGGTGTGTATCAGCGCCTGCCCCTGGTAGGAGGAGCCGTCGCCGAAGTTGTAGTTCACGATGTAGGGCTGCGCCCCGCCCTTCACCACCGCGTTGAACGTGACGCTGAGAGGGCTGTTCCCGCTGCGCGGTGTCGCGGTGAGCTTGAGCGCGAGCGGCTGGGCGGGGGCCTTCTCCTCGATTAGGGCGGAGATGGTCGCGAAGGAGACGAGGGTCTTCGTCTGGAGTATCTGGCTCTGGACCGAGTTTATCTGCTGGTCGACGCTCTGGATCCTGGACTCCACGTTCAGCGTCGAGTTGATGTTGGTCGACTCGCTGAGTATAGCCAGCAGCGAGGCCTGCTCCGCCTGCAGCGACTGCAGGGTCGCGTTCAAGTCCGTGTATTGGACCGTCACGTCGTTGCTGGACGAGCTCAGGCTGACCAGCGTTCCGAGCCCCTCCACCTCCGCGAGGGCGTCCTCGTAGTTCGCGGCCGGGACCCGCAACACGACAAGGGCGGTGGCGTTGCTCTCGGTGGAATCGGCGACGTACCCCCCGACCGAGTAGGCCACCGCGGTGGCCTTGGTGAAGGCGGTCGAGGCGGAGGCCGCCTGGAGGGTGATGTTGGTGAAGAACTCGATGTCGCGGCTCCCGTTGGTAGTCGTGGAAGGGGAGAGGGAAGCGGCCGGGGCCTGGGAGCCCCCCTGCTGTTGCGAGTCCCCCTGGAGTACGATGGTGCTCCCCTCCGCTGGACCGCCCACCGTCGTGGTGCTCGCGGACATCGCCTCCGTGGTGACGGTGGTCGCGGTGCCGATCACCGTGGTGGTCGAAGCGGCATAGGTGGGATAGTTGCCGCCCGCCGAAGAAGCCACCCCATAGAGCGAGCCAAGGCCCCCGAAGACGGGGACGGAGAGGCCTCGCGTTGAGCCGGCTGAAAGGGTCTCGGCCGAGCCGGACGAAGTCGGCCTTGTTAGCCCCACGAGCATCCCGCCCGCGACAACGAGGAGCAAGACGACGGCGGCCAGCATCTTTCTAGAGGGCATGTCCGCATCGGAGGCGGCCGTTATGATGAGGGTTTGTCCGAGCGTTCGGACATAAGTATTTATCATGAAAACGTGGTTTTCGAAGCTTCGTAGCGGGTTTGAACAGGTTCAGGGTCGCCTTTGCTGCGCTGCTGTTCGTCGCGACCGCGACCACCATCCTCGCCGGCTGGGGGGTGGTCGGGATTTCACCAACCGCCAGCGTGGCCTCTACGACCTCTATCACGGCCTCGGAGACGACCACGGCCGCCTCGACCTCGACTACGACCACGACGACGTCAGCCGCGTCCACCGAGACTGCGACGTCGACGACCACGCAGGTCGAGACGACGACGGTCACTGCCACTACTACAGTGACCAGTTCTACCACTACAGTGACCGGCTCAGCCACCGTGGTGACCGCGACGACGCAGAGCCAGGCGACGTTCGGGAGCGCTTCGGGCTCGTCGATCCTCTACACCCTTTCTTCGTCGTTGCAAGGAGAGGCGCTGCTGAGGGAGGTACGGACCTCCTCGCTGCTTCTTGCACCCGTGTGCTGGATCGTGCTGGGAGGGATGTGGGTGTGGAGGGGAAGGGTGAGGGCGCGATACAGCGAGATGGGCTTCGGGTCCGACGTCTTCGAACTCTTCATGAAGATGAAAGGCGGAGCCACGCGAATCAAGGTGCTCAACACCTTGACCACTCCAAAAGACAGGCTGCAGCTCGCGGAAGAGCTCGGGGTGGACTGGAAGACGGTCGACCGGCACGTCCAGATCTTGAACAAGTACGGTTTCGTCAAGGAGCAGGCGGCCTACGGGACGGTGAAGCTCTACGAGGTCACGCCGATGGGGAGGATGCTACTGAACCTCTTCGACGACCTCGAGAGGACCGACGGGCCCACCGCGCAGGCGCAGGCACCGCCTCGGTCGCAGGCAGACCGACCCTCGGGCTGATCGGCCCGTCGCGGCAAAAAGGATTTCTAGCGCGGCCCGTGAAGTTCGCTTCCAGTTGGATTACGCGCAAGTCGGAAGGACAGGCCTCAGAGTCTCTCGGATGACGCTGGGGACCAACAACTTCGGCAGGGACGCCGACGAGCCGACTGCGATTCGCGTCATTAGAAAGGCGATCGACCTAGGGATAAACAGCATCGACACTGCGAACGTCTACTCTGGGAGGCGGTCGGAGGAGATAATCGGCAAGGCGGTCCACGGCGACCGCGACCGGTTCGTGATCGCGACCAAGGTGGGCAGCGACATGGGCGACGGGCCCAACGACGCCGGGCTTTCGCGCAAGCACATCGTGTCGCAGGTGGCCGAGAGCCTGAGGCTGCTGCAGACGGACCACATCGACATCTACTACATGCACAGGTTCGACGAGCGCACCCCGCTGGAGGAGACCC
>JAPCJO010000017.1 GCA_027886905.1 Nitrososphaerota archaeon
CCTTGCCCGAGTCGGCCATCTCCGCCTTGTTGCCCGCCCTGTGGAGCAGGTCGATCGCGTAGCGCGCGTCGCCGTAGATGCTGGCCAACTCCGCGGCCATCTGGAGCGACGCGTCATCGACGCACCCCTCGCGGAACGCGAGCTGGCTCCTGGCGAGGAGTATGTCGTAGAGCTGCTCGGCGGAGTATGGCTCGAGCGATATCGCGTTGCGCTGGAGCGAGCTGAGGGTGCTCAGGTCGACCATCTTCACGTAGTCCAGCGTCTTTGAGATTAGGAGGGAGGAGAAGGCCTGGGTGTCCGGCGATATCTCCCTGATCCTGGTTATCGTGTAGAGCGAGGAGGGGTCGGACTCGACCAGGGCGTCGACCTCGTCGAAGGCCACGAGCATGTGCACCCTGTCCCTCCTCAGCTCCTCGAAGAGGGCCTGCAGCAGCTCCTCGAAGCTGAGCCCCCTCGACGGGTAGACGTGCCCGAGGCTCCGGAGCGCCTTGTTGAATATCGCCACCAGCGACCTGTCGATCCTGCAGTTCACGTGGAGGAACTTGACGCGGTTGCCGTAGGTCGCGGCCTTCTTCTCCAGCGCCAGGCCCAGCTTCTTCGCCAGCATCGTCTTGCCGGAATTGTGTGTTACCGTGAAATCATCCAAGAGATATCGCTGGTCAGCATCAACTCTGAAACCGAAGTACTCTTCCTCCCCAAGAGGTTTCAGCGTGAAGGCTGTCCTAAGGACGCTTTTCTTCTGTCTTCGTGGTGGCGACTGTTTTCTAGCAACTTTAGTAGGAATCTTGGACACATCGCCTGAGATTCCGACGCGCCAATACAAACCTCCATGACCAAATTGGTCGTATGAGTATTTCTCACGGAGAAAAGCGTAGAACCCAAGGCTTCTAGCTACAAACGCTACATCTTCAGCAAGCTGTTTTGATTCCGACACGTAATCGTAGCATCCGTTATCCAAGTTACCGTCTGTATCCAATATCCCAGCTAGAACTTCTAGGCGCGTGCTTCTTGATCCGAATTTATACTGAGGTGGAATGAATTTCGATTCGCCTGTTTTCTTGTAGAGCTCTAAAGCTATGAGCTCTCTAGCCAGCCCATTTCGCAGCGTTTGTCCGCCCGTCCGTCCTGGTGTGAGATAATATTGTTGGGCTTGACCTGCCGGATACTGGTGTACTTTCAACAAGTACTTTTCAGATTGGCCGTTTACGACAGCCACGATTTCTGGGTCGGCTGAAGTGACGCTGTGAAGGCCATTTGCACTGCTTCCGTCCCCAAGATACACGCCGAGGAAGTAGGGGTCAATGGGCCCCGTCGGGATCTGCGGGAAGTCGACCCCAGTCCTCAGCAACTTGTAAAGTCCCTTGTGGCCAATACGCCATTTTGCGGCCTTTAGCAACTCGCTTACTCGGATATCTTTGATCATCCCTTCGGTATCTTCGGATGGTTTCCGCGGATGTTTCTTCAAGCGCGTCTGTATGATTGTCAGGATGTGATCTTCTGAGACTACAAACGATTTCCCTTTTGTTGGTCGGACTTCGACCATCTTTCCAAAGCCGTGTACCGTCTCGAGCACTCTTCTTGGTGCGCTATCGGGACCCATCAACAAGTCTCCTTCGGATACATCCTCCACACCTTTGAGCGACCCGTCGAACATCAAAACGAGTTGCCCCCTCCTATGGCAGCCTACGGGCCCGTAGAGCAGCACGTTCTGGCTGACGCTCTGGGGGCGCTCTGCCACGCCCTGGAAGTAGGCCTCCAGCTCCCTCATCTGGACCCCCCTGTGCGGGGTCGTGGCCGGGAGGTACTCAGGGACGAGCACGCTCTCGTTCTTGAAGAGAGAGTGATGGAAGCTCATCGCAGAAGAAAATTTCCGGCGCTCTTCGTATATAACCGTGATTAGGAGAGTTGAGTGAAAGTATTCGGCTTTCCCTAAGCGTTCTTAAGCAAACGAAGGCCCGGCGTCTCAAGGCCCGTTGATGTTCCCCTCCCCGATGCAATACGGGCAGCGGTACTCGATGCTCGTGACGTACTCCCTGATGGCCGCGAACGTCGTCGTCTACGTCGCGCTCCAGGTGGGGGGCGACCCCCTGTACTCGGCGCTCTCGCAGACCGGCTCCTCGTTCTTCGGCGGGGCGTACTGGCAGGTCTTCACGGCGATGTTCGTCCACTTCGACATCTACCACATCGGCTTCAACATGATAGCGCTCTACTACTTCGGGAGGCTGAACGAGATCTCCTACTCGAGGGGCGAGTACCTGGCGATATACTTCGGAACGGGGCTCCTCGGGAACGCAGTCTCGCTCTTCCTCCTCCCGCCCTACGTCCTGACGGGAGGGGCCTCCGGGGCGATCTTCGGGCTGATAGGGTCTTACGCCGCGAGGAACCGCAACCTCGCCAACATCGCGCTCGCGTTGGTATATGCCGTCTTCATCCTGATCGCGAGCGCAGGGCCGGGCGTCAACGACTACGCCCACGTCTTCGGCGTGGCCGGCGGGTTCGCACTTGGCCTCCTCTTCACGCGCCTGCGCCCGCCAGAGTGATGCTCGTATAAGGGAGGATCAGTGCGGGGATGGCCGTGAAGGCGGTCAGATTCCACCAGCACGGAGGCCCGGAGGTCCTCCAGTACGAGGACGCGCCGGACCCCGTCCCGAGGACCCCCGAGGAGACGCTGGTCAGGGTCAAGGCCTGCGCCCTGAACCACCTCGACATCTGGGGGCGGATAGGGCCGCCGTACTCCAAGCCCCCTCTCCCGCACATCCCGGGGTGCGACATCGCGGGGGTGGTCGAGGAGGTCCCTCCGCACGAGAAGGAGCTGCGGAAGGGGATGGAGGTGATAGTGAGTCCGGGGGTCGGGTGCGGCAGGTGCGAGAGGTGCCTGAGCGGGGCGGACAACCAGTGCCGGCGCTACTCCGTGATCGGGAACGAGGCGGACGGGGGGTACGCGGAGCTCGTGGTCGTTCCGACCAGGAACGTCCTCCCCAAGCCCGCCAGGATGGACTTCGTCCAGGCGGCGTCGGTCCCTCTGGTCTTCCTTACGGCATACCACATGCTGGTCACCAAGGCCAAGGTCCAGCCTGGCGAGACGGTGCTGGTCCTGGGGGCGGGCTCCGGCGTGGGAATCGCGGCCATCCAGGTGGCGAAGGCCTTCGGCGCCAATGTCATGGCGACCGCCGGGAGCGCGTCCAAGCTCGCCAAGGCGGTCGAGCTCGGCGCCGACCACACGGTCAACCACAAGACCGCGAAGGTCTCCGAGGAGGCGAGGAAGTACACCGAGGGGAGGGGCGTGGACGTGGTCGTGGAGCACCCCGGCAAGGCGACGTGGGAGGAGAGCCTGAGGTCGGTCGCGAAGGGCGGCAGGGTAGTCACCTGCGGTGCGACCACCGGATACGAGGCGGTCACCGACCTCAGGTACGTCTTCAGCAGGGAGATCACGGTGTTCGGGAGCTACATGGGAGGGAGCGGGGAGCTGCTCAGGGTGCTGGAGCTCTTCAAGCAGAGGAGGCTGAGGCCCGTCGTGGACGTCGCGATGCCCCTGAGCAGGGCGAGGGACGCGCAGGTCCGGATGGAGAAGAGCGAGCACTTTGGGAAGATAGTCCTCACGGTCTAGGCGCGGGCTATCTCGTAGGAGAAGGATATCTTGGCCTTCTCGTTGATGGTCGCTGCCACGCTGCAGAACTTCGTGACGCTGTCGGTCACCGCCTCCTTCACGTACTTCTCCTCCAGCGAGGTCCCGGCGACGAGGTATCTCAGGTGAATCTCCGTGAAGGGCTTGGGATGCCCGTATTTTGGGCGCTTTCCGGACACCTCGATCCTGAGCGAACCCACCTTCTGCTTCCGCTTCTGAAGGATTGCCGCGACGTCCATCCCCGTGCAGGCGCCGAGCGAGCTGAGCAGCCCGTTCATCGGGCCTATCCCCTTCGGGTGAGGCTTCGGCCTTGTAGGTGTCGGCAGCGCCGAGTCGAAGGCGACGGAGTGACCGGCTTCGTCAACGCCGAGGAAGAGGTCGTCCTCGACCCACTTGACTTCGACCTTCTGGACGGTGGAGTCCTCCTCGCTCACTCTACCTTGACCTCGACGGGCTTGGACTTGCCCGAGGTCTTGCCCTTCTCGATGTACACCCTCCGCCCCCAGGCGACGTTGACGCTCGCCGCCAGCCTGTGGGCACCCCTGCCGAGGGACTTGGCTGGGATATCGAACCTCTTGGTGACGTCGAGGAACTTCGACCTTGCGTCCTCCACGCTGGCCGGGATGATCGGGGCGCCCCCGTCCTCGTGCACCACTGCAGCCCAGATCCTGTAGGGGAGGTCGGGGTCCCTGCTCCAGTAGAACCTCGCCCTCCTGACCTCCCTTCCGGAGGTTGCGAGCCTCTTCCCCGAGGAGACCGTGGTGTCCATCATGAGCCTCACCAGCTTGTCATTGTCCTCCCAGGCGATCGTCCAGACGTTGGGGGTGAAGGACTCCCGCAGCCCTCCCACGACGCGGAAGCCGACCGTGAGCCCGACGTCCTCGTCGAGCGACACGACCCCCTTGTCCAGTATCATGCTTACGTCCGCGAGGGCTGTCTTCGGCCAGGAGTACTCGCCCCGTCTATCCATGAGCGACATGTAGGAGTGGGTCCCTTTCGCCCCGCGTTATAAAAATGAAGGTCACCAAACGCCTATAAGGTCTGAGGGCTCGCAGGCGGCGTTTTCCTGGATGGAAGAAGAGCGCGACCCCGCCGCGGGAGCCCCTCGCTCCGCTCCGCCCGGCGACGTGGGCTCCTCGCAGGAGTCGAAGACTATCGCGCACGACGCGTACGTGGAGCGGCACCCGCACATCTCGGGGAGGGGCCTGATCTCGGCCTCCGCGCTGGGGTTGGCCGACGGGCTGGTGACCAACCTCGCGTTCCTCACGGGGTTCAGCGGCGCGGTCTCTAGCGACTCGCTCATTCGGTTCGCCGGGCTGGCCGCGATGCTCGCGGGCACAGTCTCGATGTTCTTCGGAGGGATCCTGAGCGCGCGGTCCGAGCACGACCTCTTCAAGGCCGACTCGGACAGAGAGGCCTACGAGATGGAGTACGAGACAGAGGAAGAGAAGTCAGAAATGAAGTGGATCTACATGGACAAGGGCCTGACGGAGCAAGAGGCGGACATGGTCGTGGCCAAGCTGCTGTCGGACAAGGGGAAGTTCCTCGAGGACATGCTCACCAACGAGCTGCACGTCCATAGGGACAACCTGCAGAACCCCTACAAGCTGGGAGCGGTGATAGGGCTCTCGTTCCTGGTCGGCTCGTTCGTCCCCCTCGCACCCTACCTCGCGTTCGCCAGGTCCTCCGCGGTCGTAGCCTCGGTCGCGGTTTCCCTGACCTTCCTCTTCGCGGCGGGGGAATGGAAGGGACGGATCGTGAAGCGCAAGCCCCTGAGGAGCGGTCTGGAGACGCTCGTGATAGGGGCGGTCGCGGCCGGGGTCTTGTTCGTCATCGGCAGCCTATTTGCCTTCGTCTGAGCGCGGCTAGGCAACGCAGACCGACTCGATCATCCTGCTGTAGATGGAGAGGGCCTTCGTCGCCTCTGCGAGGTCGACGAACTCGTCGACGATGTGCGCCTGCCTCAGGCTTCCGGGGCCGAGGACCAAGGAAGGGATGCCGTGCTCCGCGTAGAGCGCCGCCTCGGTGCCGTAGGGGGCCACCTCGGACTCGAGCCCGCTGAGCGACTCGGCGAGCCTCACTGCCGGGTGGCTCCGGGGGAGCTTCAGCGCCGGGCTGTCGTACATGAGCTCGACCCGGGCGTCCAGGGAGGGGTCCTTCCTCTTGAGGGCGGCTATGGTGGAGTTCAGGCCCTTCTCGACGAAGGCTGTCCCGTGCTTTGGCACCCACCGCGAGTCCACTATCAGCTCGCACGAGTCGGGTATCACGTTGCTCTTGGTCCCTCCCCTGACCACCGTCGATGTCGCGATGGTGCTCCCGAGGTCTCTGTCAGGGGCCTTGCTCAGGCCGCGGCTCCAGGCGGAGACCGCCTCGACTATCGTCGCGCACTTCTCGATGGCGTTCACCCCCAGCTCCGGCTTGCTCGCGTGGCCGCTCCTCCCCCTCACGGTTATCCGGAAGTCGGCCAGGCCCTTGTGGGCGCGGACGGGCCGAAGGCTGGTCGGCTCACCCATCACCCCTAGCCTCGCCGCCCCCTCCGGGATGAGCTCGCGCGCGTAGAGCGCCTTTAGGCCCTCGAACCCCACCTCCTCGCCTGAGGTGGCGACGAAAAGCAGGCCGCGGCGCATCTTTCTCTTCGAGGTCGCCTCGATGGCCTTGAGGATGGCGGCGAGCCCCGTCTTCATGTCCGCGGCGCCTCTCCCGTAGAGCCTCCCGCCCTTCTCCACCCCCTCGAACGGAGGGACGGACCAGGCGGACTGGTCTCCCGCGGGCACGACGTCGATGTGCCCGCCGAGCAGGAGGCCCGGCTCGCGGGGGCCGAACCTCGCCACGAGGTTGGCGCGTCCCGCCTCGAACCTGTCGAGACGGAGCTCCGCCCCTTGGATGTGCAAGTCCGCGAGGTGGTCGTGGATGTGCCGGGCGCAACCCTCCTCGTTCCCGGGCGGTATCTCGGTCCTGAACCGGATGAGGGACTTGGCCAGCTCGACTAGGTCCAACTCGCCATTCCCCTTCCGCCGACGTTGTTATTGCTTTCCCGGGCGGTGGGCGGACCAAGGTTAAAGCGTTTACGAGGGCGCACCGGTCATAGCCCGATGGCCCGCCCTAGCCCCGTGGTCTCGATGTCGGACGTCAGCCTAGTGCTCGAGGGGAAGAGGGTGCTGAGCCACGTCGACTGGGAGGTGATGCCCGGCGAGAACTGGGTCGTGATAGGCCCGAACGGCTCCGGGAAGACGAGCCTCCTGAGCATCATCAACGGGTACAGGTGGCCGTCGAGCGGGTCGGTCTCCGTCCTCGGGAGGAAGTTCGGGAGCGCCGACCTCCGCGAGATCAGGACAGAGACGGGCCTTGTCAGCTCCTACCTGGACTGGATGATCGGAGGCGACGAAAAGGTGGTCGACCTGGTCGTGAGCGGGAAGTTCGGCTCGACCCGGGTGTGGAGCAAGGTCGGGGCGACCGACGTCTCCAGGGCAAAGTCGCTCCTCGCGGCGATGGGGTGCGCCGCGCAGGTTGGAAAGACGCTCTCGGAGCTCTCGCAGGGGGAGAGGCAGAAGGTCGCCATCGCGAGGGCGATGATGGCGAGGCCGCGGCTCCTCATCCTCGACGAGCCCTGCGAAGGGCTCGATATCGCCTCGAGGGAGAGCTTCCTCGACGGCCTGGAGCCTCTCCTCTCGAGGAGTGGCGGTCCGTCCTTCATAGAGGTGACGCACCGGACGGAGGACGTCCCGCCGGGGTTCACCCACGCCCTCCTTCTCAGGGAGGGGCGCGTCGTCAGCTCGGGGGAGATCCGGGCGACGCTCACGAGCAGGAAGCTCACCCGCTGCCTCGGCACGGAGGTCGAGCTCAAGCGCTGGAAGGGCAGGTACTACATGATAGCCGCGAAGGACGGCCGAGCGCGGCACTGAGAATCGATGCTCTTTTATCGGGCGCGGCGCTCAAACTTCCGTAGTCGCGATGTGGGAGAGGCTAGAGGTCGAGTGGAAGCCCGCCGTCGAGGACTCGGTCTTGCTCGTCGCGCTCTCTACGATGGCGCCCCAGTACGAGCCTCTCTACTCGCACGCGAGGGAGCTCTCAAGGTTCCTGCTCCGGAAGCTGGAGTTCAAGAGGTTCGCGACCCTGTACTCCTCTTCGCTCCCCGCCGACGTGGCTATCGGTGACGACGGGCTCGCGAAGCTCCGCTCCGACAGCTTCTATTCGTGGTCAGGGAAGCGACGGATAATCATGCTGGCCGGGGACGGCTCCCCCTTCGACGACCAGCAGGAGTTCGCCCACAGCGTCCTCTCCTACGCCCGCCAGCTGGGGGCCAAGGAGGTCGTCTCCGTGGGCGCGAGGTGGTCCGAGTCGCCGGTGGCTCCCGGGGCACCGCTCAAGCCAGTCGGGTTCGCCGCCGACGCGGCGGCCGTGGAGGAGCTCGTAGGGCTCGGCGTGACCATCACGAAGGGCGAGCCTGGCCCGTTCTTCCCCAATCTCGTGGTCGGGATGGCGGCGGACTACGGCATGAGGGGTTACAAGGTCGGGGTCGACCATGGGGAGCCCCGCCCGCACCCGCGCTCGCTGATCCAGATACTGGGCGTCCTCTCGAAGATGCTCGGGTTCGACGTCGACCTGAGAGAGCTGGTGGCTCGGGCCAAGGAGATGGAGAGGGAGGGGCCGGAAGAAGGGCTCCCGGAGGTCCGTCGCGAGCGCGGCGGGATATACGGCTAGAACTCCGTGAGGCCCCAACGTCTAAATAACTCCGAAAACGCTTCGACTCTGAAATGTCCGCAGTCGAGGAGGTCGACCTGAAGGAGGTCCAGCGCCAGCTCGCCAAGGTCGTGGACCCCGAGATAGGCATGCCCATCGTCGAGATGAACCTCATCGACAAGCTCGAGGTCACCGAGGGCAACGTAGTGATCGAGTACCACGCGACCACCCCCTACTGCCCCCCCATCTTCGCCCTGAAGATATCGCAGGACATGAAGAACTACGCCCAGCAGGTGAAGGGCGTGAAGGACGTCAAGGTCACGGTCAAGGGACACTACCTTGCCGACGCGGTCAACAAGCAGGTCAACAAGCCGCAGGCCCAGCAGCCCGCACCGGCTCCAAAGTGACGCTCGCGCCGTCTCGCATTTCGCTGGCGCTCGAACCCGGCTGAGCTAGCGAATGACAAGAGTCGACGACATAGAGGCCGCCTTTTACCAAGTGAAGTCCTCCGCGGAGACGGCGATCGGAGGCGACGAGGCGTCCAAGGACCGCTCGTTCCAAGACATCTTCGCGCTCAACAACGCGATCGGCAGGCTGGCCCGCGAGCAGCCCGGGACGATGCCGAGGATGAAGGAGCTGCAGGGCTACGTGAACATGATCACCGTCGGGATCAAGTACGAGAGGCCGGCAGACCTGCGCGAGGGACTCTCCGTGACCGAGGAGATGATCAAGGCCGTCAAGAGGGAGCTCTCACCCCAGCCGTAAGGATTTATTAGAAGGCCAAACCCAATTTCCCGTCATGGCCGAGACGAAGGTCACGGATTTCGTCGCAGTCAAGGTCGCCGAGGTCGGGTTCGCTGATGAGGACGGCCTCGAGGGGCTCGTCCTCCTAAAGGCCCAGCCGGACGGCATGTTCACCATGCGCGCCTTCTCCGGCGAGACCGCGATGCACATGTCGAGGTTCGACAAGGGCGACCGCTCCTCCATCCCCTCCGTCTACAACATGATTGAGGAGTTCGCGGAGAAGGAGGGCCTCCACCTCGCGGGGATCGAGGTCTACCCCTCAGGGAGCGTGCTCAGGTCCGACCTCCAGTTCGTCGGGAGGGGGAAGGAGATGCTGCTCCGCGGCTATAGGGCCTCCGACGCCATCGCGATCGCGCTTTTCTACGACGCGCCCATCCTCCTGCACCGCTCGCTCCTAGAGCGCTGAAGAAAGTTAAAAGCGCCTGACGACCACGTCGCCGACTGTCTTGGTCAAGATCTCGTTCAAGCCCTACGAGGAGCTTATCGTCCACGAGCACCAGCGCTTCGCTCTGGAGGACATGATCAGGCTGAGGTGCACGGGGATGCAGGTGGGGAGCATCGCGCCGAACTTCCAGTGGGCCGAGGGGCTGGTGATGTGGAGGGAGACGTTCCCACAGAACGAGATGATAACCAAGGAGAACCTTGACGGGAGGGTCCATTGGCTCTGGGTAGGGTACTCGGAGATGCTGGAGTACAAGCCCAGCCTGTCCTACAAGGAGACCAGCGTCATCATACCCGTGATAGACCTGGGGAACAACCCCGTCTACAGCGCGGCAGCCAAGTGGCTCAAGGAGCAGCAGAAGGGACAGCAGTGACGCGCGCAAGTCGGTCGACTTGAAAGAGCGAGAACGTCCGGGGCTCTCCCTCGGGAAGCTGCCGCCGGAGGTGATGGAGAGATACCTCTTCGGGATGACCGGGGCGAGGTCGGGGAGGATCGTCGTCGAGCCCGCGCTCGGCCTGGACTTTGGAGTGGTGAGGGTCGGCGGGGAGAAGGATAAGGGAAGGTACCTCATTGTCTCGTCTGACCCGATAACGGGAGTGAGCGAGAGGGCGGGGTGGTACGCGGTCAACGTCAGCGCGAACGACGTCGCGACCAGCGGGAACAGGCCCGAGTTCATGCAGTCGGTGATACTCTTCCCGGAGGACGCGTCGGAGCGGGACGTGAAGCGGCTCTCTTCCGAGATGCACAGGACGGCCAAGGCGCTCGGGATAGCCATCGTCGGGGGGCACACGGAGCTCAGTCCCGGGCTCCACCGGCCCATTGTCGTCACCACGGCCTTCGCGTTGGCGGACTCCTACGTCACCGCCGCCGGGGCGCATGCGGGCGACACCCTCATGATGACCAAGACCGCCGGGGTCGAGGGAACGGCTATCCTCGGGACGGACGCCAGGTTCAACGGGCGCCTCGACAGGGAGACGGTCTCGGGGACGGCGAGCCACTTCCGGAAGCTCAGCGTGGTTGAGGAAGCCGCTCGGGCCTATGAGACCGGGGCCGTCCACGCCATGCACGACTGCACGGAAGGAGGGGTGCTCGGCGCCCTATACGAGATGGCGACCGCGTCGGGCCTGGGGCTTGAGGTCTCGGAGGCGGACATCCCCGTCTCCAAGGTGACGAGGAGGATATGCGCCGAGCTGGGGGTCGACCCGCTGAAACTGATAAGCTCAGGCACCCTACTGATCGCGGTCAAGAAGGGCCAGGAGTCTCGGGTCCGCGACGCCGCGGCCGCGGCGGGCTCGTCGGCCGAGCCCATAGGCAGGTTCACGAAGGGCAAGGTGCTCCTGACAAGGGGAGGCGAGGTCGAGGAGGTGACCGGGCCGCCGAAGGACGAGATCTGGAGGCTCCACGAGGAGTCCGGGGAGCCGCTGTGACGCTATTTTGCGGCGCTCTTCGCGACGCTAGGCCGGACGGCCGTGAGTGAGTTCCTCGCCCCCCGGCGGTAGAACCAGTACATGACGAGCCCTATCGCGATCAGGATCAGCCCGAAGAACCCGCTCACAAAGAGGAGCGTCAGGACCCCTAGCAGGATCATGCCGAGGCTCGAGCCACGCGAGAGCCTGCTGTGCTTAATCTTGACCTGAGCCATTCTCTACGCCCGCCCCTGTCCTCGGCGCGGCCTGCGTTAAACCTCTCCGACGGCCCGCCCTAGGCGCTGGCCGCGCTCACGGAGAATATCGGCGGCAGGCCGTCGGCGACGAGGGTCCACTTCGCGCCCCCTCTGCTGAAGTAGAGCTGACCGGTGCCCGTCCCGACGTAGACGCCCGACGGGTCCTCCTCGTCTGTGTCCATCCCCTCCCTGTAGACGTTGTAGAACGAGCGCTTGGGGAGCCCGCCGCTCAGCGCGGTCCACCTCCTCCCCTCGTCGTCGGAGCCCCAGACGAGGAACCTGCCGTCGGGGGGAACGCGAGCCTCCCCGGACTCCTCGGGCGCCACGTAGATTCTCTTGGGGTCGTTGTAATCCACCGCGATGGGGAAGCCGAAGCGCGATGGCAGGTTCCCGAAAATCTCCACCCACGTCTCGCCGTTGTCGTCGCTCCTGTACTGGCCGCAGTGGTTCTGCTGGTAGATCACATCGGGCCGGGAGGGGTGGCGGACGAGGTGGTGCGGGCACTGGCCGTACTCGGGGTATTTGTTCGGAAAGAAGTCCGCGCGGAGGTTCCCGTTCTTGAAGGACCACGACTCCCCGCCGTCCGTGGTCTTGAGGATCCCCACCGAAGAGATGGCCACGTGCATCGTATCGGGGTCCCTCGGGTCGACGAGGACCGAGTGCAGGCAGAGCCCGCCAGCGCCGGGGTTCCACTTCTTCCTGGTCTCCTGGTTGTAGAGGCCCTCGTTCAGGGCCCAGCTTTCGCCCCCGTCCTCGCTCCTGAAGAGGGCGGCGGGGTCGACCCCGCAGTAGACCACATCGGTCTCCTCCTCTACCCCCGGCTCGATGTGCCAGACCTGCTTGACGCTCCATTCCGAGCTCTTCGGGAACCTCGGCGGCTTCTTCCCCTCCTTCCAGGTCCTCCCGAGGTCCCTGCTGATCGCGATGGTGGGGCCCTTGATGTAATTGTCAACTGTCGCGAACATCTTCCTCGTCCTAGGGTCGAACGTCACGTGAAATATCGAGGTGCCCTTGAAGTGGGGCCCGGACGACTTCCAGGTCCTCCTGCCGTCCATCGACTCTAAGACGAACGCCCCCTTCTTCGTGCCCAGCATCACGAGACTTCGCGCCTTCATCTTGTCCGACCCCCTTCGGCTGACAACGAGCCTTTCCCTCCAGCTACTGAGGGGAGGATGTAGATAACGTCTCCATCTTTCGTCTTCGTCGACTCCCCCTGGAGGCCCCTGATGTCCTCCTCGTTGACGTAGATGTTGATGAACGGCCTCGTCCGGTCGTGCTCGTCGAAGATGCGGTCCCTGATGCTCGGGACCCTCTGGTCGAGCTGCGCGACGACGTCCAAGACGTCCTTCGCGCCCTGGAGCTCCACCTCCACCGACTGCCCAGTGTAGTCCTTGAGGTGGCCGGCAACGTGCACCCTTATGGTCAACTCGCTCGCCGCCCACGCAGGACCGCCGATTAGTATCGCTTTCTCCCGTCGCGTCCCTCGGTCCGAACGACGGGAGGGGATGATGCAACGCTTATTTCACCATTCATCACGGCCAGAGCGTTTCTCTTGCCCAAGGATCCGGTCTCAGCGCCGACGCCCGCCGACGACGATGCTTGTTGGCTGTGCGGAAGGACCTCGAGCGAGATCAACTCCGCTCTCAGCGGCGACACCGAGGACGAGATGAAGATCGCAAAGGACATGACGGCGACCAAGGCTTCAAAGGACGCCCTGGTGGCAAACTCGGGAAAGTGGAGAGAGGGCGTCCCCGATGCCTTCAAGGAGTTCGACCTCGCCTTCGTGCTCCAGAACGCGGACCAGTTCAAGTCGATGCAGTTCCTCAGCGCCCTCATCGAGGAGGCCCGGAGCACCGTGAGGGAGCTAGACGAGGTCTCTTTCTCGGTCAGGAAGGGCGCGGTCATCCGCGTGAGCGGGACCCCGATGGACGAGTCTCAGAGGGCCTCGATAGCGGAGAGTCTCAACGAGTTCGAGAAGAGGACGAACCGCAAGCTGAAGCGCGAGAAGGACCTCCACGACGTGGAGTACCAGAGGCTGGGCTACATCGCAAGGCTCAGCGGGCTCAAGCTCGTCGACGGCATCGACTACCTCAAGGAGGCTGGCGTCTTCTACTACGACCTCCAGCTCGACGCGATGGAGAGGGCGCGGGTGACCGCGGGGAAGAGGCGTCCGACCTGGAAGCTCAGGTCCGTGAAGTTCAAGGACTTTCCTAAGGAGGTGTCGATCTGCACCGTGTGCGAGAGGCTCCTGAAGGAGTTCCGCCCCGGCGCCGAGGTCGCGCCTCCGCCGAAGCCCGTCCAAGCCTGACAGGTCCGAAGGGGCGCTATTGCGCAGCCACAGGGCTGACGGGGCGCCTGAGCATTGACGCCGAGACGGTGAGCATCCATGCCAGCACCAGTCCTATGAAGAGCCTCTCCACGAGGCCGCCAACCTTCGCGGCGGCGTGGGGGAAGACCGCGGGCCCTCCGTAGAGGACGAAGAAGAAGGCCAGCGCGAGGACCGCCAGGGGCATCGCGTAGGTGCTCACTGCCCCGAGGGCTGGGTCGCGGCGGAACGCTCGCGAGAGCGAGACGGTGCCTATGGCCGCGCCCAGGAACGCCAGGGTCGCGACCACCAGGTGGACGAAGCCGTGGACGGTGGCCGGCCCGCTCACGTCGGTGGGCGACACGGCGAGTATCAGCGCCCCGACCGCCCAGACCCCCAGGAGCCCCAGCCCGGTCCGGAATCCCTCCCTCGAAGGGACACTCCTCGCCAGGCTGTAGATGAAGAGGAGGGAGAAGAGGCCGCGGTTGACGAAGTTCACCGCCATTACGTATCCGTAGGGGCCTACAGCCAGGTCGCTCTCGGCCTGGCTGATCGGGCTGTAGTGCGGAGGCAGGGACTGGGCTATCGCGTCAAGGACCACGTAGAGGGCGATTCCCCCGATGGTCGCTGCGAGCAGGAGGCGAGCGCCGTCAGCCGGGCCGCCGGTGGTCAACGAGGGCGGACGCCCTTGTGGCCTTCCTTAAGGCTACGAGGAAGAATGTCCAGAGAGACCCACGAGGATAATCTAAATACTCGCGCGAGCGTTGTGATAGAGTCTCGACTTTGGCAGATGCGGAAGGCGCGGAGAAGGACTCCGCGGATCGTCCGCCGCGAATCAGGGTCAGGATAGAGTCGCTCTCCGACCTCGTCTTCGGCCTGGCCCTATCGATAGGGTCGATAATCCTCGTCGGGAAGCAGCCGCAGACTGGCCAAGACATCGCCGTCAACGTCGTGCTCTTCGGCTTCGGCTTCCTGATCATAGTGCTGACTTGGCTTGGGTACTCCAGGACGATGGCCGTGCTCCCGATTGAGGCTCCATTCGCGCTCCTTGCCAACCTCGTGCTGCTGTTCATCGTCGCCATCGAGCCCTACCTGTTCTATGTCCTGACGTCCGCCCAGACCAGCGGCTTGGCCGACGCGGCCTCGGTCGTCTACGCCCTCGACGTCGGAGGCATGTTCCTTATGCAAGCGGCGTTGGCGCGCATGGTGGTCAACGGGGAGAAGGGCCACCTGCACGGCCGGCTCCCGCTGCACCCCGTGGTGGTGGCTAGGTTCCAGAGGGTGATGAAGCTGGACGCCGTCGTCGGGCTGGTCTTCGTGGTCTCCGTGCTACCAGTCTTCTGGGTGAACACCCCGATCGGGTTCCTGAGGTTCTATCTCTGGTCATCCTCGTTTCTCTTCAACCCCTTCTTCGCGGGGCGAGTGCGACGAGGGTCGGACGGCAAGAAAGGCTGACGGGGTCGCCCCGCTACCGGCTTCCTCAACGCGCCGTCTCTGAGAGATAGAGGGGGTTCCCGTCTGGGTCGGTGAAGAACGCGAGCTTCGTGGGCCGGTCCTCCACGACCCGCGAGAAGGCCACGCCTTTCGCCTTTAGCTCGACCACGCCAGCGGTCAGGCTCTCTACCCCGAAGCCGATGGACACGCTTCCAGGCTTGGGATGAGGATCTTCCTTCGTCGCCGGGTGGAGCCCTATCATAACGCCGGGGGACGCGACCTGCGCGTACTGGTCGCCGTAGTTCGCCTTTAGCTCGAGGCCGAGCACGTCGACGTAGAAGTGGATCGCCCTCTTCATGTCGGTGACCATTACCGTCACGTTCGCCTCCTTGATCTTCATGACAGCCACGAGGACCGGCTCTGGTAGATAAGAGTGGCATGGCGGCCGTGCGCGCCCGGTTCACGGTCGCCCTTGGCAATTGTCGATTCGGATACATTTGGAGGAAAGCTTTATATTACGAAAGTTCGTTTGTTAACGAAAAGGCCTGAATATGTCCTCCGAAGATGAGAGCCTGAGGCAGGACGTGAACTACCTACGATTCCTGCTTGAGTCTGGGCTGAGCGAGGAAGAGATAACGGAGATCGCGAAGGAAAAGAATCCGAAGCTAGAGGTGTGCTTCTCCGAGGAAGCGTGCCTCAGCCAGTCGAAGACGCTAGAGCGCGGCAAGTTCATCGTCCTGATAAGCTAGCAGCGTTACGGGAAAATAGGTCGTCACAAGCCCTCGCGAGAGTAGATTGCAATATGCCGCTCGGCTCACTGTCGATTTGGGATGTAGAATGACTCGATGCCCCTATAGCGGAACCGGGTCGCCCTCTTTCCCTCGATGGGAATCTTGTGGCCGCAACCCCTGCACTGATAGTTTGCGTCGAGGTTCCAGCCCGTTATCACGAACCCGTGCCTCTCGATGACGACCTCGTGGCAACCCGGGCAGTAGGTGTGCTCCTGCGGGCTTCCGGGGACGTTCCCGATGTAGGCGTAGTTCAGGCCCGCCTTTGTGGCTATCTCGTGGTGCTTCAGCAGCAGCTCGTAGGGCGTGGAGGGAATGTCGAGCATCTTGTAGTCCGGGTGGAACCTTGTGAACTGGATCGGGACGTCGGGACCGAGGTTGTCGTAGAGCCAAGCGCAGAGCCTTCTCGCCTCGTCCAGGTCCTCGCCGACCTGCGGGATGATGAGGTCGGTCAGCTCGGTGTGTATCTTCTGTGCCTTCAGCTCGAGCAGGGTCTGCTTGATGGGTTCGGCGCCCACGGTCATCGTCTGCCGCCTCTGGAAGAGCTCCTCTCCGCTCCCCTTGTAGTCGACCACGACCGCGTCGACATATCCCTTGATCGCGCGAACCATCTCCACGGTCCCGTATCCGTTCGTCACGAAGACCGTGTACTTGCCCGCCTTGTGGGCCTCCCTCGACGCGTCGATGACGTACTCGACAAAAATGGTCGGCTCATTGTAGGAGAAGCCTATGCCTTCGCAGTCGTTCTCCGACGCCAGCCTCGGGACGTCCTCGGGCATTACGTCCTCCCCGTAGACCTCGGTTTCTTTGCTTATGGCGTGGTTCTGGCAAAATGTGCAGTGCCAAGAACAGGAAACCGTACCGACCGTGAAGACGTGAGTCCCAGGGTAGAAGTGATTGAAGGGCTTCTTCTCTATCGGGTCGATCTGCATCGCGGCGAGCTTGCCGTAAGAGGCCAGGTAGAGCCTGCCACCGACGTTCTTTCTGACGTAGCAAAAGCCGTGTGAGCCCTCAGGTATGGAGCACCGCCTGTTGCACGCGTCGCAGACTATCCTCCCGCCTCCCACTGGGTGCCAGAGTATCCCCTCCTTCTCCACCATTTTGCTGTGCCCGCGAGGCTCGCGGCTTGCTATAAGGCCTGCCCCTAGGTCTTGGGAGTAGGAACCGCTTTCCGCGCCGCCTGGGCGCCGCCCGAGAAGGAAGCGACCACGACCGCGAAGCCCAACACCTTAGAGACCGCGTTCAACGCGAAAGATGTGGTGTCCGAGGGAGGGGCGTAGCCTGTGAGGAGGGCCCACCCCGCGAAGACCACGAACATCGCACCCAGGGAGTAGAGCGAGTACCTCGTCACGGAGAACCTCGTGGAGAAGGTCGGCAGGGCGAGGGTCGTGAGGATGACCACAAGGAACACTACGAACAGGAAGAGGGGGTGCGGGACCCGGGTCGTCACCACCGGTGTGATTATCAGTAGGAAGGGCAGCTCGAAGACCATCGGCCCGGCAACCGCGGCCGCGAACCCGTTTGCAAGCGCCCCTATCGCCCCGCTGCCGCGGGTGAGGTAGGCGACTATGAAGAACGAGCAGAAGGCGCAGGCGAGCGTGACGGGGAAGACCGGGCCTATGCCGAGGCTCGACTGGCCCTCACTGCGCTCTATCTGGCCGAAGAGCGGGAGGACGAGGAGTATCGAGAACGCCCAGACAATAACCGTCACGACCTTGAGCGCCCTCCCGCGCGCAGGGACGTTGCGCGCCCCTGCCAGCCTCCGGCCCGAGAGGAGTAGGCCCGCGCCTACGAGTAGGAGAAGGACCGAGAGCAGGACGGCGGCGAGCCCCGAATAGGGGTTCCAGAGTATCAGGCCCACAGACGAGCTTGCGGCCATATCTTCACGTGCTAAATGGTTAATAGCATTAAGTATATATGGTTAACTATGCTAACGGTTTTTCCGTTGAGCGTCCAGCATGCCAGCGTATGACGACTGGGGCCAGAGGTCGCGCGTCCTGCTCGCCCTCCTCAGCTCCGAGAGGGCGATACTCAGGGCGATGACGGAGAGCGCGGCGCAGGCGGACATCACCCTCCAACAGTTCTCCGTCCTCGGGGTCCTCTCGCGCCTGGGCCCGGTGCCCATGAGCAGGCTGGGCGAGGAGCTGCGCGTCACGCCCCCGAACATCACTGGCGTGGTGGACAGGCTGGAGAAGAAGGAGCTCGTGAAGAGGGAGAGCAGCTCCAAGGACAGGAGGAGGAAGGAGATAAGGCTGACGACAAGGGGCGCTGCGCTCTACGAGAGGGTCCGGGTGGGGTACAGCGAGTCGCTTCAGGAGTCGCTGGACGCGTTCACGCAAGAGGAGCAGGAGACGCTCGCCAAGCTCCTCAAGAAGCTGGCCAAGGAGATAGCCAGGAAGAACGGTGCGGGCCTCAGCGCTCCAAAAAACTGACTGACGGGTAGCCGACGACCGCCTCGTTCTCACCCGTGACGTCGCCGCTCGTGGCGTAGGCGTTGACGTGACCCCTCTCGAAGCCGAGGAGCCGACAGGCCTCCATCACGGTCGCTATGGCGCCGTACCCGCACGCCGTGACGTTCCTCCTCTCCAAGGTCGTGTAGAAGGCGTCGATGTCCAGCCTCTCGACATGCTTCAGGAGCACGGTGTCCTTCTCCTTGGCCTGCGGCGCCGGCTCGTAGTGGGTCAGGTCAGAGGACGCGATCAGGACGGCGCTTACGTCCGCCTCCTTGAGGAGCTCCGCGAGGGCCTTGCCGAGGTCTCGGGCGATGGCCTTGTGCTGGAAGGCGAGCGAGATCGGCAGGAAGCTGAACGATGCCCCGTATACGCGCTGGAGGAAGGGGAGCTGGACCTCGATGGAGTGCTCCCTCCGGTGCGCCTCGGGGTCGACGTCGACGAAGCCCGCGAGCTCGACGATCCTCTTCGAGGCGTCGCGGTCCACGCGGACCTTCCCCAGGGGCGTCTCCCACTCTCCCTCCCCGTAGGTCGCGACCCCGCTTCCCAGGCCGTAGTGGTTCGGCCCGACGATGACCACCAGCCCGGGCGCCTCCAGCCGGGAGATGTCCAGGAAGCTGTGCGCCGCTATCGGCCCTGAATAGGCGTACCCGGCATGAGGGCAGACGCAGGCCTTGAGGTCAGGGGCGGGGCCCGGCGCGACCAACGGAGGGAGCCGTCCAGGTCCGAGCCTGTGAAGGTAGGAGCCGTCGACCGCCTCCTTGAGCTCGGCCTCGCCGGCGGGGTAGAAGCTCCCGGCCACCGCGGGCCTCCGGACTGTCATCTCAAGGTTGGAGAGCCGGCACGTGATTTAAGGAGACTGAGGCGGAGCAAGCCACTTTCGCGCAAAAAGGTTTTTTGGCGGGGCAGGCTGGGAGGCCACCAGGTAAGACTGTGGCGCTTTCGTCGGAGCAGGGGGCTCACCTCGTCTCGATGGCGAGGAAGACCGTCGAGACCGCCGTCGTGGAGAGGAGGGCCCCGAGCCGCGACGAGCTCCCCCCTTGGCCTGAAGGCGAGGACGGGTTCCTGCAGAGCCACCGGGGGGCCTTCGTCACCCTCACCAATCCGGACGGCAGCCTCAGGGGGTGCATCGGGCTGCCATACCCCGTGAAGCCCCTCTGGGAGGCGGTGGTCCACGCCGCGGTGGGCGCCGCCACCCGCGACCCCAGGTTCCCCAGGGTGAGGGCGGACGAGCTCGGCTCCCTGACCGTCGAGGTGAGCGCGCTCACAGCCCCCGAGGCGCTGCGTTGCCAGCCCCTCGACCTCCCCGGCAGCGTGAGGGTAGGGACAGACGGGCTGATAGTGTCCGGGATGGGGACGAGCGGGCTGCTGCTCCCGCAGGTCGCCACGGAGATGGGGCTGGCCCCAGACGTCTTTCTTTCGCTGACCTGCGAGAAGGCGGGGCTTCCCGCCGACGCCTGGCTGGCCCCGGGGCTCGAGGTGAGCAGGTTCCAGGCCGAGGTCTTCTCCGAGGCGACTCTTAGGCGGTTGGCCGGGGAGCCCAGACTGCACCCGTAGAGGAGGCGAAGGCGTCGAGCGACGGACAGCCAGTCTACAGGCGCCACTACACAGCGATGGACTACGTCCTCGCGTTCATCTTCTTCCTGATCGCTGCGTTCATCTTCATCTTCGTGACCGAGGTCGCCTTTGAGAAGACCGGGTTCAGCCGCCTCCAGTTCCTGCTCATATTGGGGGCGACTCTGGTCGGCAGCTACGTCGACATCCCTGTGTGGCAGATGAAGAACGTCAGACCGACCGTGGTAGTCCGCGAAGTGAGGGCTTTCTGGATAACGTACAGGATACCCCAGTACGCCCTTGCCCGGGTCACTACCACCATCGCCATCAACGTCGGCGGCGCCCTGGTCCCGCTGGTGGTGACGGCGATCCTCCTCGATTCGCACCCGAGCATCTGGCTGGGCGCCCTGGTCGCGACCGCCCTGACCTCGCTGGCCGTCCACGCCGTCGCCAAGTACGTCGCAGGTGTGGGTATAGTCGCGCCCACAATCCTCCCGCCGGTGGCCGCTGTCCTCTTCTCGCTCCCCTTCGGCATGAGCTACCTCCCGATCACCGCGTACATAGCCGGCACCCTCGGCACGCTGATAGGAGCCGACCTCTCGAACCTGGGGAAGATCTCCGCGGGAGGGACCCACGTGGCGAGCATAGGAGGGGCGGGGAAGTTCGACGGGATATTCCTCACGGGCGTCGTGGCGGTCCTGATCGCGTCCCTCATCTGACCGGCTAGGCCGACTCCGAGTGCGCCTCTCTCCTGATCTTAGTCCCCAGGATGACCTCCAGGATGTCGGTCACCGTGACCATCCCGACGAGCTTCCCTTCCTCGGAGACGAACGCCATCGTCACCCCCGCCTTTTGCATCTTGTCCATCACCGCGGCGGCGGTCTCATCCGCGTCCACCTTCGCGGGCTGGACCATGTAGCGGACGGCCCCGTCGGCTATGCCCTCGGAGTTGAAGGCCCTGAACAGGGAGCGGAACGTGACGGCGCCGATGTAAGACCCCGCCTTGGCGTCATAGACGGGCAGGTGGGGGTGGTTCGACTTGCCCATGAGCCTGAGCGCCTCTTTGACGTCGGCGCCGACGCTCACGGCGACTATCTCGCTTATGGGAGTCAGCAGGTCGCCCGCGGTCGTCTTCGACGAGGCGAGGGCGGACCGGAGAATCCTCCCAGAGTCGGGCTCTATCTCACCCGCCCTCTCCAGCATGATCAGAAGGCTCTCGAACTCTTCCACCAGCGCCTCGCCCTCGTACGCGGGCTTGCCGACCACCGCCTGAGACAGGGTCTTAGCCACCTTGGTGAGCGGGAGGGCGAACGGCGAGAGCACCTTCAGCAGCACGTCCGTGCTCGGGGAGAGGAACTGGGCCATCCGCACCGAGTTCTCGATCCCTATCGCCTTCGGGAGGAGGTTGAGGAAGACCATGATGACGAGCGCGGCAATGACGACGGTGAAGATCCACCCGGCGGGGCCGAAGGCGCTCGACAGTATCAGGCCGGTCGCGCTCGTCAGGATGACGTCGGTGAAGGTCGAGAGGAAGGTGGTCGTGCTGACGAGCTTTGTCTTCTCGCCCACTATCTTGAGGGCCTTGGTCGCCCTCGAGTTTCCCCCCATGCTCTCGGTCGTCAGGGAGAGCGGCCTGACGGTGAGGAAGGTCGCCTCGACAAGGGACATCCAGAAGGAGACCGAGACGGCCACGCCCAGGGCGAGGTAGACATACCAATAGACCATCTACGGAGCGAATTTGAGGTGCCGGGCTAATAAACTTCCGCGCTCTACTTCGTGTAGTGGAGGGCGATGAAGTAGAGGCGGACTTGCCAACAATCCTATGCTCCGAGCCAGGCCGCAGGGCCGACTTCGACAATCGAATAATCGAGTTCGCGCTCCTAAAAGATATAATCCTCCGCCGGCCGCGAAACTGGTATGAAGGTAGTCGAATCGATACGCGGAGCGATGGACGCGTTCGACGCGTTCTACGATTCCACTTTGAGGCAGGAGACCGACGACGCCAAGAGGAAGGCGATATCGACGATAGTCCTGTCGAAGGGTGAGTGGGGCACCGCGAAGGGCCTCGAGCTCCTCGCCACGAGGCTGACCGACCTCGTCGTCTCAAGCACGGAGGAGACTAGGGCCTTGACTGGGCCCGAGGTGGGCCAACTGATCCTTGGCCTGCTCGGGACGGACCCTCAGACGGTTGAGTCGACGATGAGGAGGAGGATCCTTCTGGACAGGCTCGAGCGGCTGGTGGGCGAAGCCGCCGACGGGGCCAACCTGTTCCCCGCCAAGAAGACGGAGGAGTGGGGGAGCCACGACCTGGTCTACACGAGGGAGATAGCCGGGTGGGACCTCACGCTGGGATACTTCCCAGAGTACTTCCGCCCGCGCGTGATATACGGACAAGTGGGGGTCTCCCCGCAGGTGAACAAGAGCGTCGCCATGTCTGCGAGGTACCACCTCGCCAAGCACCACCTCGTCGCGAAGAACGGCGACGACGACCCGACGCTCCTGAAGTTCATCAAGAGCAAGGAGCTAGACAAGCTCGCGCGGATCTACGGGATATCCTACGAGCTCCCGCCGCTGGGGAACTCCACCCGCGGGGCGAGCCACAGCGCCATGGGAGGCTACAGCATGATGGTGGCCTCCCTCGAGAATGACCTGCGCGACTCGCCCTACTCGGCGGAGAAGCTCCTGAGCCAGGTCAGCGCCGTGAACGTCTACCACGAGGACGAGGCCTTCAGCGTCCACGTCATAGCCGACTTCCCGAGGGGGAAGCCCGACATCGGGCAGAACCTGACCTTCGTATTCGGCGCGGACTTCTTCAAGCTCTCGCACCAGGAGTGGCAGAACTTCAAGAAGATTCCCCCGCTCGCGATAGCCGCGCTAGAGCCCCTGATGGACTAGCTGCCGTTACGGCGGGCCGCCCTTCGCCTTCTCTTGAAGCCTGTCGAGCCAGTCCCTCTGCATCGTCGGCATGAACTTCGGCCTGAGCGTGCTGTTGAGGCGCGCCGCGATCCCGTTCTGGTTCTCCTCGGTGAGAACGCGGCAGCCCGCGGGTCGCCTCTCGATGAGCCAGGCGTGGTAGGCGTCGACGCCCGTCGCCTTCGCGCTCCAAGCGACTCGCTCGAACTCTACGAACTCCTCGACCCTGGAGCTCAGCGACACGCCGAAGGTCTTCCAGCGGAAGCTCGACCCGAGCCTGAGGGTCGGGACCTCCCCCTTCGATGACCACCTCGGCAAAGTCGGGGCACCATGTCGGCCAGAGCTGGGCGCGGATTAGCCAAGGCCAGACGGCCTCTGGAGGGACGGGCATCTCCAGTTCGGTGCGCGTGTGCACCGCGGTCGCCTCGGGCCTGTACTTGTCTGGCCACCGGATCATTGTTGCCGCCAGGAACGGAAGCCGCGCCGATATTTAGCTGCCTAGTCGCGCTCGAGCTCGCGCGGGAGGTCGGCGTAGATGGAGAGGTCGTGCGAGATCGTCTCGCCGTAGGTGTTCTTGTTCCCGTCCGAGTAGGTCATCACGGCGGTGAGCTTGGTCGGCTGCTTGTTCGCGAAGTATGTCTGGGCAGACCCCACCAAGATGCGAAACTCCCGGCCCGGGGGGATGAACTCCAGGCTCCTGAAGATGTTGAGGTCGTTTATGGTCTTCTTCCCGTCCGGCCCGATGATCTTCCCTCCTATCTTCGTGACCACGTTGGCGGCTGGCTCGTCCCCGATGTTCTTGAGGACCATGAAGAAGAAGCCCCTCTCGAGCACCACGTCGAGGATGACCCTCGGCCTTCCTCGGCTGGAGACTCCGGCGTCCGTGCTCGCTCCCTTCGACTAGGCGCCCTGATTGGCGAAGTTAGTGACCGTCATCCCCTCCACGGCCACTTCTAGCGTCTCGATCGCCAGCGCGCTCGTCTTGCCGTTGAGCACGGGAGACTCGTACTTCACCGGCCAGGCGTTGGTGAAGCTCCACTTGATGACCGGGGCCTTGCCGCTGTCGAGGAGGGTCACCGTCACCCCCTTCGTCTTCCCCGTCCCCGAGACGACGGTGGAGAACCAGTCCCAGATTGCCATCGAGTTGGGCGAGTTGGCGAGGCCGCGCTTGAGGACGAGGTTCCCGTACCTCACGAGACCGGGGAGCTTGTGGACGTTGTTCACGGCATCCGCTCCCTCCCTGTATTCGATCACGTCGATGGAGGCCACGGGCAGGACGCACTCCATGAACGACGCTACCGGAACGGTGTCTATCTCGACCAAGAAGTTGGAGGCGTCGTACGGGCTAGGGGTGCCTGAGGACAAGATTGTTGCGCCTCGGCAGACGGGCTGGCATCTTAAACTCTCGCCTCTCCCCCGAAGCGGCATTGGAGCTGGAGGCAATTGTCGTCACCGACGGGAAGCGCTTTCACAAGTCTGATTCCCCGGCCCGCCGGAGGACCCGAAGGGCGCACATCGTGATCCACATGCTCGGCTTGCCCGCCTCCTCGAGGGCGAGTGGCCTGACCTTCCTCCGGTTGTAGCGATAGCTCGCGCCCCAACCGATGTCGGGGTGGACGGCGTCGAGGAGCCACGCGCCGTCTGGCCTCCGTTTCTTCTTCAGGAGTTCGAGCGCGGGGCCGAGCCTCCTATCGTCGGCGTAGCCGAGCTTCGTGACGACGTCGAGCCCCACGAGGATGTCGTAGTAGTAGTGGACGGGGTAGTGGAACCTGAACCAGGGCAGGTAGCGCTTCCGCCCCTCCTTGGAGAGCGCCCGGTCGAGGTAGAACTCCGCCCCCCTCTCCGCCGAGCGCTTGATCCGGCGGCTCCACTTCTGCCTCGGGAAGGCCGTGTACGCGCTTAAGCCCTCCCAGCAGTCGAGCGTGCCCCTCCCGAACGCCTTCTCGTAGAAGCAGTGCCAGCCTCCGTCCTTCATCTGGTTCTCGACCAGCCAATCGAGCGCCGAGCGGACGTGGGGATGGTCCTCGTAGCCGCACATCGTGAGCGTCCTCGCGAGGTTCCCCGTGAGGCAGTGCTCGCTCCGCCTGAAAGCGTACTTCGGGGTGGGCGGAGTGTCGAACCCGCCGTCCTCCCTGTGGTATCTCTCGAGGAAGAGCTCGCAGGCCTTCCTCACCCTCTCGTCTCGCGCGGTCATACCGAAGTCCGCGAGGACGATGAGCTTCCAGATGGTGGCCTGGTACTTGGGCCTGTAGAGGTCTTCCTCCGACTCCCAAAAGCCGCCGGGGCGCTGGTCGGCGAGGAGCTCCTTCGCCCACCCCCGCTCGGGGATTGCCGCGAGAGCGGTCCTGACGCGCTCGTCGCCGTCCCGCCTGCCCAGGACGTCGGTGAGCACGCGGTAGGCAACTGACGGCTGCTCCTCGTCGAGGAGCCAGTCCATCGGGCTCGGCGCCGCCGCCTTCATTTTCTCCCCGGACCCCCTGATGCTTCCCCCAAGGTCGTGGTCGCGACCCATGCGGAGACAGATAATTTTATCGCTGGCGGCCGGGCGGGCCGAGGGATGAAGCCCGCAAGATCCCCGCCCGACCTGAGTGCGATCAGCGACCCGGTAGTCAGGTCCGCCGTCGAGGCGCTGAACTCCAGGGACAGGAAGCGCTGGTTCTGGCTATTCGCCGAGAAGCCCAGGTTCTCCGACGACGGCGCCCCCCGCGAATTCGCGCAGTGGTGCGACGACGAGCTCTTCGGCTCCGCGACGGCCTACATCATCTCCATCGACAAGGCGGAGAGGGGCGGGTTGACCTTCTACGCGAGCTACCACTCCGACAAGTGGGGGGACTTCCAGACCTTCTGGAAGTTCGTCTTAGAGGCCGGGAAGATATCCAGGCTCGACGTTGGCGCGACCAGCTACTGAGACCGCGCCCGGGCCGTGAGACGACCTGCGTGCGCAGCCGACGCGCCGAGGCCTCCGGGGAGGGCCATCGCTTTTATCCAGGGTGCTGAAGCTTTCCCAAGATGAACCTCATCGAGACCAAGCACGACGTCTCGTACGGGGGGCTGAACATGACCATCGCGGGAGAGCTCGTCCCCGTCTGCACGGTGACCCTGAACCCCTCCGCCGGGCCGGTGTTCTTCGAGCACCACATCCTCCTCTGGAGGGACCCGCAAGTGGAGATCACCGCCAAGGCGCTCAAGGGCATGGGCAAGCGCGTGCTCGCCGGCCTCCCCGTCGTCGTCACCGAGGCTTCAGGCAGCGGCAGGATCGCGTTCTCCAGGGACGCGACGGGTCAGCTCGTCCTCTTCGAGCTCGGGGCCGGGGAGCAGCTCGACGTGAGGGAGCACCAGTTCCTGTTCGCGACCGCCTCCGTGGAGTACAGCTACTACCGCCTGAAGGGAATCTCCAACCTGATGTTCGGCGGTTCTGGCTTCTTCATCGACACTTTCAAGGGGCCTGGGCTCGTGGCCGTCCACGGGTTCGGGAACGTCCTGGAGAGGGACCTTGTCCAGGGGGAGCAGATCGACGTCGAGCCCGGGGCCTTCATGTACAAGGGCTCGGGGGTGAGGATGGAGACCCAGAGGTTGGGGGTGAAGACGGGCCTGATGGGCGGCACGAGCCTCTTCCTCAACAGGTTCACGGGCCCGGGCAAGCTGGGAATCCAGAGCATGACGTTCCACCTCGGAACCGGGGACTAGCGCAAGGCCCCGCACCGTGGACCATTGGAGAGCGTATCAGTCTGACTTTTTCCGAAGTTCCTTCATCCCTTCAAGGCTGTCCTTGAAGGTCCCCAGTGGATGGACCTCCCTGTCCATGACGAGGTTGGTGGGTGAGCCGAAGAAGATCTCGCCCATCTCCTCGATGGTCTCGGTCTCCAGAACGTAGCCGTCGGCGAGGATGTCGAGGCACGGTCCTCCGATGATCTTGCCGGCCTTCTCGAGCTTCCGCTTGTACTCGAGGTCGGCGGACGCCAACCTCATGAACTCCTTCGGGTCGATCTCAACCCCCACCCTCACCTTCTCCATAACGAAGAATCGCATAGCCTCAACTTCGGAGCTGAAGTAATAAGGGTTCGCGAGGGCCTCAATCCAGCATCGCGAGTCAGTCGCTCAATGGGTTTGTTGCTCTCTGCGAGGTGGGCAGTCTAGGCGACCGCCGCCAAAGCGCGCTCCTTCGCAAGAAGCGCCTTCTTTCTGTGGACCCCCAGCGCGTAGCCCCCGACGCCTCCGTCGTTCCTTATCACGCGGTGGCAGGGGATTATGAGCGGGACCGGGTTCGCCGCGCAAGCGTTGGCTACGGCGCGCGCCGCCCTGGGCTCTCCTATCATCGCGGCGACCTCGCTGTATGAGCAGGTCGAGCCCGCCGGTATCAACCTGAGGGCCGTCCAAACCCTGAGCTGAAAGTCCGTCCCGCGGACGTCCAACGGAAGCTTCACTGCCTGCCCCTCCAGGCGGCGGTTGAGCGCACGGAGGAAGCGGGACGCCAGCCTAGACTTGGCTAGCCTCGCCTTTGGAAACTCCCGCCTGAGGGCCTCAACCAGCCCTGTGTCGTCCTCGCCCACGTTGACCGCGCAGATCCCGTGGCTCGTCGCCGCGACGAGGAGGCGCCCAAGGGCCGAGTCCCCTACCGCATACGTCACGAGCCTCCCGGCCCCGCCGGCCTTGTAGTTGGCGGGAGTCATCCCGAGCTTGACACGCGAGTCCTTGTAGAGCCAGCTGTGGGAGGAATACCCCGCCCCCCTCAGCGCGTTTACGACCGGCTCGCCCCTTGCGAGCCTGAGCTTCAGCAGGGCCACCCTGCACTCCTCGAGATACCTGCGCGGCGATATCCCCATGACGCGCACGAACGTCCTCTGTAGGTGGTACGGGCTGACCCCGAACCTTCTGCCGAGGTCCGCGAGGGTGATCTTCGCGGCCGGGTTCTCTCGGAGGTAGCCGCAGACCTCCTCGACGAGGTCCAAACGCTTCGAGGCGGATTCGGAGGAGAGCGTCGCGGCTTGAAGCATTGTTTTGGGAAGAGCTACTGCGGTAATAAGGGGTTTTGTCGCAATCTTGCTCGGATTCTCCGGCAAGCAAGTAGCCCGAGCGCACTCCGCTTGGCTAGGGAGTGCGAACTACACCGGCGAGCTACTGTCCCGTCCGGACGACGGCCTGTGCTATCGCAGAGAAATCTGGAAGACCAGGGTGGAGTGGTCTTGGCAAATTCTGTTTCTTACCTCTCCGCCGCACTCGGTTATCCCGTGGAAGCGGCACTTCTCGGCGGACGAGGCGGTCAGTCCCCGCCTTGTGATTTGGCTCGACAAGGCGCTGGAGGCCAAGATTACGGGCCAGACGCCCATCTCCACCCAGACTGGCTCCTCTTCGACTGACTCGCCCAAGTCGTCGTGTCTGCTCATGTCGTCAGGTCTTTGCAAGTTCGTTTTTCAAACAAAGACGCGACACATAAGCGAATGGCCCACCAAGCCGCGGAAAAAGGGGCAGCCTGCACAGAAGATTGCGCAAAAAGGAGCGAAACGCCCAAAAAATCGGCCCGAAGTGGGCCTTTGATTCACGAAGCTTCCGGGGAAGTGCTCATAGTCACAGTCTGTCGATTATGGATGAGGGAATTGACAGTTTTCTGCCCAAGACTTGCACGATTTCGCTCCACACGACGTCCCTCACGCCCGACATGGCCTTCACCCTCTCAAGCACATCGAGCAGCTCCGAGTTGTCCCTGATTATTATCTCGGCACGCAGGTCGATGGTGTGCTCGCCGACCGAGCTCCCGACGTACACCACCTCGTCGCGCTTCATCAACTCCCTCGCCACCGACTCCGTCCCTCCGCCGCCCGTGTAGATGAAAAGGTCCACACGCCTGAACCCCAACCTGCTCAGGTTGAGGACGTACCGGAACTCGAGGTACTCTCGCTCAAGATATCTGCGCCGGCGCTGGATCGTGCTCCGGGGGATTCCGAGCTTCTTCTCCAGGTCGACGGACGAGTTCTTGCCGTCGGGCTGGAGTAGAATCTTGAGGATCTTCTTGTCCACCTCCGAGAGGTTCCCTGCCGGCTTAACGCTTCGCGGCATTTCGGGTGCAGGCATCTCCTGCATTACCGCATTCTTGTAAATCTTTCGCAAACCTGTGAAAACAGCCAAAGAGACCGCCTCTGGACCGTTTTTCGGCCGCTCGTTTCTGATGGGTGGCCGGTCGTTGACCACGCTGCCCGGAGACCCAGAGCCACTTCTTGTCGATGAATGCTGAGGCCTTCTGGTTAGGCCGCGGGCGCGCCGGGGCTTCTTACTTCCGCGTCTCGCAGCCACCGTCTCGGCCCTCTTACCATTGATTTCCAAGCCGGGTGGCCCTTTAGGCCTGATACGTGTAAGTCCCAGAATAGCTTCCGGCCGAAAGGTCGGTGAGCGGGTTCAGCGTACCCTGGAGCTGAATCAGCAAGAGGGGAACTATCAGCAACAGCTCGATCGTTGAAGATGTGAAACTCATCAAAACATACCGTCTGCGCCACTGCTATAAACGTTCTTTTTCACGAATTTTACACGTTAAGTTTGTGTAAAAGCTAACACAACAGCGCGAGCGAGGGTAGTCGAGCTCAATTGGTTTCATTTATCGTCGAGGATTCCGAGGCCTTCGGGCCTCATCTGAGAGCCCTTCCGCTGCCAGACCGCTGGGACGAGCGCCAGGGGCCGCAAGCGGCTACGCGAGCCGAGCTAGTCGCTCAGGGCCTTGTTGCTCTCTCTAAGGCGGTGGACGAGCGTCTTGAGTAGGTTCATCGCGATTTCGTTGTGCGACTCGGCGAGCGCCTGAAAGTCCCAGCTCGAGAGCACCAGGCAGGTCGTGGGAGCGGCCGCAACCACGTCTGAGGACCTCGGGTTGCTGTCGAGCAGGGACATCTCGCCGAAGAAATTGCCGCTTCCCAGCTTCGCGACTATCTTGCCCTTGCGCTTGACCTCGACTCCCCCTTCCAGGATGAGGTAGAACCCGAGCCCGGCTTCCCCTTCGCCCACGATGGCCCGTCCCGTCGCATACGACTGCTGCTTCCCGCTCGCCAGGATGGACCTCAGCTGCTTGTCCTTCAGGCCCGAGAACAACGGCACGGAGTGGAGCTTCTCTAGGAGCGCCTTCTCGGATTCCTTGGCCAAACCCGCTGAATTTCACTGCGGTTCGGGATTTAAGTCCATCGCCCCGGGCCTCGACTTCGCCCAGCAACGGATTTTCAGCATGGTCGGCGGATCGGCGCCGACATTTGACCGCTTGCTCAGAGCGGGAGGCGAGACGGCCACTCGTTGCCGATGGCTCGGAGGTCTTTTGCGAGCCATCTAGGAGACAAGTTGGAGGCTGCCTGCCTTCCAAGGCTTCTTCACCAGGTCCCACCTCGAGACCAGGGAGAGACCAGTGGAGAGCACGAACACATTGCGACCCTCGCCGACAAGCCGACCGACTTCTTCTACCGTGGAATCAGGAGAGACCTTACCGGCGGTCTCCAATCGCACATCGGAGACCTTGAAGTCGGCCCACAGCTCAGGCGCATCCCTCGCGGTGGAAAGAGCCTTGGGAGAGAAGAGAAGCGCCAGAACGCCCCTATCGGAGATGAACTCGCCCCTCTTTCCCTTCAAGAACAGCCTCCGCACCCGCCTGTCGCACATGGTTGTCATCGCCTCCATGAGGGATGTTTCCGGGTCGACGGAGAGGGCACGCGACGCTACCTCGCTGGCGCGCACGCCACAACTCAGCCGCCCTTCCCGATACAGCGAGACGACTTCTTCCAGGGTCACCAGCCCGTGGGGAGGGGCGCGTGCGTTGACCCTCGCGTCTCCGAAGCCAGTGAGCTCGAAGATTCGGAGGAGGTCTTCGAGTGTGTCGTCGTACTCCACGGCGCCCAGCCACATGCTCGTCGTGGTGCAAGGCTCCCAAAGGACTTTAGCGGTCTTTGGGCCTTGTCTTGACGACCAGCTTTATCGCCTGCTGACCCCCAACTGCCCTGAACAGCCTCATTCCATGCCTCTCGACGCCCGGTGGCGACCCCCCCGCCCTGGTGATGGGAAGGATTGGAGCATCGTGGCCCGCGAGTACCGAGGCGGCGACGATGACGGGGACCTCAGGCGTCATAATCGGCCTGGAGACGCTGAGAAAATCCGGCAACAGCTCCGACAGCCGCGCCTCGAGCGTTGGAGACACTCTCCTTGGGTTAAGAAAGCGGCTCCCCAACCATATATCCTCGAGAGACGATTCTCAATCGGTTCTCCTAACTCCTCGGGACACAGACTATCTTTGAGGGGACATTAACTGTCGGGACATGCATGGCAATCAATCCTCCCGCAGGTTCATTACCCAATAGACAATCAGAACAAGCAGAATCGCGAGGAAGACGAAGGAGAGCAAGGCACGCGCGGCGGGAATTTGGGCGGCGGGTGTAAAGTAGCCAATGAAGGTGTCAGTAAGAGTCAGACAGGTTAAAAGAAGCAAGAAAGTTGTCAAGAACTCAAGTCGTCTGGACGAAGATTGGAGCTTCTTTGTCGTCTCCGACTGGGCTGTCGCAATCGGCACTAATTCCTTGGTCTTTTCGAGTTGGGCGTCAGATGATTGCTTGAGAGCCTGAACGCCCGACTCAAGTTTGGATGTTGTCTCCGCAAGTCTTTCGGTCGAATCGCCGACCGACCTAAGAAGATACGTAGTGTAAACTTCATGCAGGTATCTCGACCTTTGATAGAACGGCTCTTGACGCTGTTTGATGTCAAGATACCACTTCTCATTTAGGTAATCACTCCGCTTGCCTTCATTTGAAGAACTTCTAATTTCCTCCTCATTTTGAGTAATTTGAGCTTCAACCTTTGCAAGTTCTGCTAACAGCGACTTGATGTTGTCTTCTTGCTCAGTCACCGAGGGTCATTTTTCTCTTTGACGCATTCTGTATTATTGTTATCCAGGGGTTCTCTCCTTCGACTTTAATGCCAGCGGCCTCGGCGGGTGTCTTCCCCTTCAGGCCCATGTGCGGTCTGATGAAGTTGTGGAAAATCTGCATCCCTCCTATCACGGGCGAGTCCTCCTTCTTGAGCGAGCGCATGACCTTCTCCCTGTCCCTCCATTCCCCATTTTGACGCTCCATCTTATTGTTGTGAACTTGTCCGTCCATCTGAATCTCCCTGACATGGGCTGGGCTCGGCTCCTCTCCGTAGGGCGACCAGAACTCCTTCCGGTATGCGTCGTGGAAGTTGCCCGCTCCGTCGCTGATTAGCGTGTGAGGCTTCTTGCCCGCTCGCCCGATTGATTCCCTGAACATGGGTCTAACATCGTCCGTCCCCTTGTGAGTAGCGACTTGTTGGGCAATCCTGAATCGGGTCTCATCGTCCATCATCCCGAAGAGATACTTCATGTTGCCTCGAATCTTCACATAGAGTTCGTCCGTCCTCCATGTATTCCCGACTTGGGGCGTTATCTGGTCTACGTATTTCTCCATGAGAGCGACATACTTCTTCGTCCACTTGTAGACGCCCACGCCCGAAATCTTCACGCCCTTGAGCTTCATGGCGTTCGCGGTGAACTGGAAGGACATCCCGCTGAAATACATCTGCATCGCCATTGTGACCGTCTCGGGAGTCGCCTTCATCCTCTCGAATCCGAGATTGATTGTGAACCGCTTCCCACAATCTCGACATGAGTAGCGTTGGAGGTCTCCATACTTGTTGTGTCTCAGGCCGTGCCTTACGATGCTCTCCGAGCCGCACCGGACGCACTTGCTCGCGTTGATTGGCTGGATTACGACTGTTTCCGCGACCTTCTGCCTCAGGGCGAGGGAGAGCCTTACGGCGTGAATGTGTTTGCAATCGAGCCCGCGATGCTGGTTGTCAGGACATGCACAGGCCCAGCCATATTCGGTGGCGAGTTACGGAGGTTACGAAACGGACAGAGAAGATTTGGTTCAATTTCATCCTTGGTGGTCAAGTTCAATGCCCTGAGAGATACGCGGGTTTCCCCGATGGGTGGTATGCCGAGTAGGCCCCTGCATGAGCGATTCGTCGGTTGTTGCACTTCGTGCTCGTGGATTGGAGGCCAGTGTCGTTCTCCGATGAATGCCGCCTACCAAGTCGCGCATCATTCGAAAGAAACTCATCCTGACGATGAGGGGGTTGTGGGTTATGTTCGGAAGATTAAGGTCAGGAAGCTCAAGCCATCAGATACTCCTATGAGAAGGGGCAAACTCTCAACTCATGTCCCGACAGTTAACGCCCCTTCGCGGAGCGTCCGTGTCCCGAGGAGTTAGGAGAACCTCTCAATCCCTGACAATCATATCCCGACAGAGCAAGAGAGAGGCGCCTTTCCCGACCGTGAGCTTTGAACAAGCGCCCGGTTTTTGCGAGCCCTTCGGATTGAAGCCTCGGCTCTACTCGTTGTCTATGAACTCGGAGGCCTTCGGCGCCTCCTCTGGGAGGCCTTTGCGCTTCCTGATCTGGGCGACGATCACCGGGAGCATGTTGGTCGGCACCGCCTGCCAGAGCTTGAAGTAGG
>JAPCJO010000018.1 GCA_027886905.1 Nitrososphaerota archaeon
GCTGAGGCGTTACAATGTTAAAATAGAGGAAGGAAGCATTTTCGTGGAGATTTAGAGGCACCGAGAGTAGAAAGACTTGCTCGAATCTACAAAGACGGTCGACGTGGAGAAGGTCAAGAACGACTTCCCCATCCTGAACAGGAAGGTCAACGGGAAGCGCCTGGTCTACCTGGACAACGCGGCGACCACCCAAAAGCCGAAGGTCGTCATAGAGGCGTTGGTCGACTACTACTCGAGATACAACGCCAACGTGCATCGGGGCGTGCACCAGCTGAGCATCGAGGCCACGGAGACGTACGAGAACTCGAGGAAGAAGGTGGCCAAGTTCATCAACTCCCCCTCTCACCAGCAGGTGATCTTCACGAGGGGGACGACCGAGTCGATAAACCTGGTGAAGTTCGCCTGGGGCTCGAAGTTCGTCAAGGAGGGCGACGTCATCGTCCTCACGCTTATGGAGCACCACAGCAACATGGTCCCCTGGCAGCTCCTCGCAAAGGAGAAGGGAGCGAGGATAGAGTACGCCCCCATCACCGCCGAGGGCAAGCTCGACATTGGGGAGTTCGAGAGGCTGCTCGCGCTCTCTCCCGCGCTGGTGGCGTTCACCCACTGCTCCAACGTCCTGGGGACGATAAACGACGCAGAGAAGCTCTGCTCCATGGCCAAGAGCGCCGGCGCCGTGACGGTGGTCGACGCGGCGCAGTCCATCCCCCACATGCCGCTCGACGTGCAGACGATGGGTTGCGACTTCCTCGCGTTCTCGGGGCACAAGATGCTCGGGCCGACGGGGATAGGCGCGCTCTACGGGAGGAAAGATCTGCTGGACTCGATGGACCCGTTTCAGTCGGGCGGCGACATGATCAAGGAGGTCCACCTGGACGGAGCGAGGTGGAACGACGTCCCCTACAAGTTCGAAGCCGGGACGACGAACATCGCGGACGCCATAGGGCTCGGCGTGGCGGTCGACTACCTCGCCGCGCTCGGCATGGAGAACGTCAGGAGGCACGAGGTCGAGCTCCTCAGGTACGCGTTCGAGAAGATGTCGCGCATCCCCAACATAAAGATCTACGGGCCCATGGACCTCGAGGCGAGGGGAGGCGTGATCTCCTTCAACCTCGCTGACATCCATCCCCACGACATGGCATCGATCCTCGACGAGGAGGGCGTCGCGATAAGGTCCGGGCACCACTGCGCGCAGCCCCTCATGGAGCACCTCGACGTCCCCGGGACGAGCCGCGCGAGCTTCTACGTCTACAACTCGACCGCGGACATCGACGTGTTCATAGGCGCCCTCCTAAAGGCCAAGAGCGTGTTCTGTGTTTGAGCAGCGACTTTTATCGCGAGCTGATCCTCGACTACTACAGGAACCCGAGGAACTTCGGGAAGCTCGACCCCCACGACATCGACGCCAAGGACCTCAACCCGCTCTGCGGCGACGAGGTGGAGATGCAGATCCGCGTGTCCCCGGACAAGGACAAGATCGAGGAGATAAGGTTCATCGGCAAGGGCTGTGCCATAAGCCAGGCGTCGGCCTCGATGCTCACGGAGATGGCCAAGGGCAAGCCGCTCGAGTGGGTGAAGGGGCTCTCCAGGGACGACATCCTGAAGATGCTGGGGACTTCGGATCTCGGCCCCGCGAGGATAAAGTGCGCCATGTTGTCCGTGAAGGTCCTGAAGACCGGCGTCTACACCTACCTGGGCGCCCAGTACTCCGAGCCGACCGAGTGAGCGCTAGTCTTTCCTCAGCAGGTCCTCGTTGGGGTTGGGGAACACCTTCGCCCCCTTGCGCTCTCTTCGTCGCCTGAATGGCGACCTGGCCGCCATCACGTGCCGCTTGAGGAGCTGGATTCCCAGCGCCGGGTCCACCCCCTTCGGGCAGACAGCGGAGCACGTCCCCGCGAAGTGGCACCTCCAGACCCCGTGTTCGGTGTCCACCAGGTCGAGCCTCTCCTCTCTCGCCTCGTCTCTGGGGTCCTGAAGGTACCTGAACTCCTGAGCGAGCGCCTGGGGGCCGGGGAAGAGCGAGTCGGTGGAGCCGGTGGGGCACGACGAGCTGCACAGACCGCACTTTATGCAGTAGGTGAACTGGACGAGGGAGTCCAGCTCCTGGGGGGTCATAAGGTACTCTCCCGTCGGCGACTCCTGCTCCTTCTCGTCCCCTTTCCTCACGAGGTGAGGGGACACCGACCTGTGCTTCGAGAAGAAAGACTCCAGGTCGACGACGAGGTCCCTCACTATGGGGAAGTTGTCCATCGGCTGGACCGTCACCGTCGAGGAGCGGAGGTCCTTGAGCTGGGTCTCGCAGGCGAGACGCGGCCTTCCGTTGATCTTCATCCCGCAGGACCCGCACGAGGCCATCCTGCAGGAGAACCGCATCGCTATCCCGTGGTCGAGCGTGTCCTTCGCGTAGATCAGGGCGTCGAGGACGGTCATCCCGTCCTTGAGGGGTATGGCATATCGCTCGAGGTGGGGGCGTTCCTCCATGGAAGGGTCGAACCTCTGGATCCTCAGCGCGAGCTCGTCGGCCAATCAGCTCACCTGGCCCGTCGCCGCGAGAATCACGGTCCGAGTCCCGTAGGAGATTGCCACGAGCGTGACCAGGAGCACCGCCCAGTTCACCCCCCGGGTCCACCTCGCAGACTGCCTCCACTCTAGCAGAATGATCCTGAGACCGTTGAACCCATGCGCGAGCACGACTACGAGGAGGACCTCTAGCAGCGCCCCGTCTACCGCGTCCCTGTAGACGGAGAGGACGCGCTGGAAGGAGACGGCCTCCCCGTAGGGGACCAGCACCCCCTGCATCAGGAGGTGGACCGTTACGAGCCCTATCGCGAGTATCGCCGTGCCGTACTGAAGCTGCATGATAGTTGACTCCCTCAAGCTGTCTCACCCAAACAGAGTCCCCCCGGTGTAGAGGGCTGCGAGTATCGCCGCGATTATCGCCACCCAGATGAGGTGCTTCTGAACGGTCCTCAGGGACTTGGCCTTGTAGGGGTAGTCGGGCCTCGAGGGCTTCGCGAAGATCATCCCGTACTCGGAGAGTATCAGCCGGATCCCGTTGATCCCATGGTAGACGACCACGAGGACGACCATCACGAGGACGACGTGCCCGAACGCGTTCTCCGTGACCGACAGGTCAGAGGACCAGCTCGAGGGACTCGGGCCTTCCCCGAACGGCCCTCCCACGAAGAAGCTGGTGTCGCCGATGTGCCCTAGGACGTACGCGAGGACCGCAAGGCCCGTGACCCTCTGAAAGACATAGGCCCACCGCTCGATGTTGAGATGGAGCGGGTCCAGCCACCCTGCGACGCCCCTCTTGTTCGTGGCCATCTCCGCGCCTGGGTCGTTCTGGGCGCCCTCCCCGTGCTCTTCCAGCTCGCCAGCTCACCTGTCTGGGTCGCCGCGCGCATTTTCTACGTGACATCCTTCCGTGGGCTTATTGCCACGGACTTCCAGCGCCTTCTGCGCGCCTATAGTTCCTGCATCTTTGACCTCGCTTGCCCGCCTGGTGGTCCAGACGAGTAGAGGCCAGGTCTCCGCAGGCTTGAGTTCGGGCATGCCCTGCCCTACCTTTGCGATTGCTCGCTTCAGCACGATTCGAGATGCGTTAAGGTCACGATTCAGTATTCTTCCGCAGCCGCTACAGACAAAATCTCTTTCGCCGAGATTAATTCTGTTCAGAGTACCGCAGTGGAAGCATTCCTGGGTTGAATACGACCCATCAACCTTGACGAGGCGCGTCCCCTTCAAGGCTGCCTTGTATTCTGTGAACCTGACGAGCTGACCCCAAGCGGCATCATGAATCGACTTGGATAAGTTGTGGCTCTTTACCATATTTTTAATCTGAAGGGCTTCAAATCCGATGAGATCGTGTTCTTTGACAAGATTTGCTGAAAGTTTGTGGTTGAGGTCTGCTCTCTGGCGCGCAACCTTGGCATGACATGATGCAACCCTCCGACGCGCTTTGACCCTGTTTTTCGAATCCTTCTTTTTTCTGGAGAGGGTCTTCTGGAGGTGCTTCAACCTCTTCTCCGCCTTACGAAGAAATCTGGGGTGCGGCACTTCCACGCCGTCGCTAGTCACAATGAGGGACTTCAGGCCCAGGTCAACTCCGAGAGGCGATGTTATATGACGAGCGATGACATTCTGCAGAGGCATAATGTCTTCGTAGACAAGCGATGCGTACCATTCGCCGCACGGCTCTCGAATCACAGTGCATGTTTTCAGCAAAGCTTCCTTTGGAAGCATTCTGTGGAAGACAACCTTGACGTTCCCAATCTTTGATAAGTACAATCTTCCTCTGAGCACATCAGGCCTCACGGAACCGTTGTAGCACTGAGGGTAGGTCAACGAGCCTGAAGTCGTGAATCTCTTGAATCTTGGGTGCCCGGCTTGATGTTTGAAAAATCTCTGAAATGCCTTGTCAAGGCGACGCAGAACGTCCTGAGCGACCTGAGAATGCAATGCGGCAAGCTCGGAATTCGCACGACGCTCTTGCGTTAGCATCCACTGTTGGTGGTTATATGATGTCGACTTGCGCCCCTTCTGCCACCTCTCTTTTCTTTGAGCGAGAGCTTCATTCCAGAGGTGCCGGCAAGAGCCAATAGCTGTAAGCATCTTAGCCTCCTGCCTGTTCGACGGATAGAGGCGGAAACGGAGCGTCGAGGGCACAATTATCTACAACGATTTTTCATATAAAAGCGTGCCCGCTCGCTTCGTCGGGGCGGAACAAGCACCTGAGTTTCCTTCGATACGCGCAGGCTAGTAGTGCCTCTCCGCAGGCTGGTACTTGGTTATCTTGACCGGGGAGTAGGCAAGATTCACGTGCCCCCCCTCGGTCTCCTCCGCGGAGAAGACGGCAAGGCTGTGCCTTAGCCAGCCCACGTCGTCCCTCCTCGGGTAGTCCCTCCTCGCGTGGGCGCCGCGGCTCTCCCGCCTTGCGAGGGCGCTGGCGAGTATCGCCTCCGCCGCCATGAGCATCGCCTCGACCTCCAAGACGTTCGTGAGGTTGGTGTTGTAGCGCCTGCTGCGGTCGTCGCAGTGAAGAAAGTCTGTCTTACGCAGCGCCCTCACCGTCCTCAAGGCCTCCGCGATCCCGTCTTCCGTCCTATACACGAAGGCGCCCTTGTCCATCGCCCTCTGGACGGAGTCTCTCACGTCGTATGGGTTCGTGCCCCCGCGCCCATGGAATATCCCGTCGAAGACTCGCTTCTCCTCCGCTCTGGCCGCCTCCGCGGGCACAGGGCTGACGCCCCTACGGGCAGCGTATCGGGCGGCCTCCGCCCCGGTTATCCTCCCCCAGACGAGGCACTCCGCAGTCGAGTTCGCCCCGAGCCTGTTAGCTCCGTTGATGCTGACGCAGGCCGCCTCGCCAGCGGCCCAGAGCCCCTTCACATTTGTCGCCCCGTCGATGTCCACGTCGAGTCCCCCCATCATGTAGTGGCAGACTGGCCTCACAGGGAGGGGCACCTTCACCGGGTCGATTCCGCTGAACTTCATGGCTATCTCCCGGATGCCGGCCAGCCTCTCCTTCACCTTCTCCGCGCCGATCCCTGTGAGGTCGAGCTGGACGTAGTCGTATCCGCTCTTCTCGTCTTTGAGCCCCCTTCCAGCCTCTATCTCGGTGATTATCGCGCGGGAGACCACGTCGCGCGACGCGAGCTCGAGCTTCTCCGGAGCGTACTTTCCCATGAACCTCGCGCCGTCCTTGTCGAGCAGCACGCCTCCATCCGCTCGCGCCCCCTCGGTGATGAGTATCCCTGAGGGGATGAGGCCGGAGGGGTGGAACTGCACGAACTCCATGTCCTTGAGCGGGACTCCCGCGCGATAGCCCATCGCGATCCCGTCGGGGGTGGAGCTGTGTCCGTACGTCGCGAAACTGTAGAGCCTTCCGGCGCCGCCCGTCGCGATTATCCCGGCCTTCGCCGAGATGGAGAGCAACTCCCCGGTCTTCATCTCCAGCGCGGTGAGCCCCCTGAACTCGCCCTGCTCCACCACCAGCGAGGTCGCGAACCATTCCTGGTAGAAGGTGATGTTCGAGTACTTGGTGCAGGTGTCGTAGAGCGTCTGCATCTCGTGGAACCCCACCTTGTCTTCGGCGAAGGTCGCCCTGGGGTAGCTGTACCCGCCGAACCAGCGCTGCGCTATCCTCCCGTCCTCCCGTCTCGACCACGGCATCCCCCAGTGCTCGAGCTGGTAGATTTCCGCGGGCATCATCTCGACGAGGCGCTGGATCGCGTCCTGGTCCCCGAGATAGTCGGACCCCTTGACAGTGTCGAAGACGTGCGACTCAAGAGAGTCCCCGAGCTCCGGGTAGAGCACCGCAGCCGTCCCTCCTTCCGCGCTCACCGAGTGCGAGCGCATCGCCTGAAGCTTGGTGACCACCGCTACGTCCGCCTTCCCTTCGCCCACCCGAGCGGCCTCTATCGCCGCGCGGAGGCCTGCAATCCCTGAGCCGATGATGACCACGTCGTGGCCGCTGCGGTCCAGCGCTAGCCCTCCTTCCGGAAGCAAGCGCCGCAAGGGCGTTAAACTTTAGCTCTGCGGCAAAAAAAGCCCGACCAAAATCAAGGGCATCCGCTAGGAAAACTACTACTACCAACCCCTGAGTGAGTTAGCTTTATATCCACTACGGAATCCCGGTCGGAAGGAACCGGTAGACGCTAGTGCCTCACTTCGAATACACAATGGAGGGTTACGACCCTGCTATTCACGTAAGGGCTAGCGGAAGGGAGCTCAACATCTCGCCGAAAGCCGCGAGGGAGATTTGCAACACGTTACAAGGGATGACACTAACCAAGGCGATTGAGCTCGCGGAGACGGTCGAGGCGAAAGAAGCACCCATCGCGTTTAGGAGGTTCAAGAAGAAGGTCGGGCACAGGAGCGAGCTGGTCGGGTTCCCGACGGGCTCCTACCCAGTGAAGGCCGCTGCGAAGATCCTTGCAGTGCTCCAGAACCTGAGAGGGAACTGCGAGTTCAAGGGCCTCGACCCTGACAGGGTGCACCTCATCCACGCTTCCGCGAAGGCGGGGCGTGTGATCAAGGACTACGTCCCGAGGGCGCACGGTCGAAGCAGCCCGAACTTCCACGTGCTGGTCCACGTCGAGTTCGTGGCGAGGGAGGCTCAGTAGGTCGGCATGTCTCAGGTAGAAAAGAGCGCCGTGAAGAGCCTGCTCTCGATGCACAGGACGTACGCCGACCTCGACGAGTATCTAGAAGCCCAGCTCAAGGAGGCGGGCTACGCGGGCGTCGACATCCAGAGGAACCCAGTCGGGACGAGGATAACCGTCTTCGTCACGAGGCCCGGTCTCGCGATAGGGAGGCGTGGCACGGGGATCAAGGAGCTCACGGAGAGGGTCGCCGAGAAGTTCAACCTGCCCAACCCGCAGATCGCAGTCTCGGAAGTCGAGAGGCCAGAGCTCAACCCGAGGATCATGGCCCAGAGGACGGCGCAGATAGTCGCAAGGGGAACGGCATTTCGGCGCGCAGCCAACTGGACCATGACCACGATAATGGAGGCCGGGGCGATGGGCTGCGAAATCGGCGTCGCCGGAAAGCTGAGAAGCGACAGGGCGCACAAGGAGAAGTACAGGATGGGCGTGGTCCCCAAGAGCGGGGAGACCGCCGACGAGATTGTCAGGTCGGCGACGACTGACGTTCTGCTAAAGCTCGGATTGTTCGGGATCAAGGTGAAGATAGCCATACCCGACGCACTTCCCCCGCCAATAGAGTTCAGCGAGATTACAGAGGCCCAGCAGGCGCCGGCAGCAGCTGCCCCCGCCGCCGCGGCTCCGGCTCCCGCGCCGGCACCCGCTCCAGCTCCGGCGCCTCACGCGCCGGCCCAGAGAGTGGTCGTAGCAGAGGCCGCGGTCGCAACCCCGGCGGCTGCCGTGGTCGACGCGCCCGCGCCGCAGATAGCGGCAGCCCCAGCGGCCCCCGCCGCGGAACCTGAAGCTCCAAAGGCGAAGAAGGTGCGAGCCAAGCGCGCGACCAAGGCGACGGCGGGAACCCGGAAGCGCGCCACGAAGAAGAAGACGGACGAGAAGGAAGCGAAGGAGGACAAGCAAATTGCCAAGAGTGAAAGCTAAGGCGCTGAGACAGCAGGAGCCTAATCAGCTCAAGGACAGGCTCTTCGAGCTCCGCGGGGAGCTTGCGAGGTTGAGGAGCCTCACAGCGAGGGGAATGATTCAGAAGCAGAGCGGCTCCGTGAAGCGCGTGAAGCGAGACATCGCGAGGCTTCTGACGATAATGAAGGAGAAGGGTGCGGTCGAATGAGCTTCATCATAGGGGAGGACGTCAGGGTGGCGGCCGCCAGGGACGCGGTCCTCCTGGGGCTGAAGGGTAAGGTCGTCCTAGAGACAATGCACACGCTCACGATCAGGACTGACGGGAAGCGGAACGTCATCCTTCCGAAGATGGGGAGCGCACTGCAGCTCTCCACCGGGACGATAGTCATCGGCGACGACCTGGAAGGAAGGCTCGAGGACAGGATCGCCGCCAGCGGAAGGCCGGCGAGGCGAGGAGCGGGGCGGACGAGATGAACTCCGCAGGCCTAGACTTGGCTCCGCCGAAGCGCGGATGCGAGGACGCCCGCTGCCCGTTCCACGGACACCTGAAGGTGAGGGGAAAGATGCTCGTCGGGACCATAGTCTCGGTTTCGAACAAGCAGACCGTTGTCATCCAGAGGGAGCTCCTGCAACGCGTCCCCAAGTACAATCGTTACGAGAGGAGGAGGAGCAAGGTCCACGCCCACCTCCCGCCCTGCGTAGAGGCGAAGGAGGGAGACACGGCGACGATCGCCGAGTGCAGGCCGCTCGCGAAGACCGTCTCGTTCGTGGTCGTCCAGACGAAGGGAGTTGTCTAGAGCATGTCCACCAAGTCCAGAGCAGTTTCGGCGAAGGGGGTCGAGGAGTTCAAGACGTACATCACGCGCTCCATTCCACTCAACGCGGTCATCACCTGCGCCGACAACACCGGCGCCAAGACTCTGAAGGTCATCATGGTGACGCGGGCCAAGACCAGGCTTGCGAGGTACCCCGCGGCCTCCGTCGGAGACCACATCCAGTGCACCGTGAAGCGGGGCCCGCCCGACCTGAGGAACCAGGTCTGGGGGGCAGTCGTGATCAGGCAAAAGTACGCAGTGCGCAGGGTGAGCGGCCAGAGGATCTGCTTCGAGGACAACGCCGCGGTGCTCGTGACCCCGGAGGGGGAGATGAAGGGGACGGACATCAAGGGGCCTGTCGCGAGCGAGGCAGCGGAGAAGTGGCCGAGGATCGCCAACCTGGCCTCCGTGGTGGTATGAGCAAAGGAGAATGATGATAACAAGATGAAGAAGTTTGGCGCGTCCTTGTCAAAGGAGCTCCGCGAGAAGCACACCCTGAAGGCCGTCAGGCCCGTGAAGGGAGACGGAGTAAGGATAGTCAGGGGAGGGTTCAAGGGAATCGAGGGAAAGATAACGAGGGTCGACCCCAAGGAGGGGAAGATATTCGTCGAGGGCGTAACTCGCGAGAAGATCGCCGGAGGGAAGACCGGGGCGATCCCCATCGACACCTCCAAGGTGATCTTGACCAGCCTCAACCTGGAAGACAAGATCAGGAAGGCTCACGTGGAGAAGGGCGCCGCAGCGGCGGCGGAGGCGGAGGGGTAGAACTTGGGCAAGAAGAGCGGACGGACGAAGATGAAGCGCATCTCTGCCCCAGCCTCGTGGGACATCGCCCGCAAGGATGCCCGGTTCATCACAAAGCCGCGCCCCGGCGGTCACGCGGTCGACAAGTCGTACTCTCTCGCAGTGGTCCTGCGCGACATCCTCGGTATGGTTGCGACCCAGAAGGAAGTGATGCAAGTGCTCACGGCCAGGCAGGTGCTCGTGGACGGGGTCCCGAGGCGCGACCCAGGGTTCCCTGTAGGCCTCTTCGACGTCGTCAGCGTCCCGAAGGAGGGGAAGGCCTTCAGGCTGGTGCCCTCTCCGGACGGACTGGTCCCCGTTGACATCGTCTCAACTGAGGCGGGGATGAAGCTCTGCCGCGTCAGGTCGAAGGTCAAAGTGACGGGAGGCCACATTCAGTACGGGTTCCACGACGGCCGGTCGATGCTAGATGACAAGCTCGAGGCCTCGTGCGGTGACACGGTTGTCATGAAGGTCCCCGCCCAGTCGGTGATGGACAGCGTGAAGCTGGCGAAGGGCTCGACCGGCATGGTCGTCTCAGGCGAAAGAGCGGGGCAGGTCGGAAGGATAATCAGCGTGAAGAAGGGGACGAGCACACGGGAGAAGATGGTGGCGCTCTCCCTCCCGAGCGGAGAGACAGAGCTGCCCGAGCGGCTGATCTTCGCGGTCGGGACAGACAAACCAGCTATGGAGGTCCAGGCGAAGAGTTGATGGCCAGCACGGAGACAGAAGCCACGGACGCAGGCATGCGCAAGATCTCAATCGGGAAGGTAGTGATAAACATCGGAGTGGGCAAGTCTGGCGAGGCGGTGGAGAGGGCCAGGAAGGTCCTCGAGCAGATAACCTCCCAGAAGCCCAGCGCACGCAAGGCGAAAAAGTCCATCAGGGACTTTGGGACGCATCAGGGCGAGCCCATCGGCCTCGTGACCACCACCAGGGGACAGGAGAGGTGCAAGGAGCTGATCTCGCGGTTGCTCATAGCGAGGGAGAAGAAGATGAACTCGTCCTCCTTCGACGAAAGAGGGAGCGTCTCCTTCGGGCTGAAGGAGCACATAGAGATCCCAGGCATCCGGTATGACCCGGAGATAGGCATCTGGGGGATGAACGTCTCAGTCCTCCTTGAGCGCCCGGGGTACAGGGTCTCCAGGAGGATGCGCAAGTCCAGCAGCGTCGGCAAGGGCCACGTCGTGAGCAAGGAAGAGGCGATGGAGTTCTTCAAGCGCCAATTCGAGGTAACAATAGAGTGAAGGAGCGACACCCTAAGGTAAGAAAGTACGGCAAGTCGACGAGATACTGCCGAAGGTGCGGTCAGTATGGGGCGGTCATAAGGAGCTACGACCTCTTCCTTTGTAGACAGTGTTTTAGAGAGGTCGCTGAGAAGCTCGGGTTCAGGAAGTACGACTGAGAGAGTGATGGAAAGAGAATGCCAGTAACCAACATCCTCGCGAACCTGTTCATCTCACTTCAGAACTCAGAGATGAGGCACAAGAAGGAGTGCGTCGTCATCCCAGCGTCAAACCTCGCGAGCGAAGTGATGCGCGTCCTCCAGAAGAGGAGGTACATCGGAGAGTTCGAGTTCATAGACGACGGCGTCACGGGCAAGCTGCGCGTCCAGCTCTTGGGGAGGATAAACAAGTGCGGCGCGGTCTCTCCGCGTTTCCCGATAAAGGCGAAGGAGTTCCAGAAGTGGGAGTCGAGGTATCTCCCCGCGGTGGGTGTCGGGATGCTCGTCGTCTCGACGTCGAAGGGAATACTCTCTCACACGGAAGCCCAGGAGAAGAACCTGGGCGGGAGGCTACTGGGGTATGTCTACTAGCGTCGCCGCAAAGGCGGCCCAGAGGAAGGAGAGCGGGTCGCGGACCGTCGAGCTCCCTGAGGGCGTCAGCGCGAGCGTCAAAGGCCGGGAGCTCTTCATGAAGGGGCCCAACGGGAGCGCCGCGAAGGTCTTCCAGAGGATACCCGTCGACGTCGAGGTGAAGGGGAACCAGGTCACGATCAAGCCGTTCACCGGGAAGAAGAAGGACGTCATCTCCGCGAACACGGTCTCTTCGATAGTGAGGGGGCTCGTCCACGGGGTCACCAAGGGCTACGAGTACAAGATGAAGGTCGTCTTCGCCCACTTCCCCGTGACCGTGAAGATAAAGGACGACACGGTCGTCGTGGAGAACTTCATGGGCGAGAGGTCGCCCAGGCTCGCGAAGATCCTCGCGGGCTGTAAGGTCACGACAGAGGGAGACGATATCATAATAAAGGGAACCTCTCTCGAGCAGATAGGACAGACTGCCGCGAACGTGGAGCAGGCCACGAGGATAAAGCGGAAGGACCAGCGCATCTTCCTGGACGGAGTCTACGTCTACGAGAAGAAGAGGAACTGACGACAAAGATGGGAACCACCAAGCAAGGCACGAAGGCCAGTTCGGCTAGGAAAGAGCTCCTCGAGCTCCTAGAGCTCAGGAAGAGCGTAGCGGACGCTCGGCCCCGGTTCGTCCGTCCGGAGAGCTGGAGATACGTCCGGCTGCACCCGGAGTGGAGGAAGCCCAAGGGGCTGGACAACAAGATTCGCAAGTCGTTCAAGGGATACCCTAAGCGGGTGAAGATCGGGTACGGCGGGCCGGCAAAGGCCCGGGGATACCACCCCAGCGGGCACCTTGACGTGCTGGTGCACAACCCCGCGCAGCTCGACGAGCTCATCCCGGAGCGCGACGCAGTCAGGATCGGGAGGCGCGTCGGCGCGAAGAAGAGGGCGGCGATCTTGAAGAGAGCGACCGAGCTAGGCCTGCGGGTACTGAATCCGACGAGGTTGAGGAACATTGAACCTAAGAAGTAAGAGGCGGCTGGCGGCGGACGTCCTCGGCGTCGGCCAAGACAGGATACGCTTCGACCCCGAGGCAGAGGACTTCATCCAGGACGCGATCACGAGGAGCACGATCCGCGGGCTCGTGGGGCTAGGGGCGATCAAGGTCGCCCCGGTAAAGGGAAACTCGAGGGGGCGGTTCCGGACCAAGCACCGCAAGGGCAAGATCAGGCACCAGGGCTCTCTCAAGGGGGCGAAGAAGGCGCGCAGCCCCAAGAAGACGGCGTGGGTGCACAAGGTCAGGGCCCTGAGGTGGAGGCTCACGGTGGCCCGCGACAGGAACGAACTGACGAAGGAGAGCTACACCAAGCTATACAGGCAGATAAAGGGCGGCCAGGTGAGGGACGTCAAGAGGCTCCTCGAGATGATCAAGGAGTCCAGGGTGAAGTAGAACATGGTTAGCACCAAGCAAAAGTACGTCCCGATATACCGGCGCAGAAGGATGGGCGCGACCGACTACCGCGCGCGCAAGAAGATCATCACGTCCTCGGTCCCTCTCTTGGCAGTGAGGGTCTCCTCGAAGAACGTGACGGCCCAGTTCATCAGGCCGAAGGCGCAGGGCGACGAGGTCGTGTCTTCCGCTCACTCACGGAACCTCAAGAAGCTAGGCTGGAAGGGCTCGAGCAAGTCGGTACCCGCGTGCTACCTCCTGGGGCTGCTCGCGGGGAAGAGGGCGAAGGACCAGGGGATAGAGAAGGCCTACCTCTACAACGGGCTCGCCTCGTTCGTCAACGGCTCCAGAGTCTCGGCGCTCGTCAAGGGCGTGAAGGACGCGGGCGTGGACGTCCCGATGTCGGACGAGGTCGCTCCCTCGCAGGACAGGATAACCGGAAAGGCGACCGCCGAATACGCAAAGTCGCTCCTCGCCGAGGACAAGGAGAAGTACTCGAAGGTCTTCTCTGGTCTCATAAAGACCGGCTTCAAGCCAGAGGAGTACGAGGAGAACGCCAGCGCGCTGAAGCAGGCAATACTCAAGGGAGCAAAGTGATAAGATAATGTCGCAAGGTAGAGGTTATCGCAGGCGCGAGGAAGAGAAGCAGATCCCCTGGGTCCCGCGCACGAAGCTAGGGAGCATGGTCGCAGAGGGCAAGATCACCTCGCTGGAGGAGATATTCCAGCAGGGTTGGAAGATCCGTGAGCCGGAGATGGTGAAGAAGCTCGTCCCCGAACTCACCTCGGAGGTCGTCTACGTGGGCATCGTCCAGAAGCAGACCGACGCAGGAGAGTTGACCCGCTTCGGGGCGGTGGTGGCGGTGGGGAACGGGAACGGCTGGTTCGGCGTTGGCAAGGGCAAGGCCGCGCAGATGAAGTCCGCCATCGACAAGGCGACAAACGACGCGCTGCTAAACATAATCCCCGTCAAGCTCGGGTGCGGAAGCTGGGAGTGCAAGTGCGGCACGACCCACTCTGTGCCCTACAGGATCAGGGGCAAGGCGGGAAGCGTGACGGTTGAGCTCCTTCCGGGGCCCCGCTCGCTCGGAAGGGTCGCGGGCCCTGCCTTGACGAACCTCCTGGCGCTCGCGGGCGTCAAGGACGTCTGGGTCAGGACATTCGGCTCGACGAACACGCTCTCCTCGTTGGCCAACGCGGTCTACGACGCGTTCTCAAAGTCGCACGGGCTGAACGTATAGGAGAAATGGTGAAGAGACAATGGGCAAGCTACTCGTCGTAAACCTCCACGGGCTGATAAACGTCCCCCGGGGCACGAGAGAGACTCTCATCCAGCTGGGCATAGGGAAGCGCTTCGCCGCCGCCGTGGTGGGAGACGATCCCGTCTCTTGGGGCTCCGTCCACCTCTGCAAGGACTACGTCGCGTGGGCGCCGCTCGACGCCGAGCTACTTACCTCCCTTCTCCAGTCGAGAGGCAGGGTGAGCAACTCGAAGACCCTCGACGAGGAACAGTTGAAAGCCTTGGGTTTCAAGACCTACGCGGACTTGGCCGACGCGATACTAAAGGGAGAGACCACCAGCACGCTCTCCTCGATAAAGGGCCCGGCCGACGGGCTCGGGCTCAAGCCGTTCTTCGGGCTCTCTCCGCCAAAGGGCGGATTCAAGCGGTCCTCGCGGCGGGCGTTCCGAGAGGGCGGGATCCTGGGGGAGAACCCGCTGCTCCCGGAGATAGTCAGGAGGATGATCTGAGCTGCCCACCAGGATACGCAAGGTGAGGAAGCAGCGCGGCTCGCGCACCCACGGCTACGGACAGATAGGCCAGCACAGGCACTCGGGCAAGCAGGGCGGGCACGGCAACGCCGGCCTTCACAAGCACAAGTGGTCGTGGCTCACGATCAACGACCCCGACCATTTCGGGCGCGACCCGTTCAAGCCGCCGAGCTGGCACAAGGTCTCAAAGTGGGCCAACGTGGGCGACCTCAGCTCGTTCGCCGAGGACGGACAGAGCAAGGGAGGGACTGTCGTCATCGACCTCGATGCCAAGGGCGTCGAGAAGCTCCTGGGTGCCGGCGACGTGACCCGCGCTTTCAACGTGAAGGTCTCTTCATATACCGAGAGGGCCAAGCAGAAGCTCGAGGAAGCAGGTGGCAAGATACTTTCAGAGTGAGAGCGGAGTTCGCAAGTAGCCTTGGTATCATTACGCAACTTTGTCAAGAGCGTTGCGACCGTCCTCCCAGAGATTCCTAAGCCTGTCAAGAAGCCGAGCCTCTCAGAGAAGTTCATCTGGACCGGCGGCGCGCTGATTCTCTACATGATAATGGGGATAACTCCCCTGTTCCACTTCGGCAACCAGGCAGACCAGTTCGCTTACCTCAGGATCATCTTCGCGTCCTCGCAGGGGACGCTTACGGAGCTTGGCATAGGCCCGATCGTCACGGCGGGCCTAATCCTCCAGCTGCTTCAGGGGAGCGACATCCTGAGGCTCGACCTCGGCGAGACGGAGGACAGGGCAATCTTCGGAACGGCGACGAAGCTGCTCACATTCGTCGTCATCACGGTGGAGTGCGGGGCATACATCCTGGGAGGCGCACTTGGCACCCTCCAGAGCGCGCAGGCCGTCGTCATCTTCTTCCAGCTCTTCGGGGCGAGCGTCATCATCCTGCTTCTCGACGAGATGATCCAAAAGGGATGGGGTATCGGGAGCGGGATCAGCCTCTTCATCCTTGGGGGCGTCGCGCAGACACTTTGGTGGGATACCCTGTCCCCGTACCAGGTGTCGGCGGCGCAGGGCGTCCCCCCTGTAATCTACGGCTTCATCCCGGCGCTGATCAACTCGCTCTTCCCGGGAGGCGGAGGCGTGGCATCGGTCTTCATCAGGGCGAACGAGTTCCCTAGCATGTTCACGTTCGTCATGACGGTCGCCGTCATCCTCTTCATCACCTACATAGAGGGCATAAGGGTCGAGGTCCCCATCACTTCGGTCAAGTACAGGGGGTTCCAGGGAGTCTACCCGATCAAGCTCCTCTACGTCTCGAACATCCCGGTCATCCTCGTCTCAGCGCTCACCGCGAACGTCTCGTTCTTCACGCGAATCCTCTCGAACTACGTCGGGAAGACTCCGCCGTCGTGGATGCACTACCTGGTCACGTACGACACGAACAACAACCCGACCGGCGGGCTGGTGTACTACATCACGCCGCCCAACGGCATCGAGCAGACGGCCGCGGACCCGCTCCACGCAGTGATCTATACCGGCTTCCTGATGGTGCTCGCCGTGATGTTCGCCAGGATATGGGTGGAGATAGGAGGGCTCTCTTCCCGGACGGTCGCGAAGAACCTCATGAACGCCGACGTCCAGGTGCCCGGGTTCAGGAGGGCGGGGCTGTCCATAGAACAGGTCCTCAACAGGTACATCCCTCCCATCACGGTCATAGGTGGCCTCATCATCGGGTCCGTCGCGGCCGTCTCTGACGTCTTCGGCGTCTTCGGGACTGGCGTGGGCCTGCTGCTGGGCGTCGACATCGTGCTCCAATACTACCAGATGCTCGTCAAGGAGCAGCTCGAGGAGTTCTCCCCGAGGCTCGCTGGAGTCCTCGGGCAGGCGTAGGGATAGGAGCGCCAGCATGGGACTCAGAATAGTGATCGTCGGGGTCGCCGGAGTCGGGAAGAGCACCGTCGTGGCCAAGGCCAACGAGGCGGTCGCGGGCTCCGCCGTCCAGGTGTTCGGCACCGCGATGTTCGACGAGGCGCTGAGGCTGAAGTGGGTGAAGCACCGCGATGAAATGCGCAAGCTCCCCGTGAAGAAGCAGGAGAAGCTGCAGGAGGCGGCAGCAGCGCGCATCAGCCGCGGGAAGGGCAAGGTCGTCTTCATCGACACCCACCTCTTCATCAGGACGCCGGAGGGCTTCTGGCCGGGCCTCCCACTCAGGGTGATCGAGCCCATGAAGCCGACCCACCTGCTCCTGGTGGAGGCGTCTCCCAAGGAGATACTCGCACGCCGAAAGAACGACACGACCAGGTACCGGGACGAGATCACCGAGGAGGAGGTCAGCGAGGAGCTTGAGCTGGCCAGGAGCTTGCTCACCGCCGCCTCGCTCGTCAGCGGAGCGCCCATGACCTTCATCCACAACGAGGAGGGCAGGTCGGAGCAGGCCGCGAGCAAGATTGCCGCACTTGTGAGGGGTGCGAGAGCCTGAACGTTGCGATCCCAGACTCGACTCTGATAATCACGCTCACGGCCATCTTCCTCGGCTTCATGTCCAACGTCGCGACGAGGCTCCTGGTCGACCTCAAGCGGGAGAGGCGGATGCGGGCTGAGGTGGCGGCCTTCGACAAGGAGCTGAAGGAGGCCACCGCGAGCAAGGACAAGGAGAAGCAGGAGAAGCTCAAGAAGAAAAAGCCGCAGATGGACCAGATGAGGCTCAAGGCCTCCTCGGGGCGGTTCAAGGTGGTCCTCGTGACCTGGCTCCCGTTCATCGCGGTCTACTACCTGATGGGCGACTTTGTGAGCGGCTGCAAGTTCCCCAGCATCTGCGTCTCCGGAGTCGTCGCCTACTCGCCGATACCCATCCCGTACATCGTCGTCGGCGGGCATATGGTCCTGATCTGGTGGTACTTCCTCTCGTCGCTCTCGTTCTCGACGCTGATGACCAAGCTGCTGGGCACGTCCCAGACGATGTGACCGCCCGAGGTGCCGCGTGGGACATGAAGGCGATAATACTCTGCGGGAGCCCGGCGGTAGGGAAGACCACGGTCGCGAAGATCCTGGCCTCGAAGCTCAAGCTCAAGCTCGTGGGCGGAGGGGACATCCTGAAGGAGATAGCGCTGGAGGAGGGCTACAACGCGGTCGGGGACGACTGGTGGGACACGAAGGAGGGGATGAAGTTCATGGAGGAGCGAGCGGGCTCGCCCGAGTTCGACCGGGAGGTCGACAGGCGCCTACTCGCCAGAGCCGAGAAGGGCGACGTGGTGATCACCAGCTACACCCTGCCTTGGCTGGCCAAGGACGGAGTGAAGGTCTGGCTCGCGGGGAACAAGAAGAGCAGGGCGGAGAGGATGGCGAAGCGCGACTCCTCCTCTCCCGAGGAGTGCGCCAAGGTCATAGAGGATAGGGACCGCGAGAACTTTGCGCTCTACAAGAAGCTCTACGGGATCCGATTCGGGAAGGACCTCGCCCCGTTCTCGATCATAGTGGGGACGGACGGCGTCCCAGCCGCGGAGGTCGCCGGGGCAGTGCTCAAGCAGCTCCCGCGCCCGGCGAAGAAGCCGAAGGGGGCCAGCGGCAGAAGACGACCCACTTGACCCTCCAGACAGGCGGCGGAGCCCCAGAGATGGTGACGATCAGCGAGGAGCCTACAGACCCACGCCACGGATGGGAGCCGACGAAGAGGCCAATCAAAGAGCTCCTCAACTACGGTCTCATCCCTCTCGACAAGACCTCCGGGCCGACCAGCCACGAGGAGGTCTCGTGGGTGAGGCGGCTCACCGGGATCGACAAGGCGGGGCACAGCGGCACCCTCGACCCGGGAGTAACCGGGATGCTCCCCATAGGCCTGGGCAGGGCAACCAAGGCCCTCGGCCTGCTGCTCATCTTCCCCAAGGAGTACGTGGGGATAATGCGCATACACTCCTCCGTCCCGAGGGCGGAGGTAGACCGCGTCGTCGCCGAGTTCACAGACGAGATATACCAGCGGCCGCCCCAGCGCTCCTCCGTCAAGAGGGAGACGCGCACGAGGAGGGTCTACGAGCTCGAGGTCCTCGAGCAGAAGGGGAACCTTTTCCTCCTCAGGTGCCTCTGCCAGGCGGGAACCTACATCAGGAAGCTCTTCTATGACATCGGGGAAGTCTTGGTCGTGGGCGCGACCATGGTCGAGCTCCGGAGGACCAAGGTGGGCCCGCTCGACGAGAGCCGGGGGATCGTCACGCTCACCGAGCTTGACATCGCCATGCAAAAGTGGAAGGAGACCGGGGACGAGACGGAGCTACGCAAGGTCGTCTGGCCGATCGAGTCCTGCCTCGACGGAATAAAGAAGGTCGTGGTGAAGGACTCCGCAGTCGACGCTGTCTGCCACGGCGCGATGCTCGCCATCCCCGGGGTGGTCTCCCTCTCCAAGGGGATCGCCAAGGGCGAGACGGTCGTCCTCCTCACCTCGAAGGGGGAGCTCATAGGCATCGCGGAGGCCTCGATGACCACAGAGGAGGTCCAGGGGCAGCCCAAGGGGATAGCCTTCCCAGTGAGGCGGGTGATAATGGACCAGGGGACATATCCGAAGATGTGGAAGAAGCAGGACAAGCCCGCGGCGGAAGACGCCGCCGTGGAGCCCGCGAAGAGCCCTTGACCTAGCCGGGCGCTGAGTCTAGGCGCTTCCCCAAAAGGAGCTCCCCCGGGACGACCGTCATCTCCCGGTACATCAGCAGCGACCGGAGGCGGCCGTACCTCTTCGCCATCTCCGACCCGTCCACCCTCTCGAAGCCCCTGGAGCCGAAGAGCGTCTTGGACTCGAGGTTGTCCTCCTCGACGCTCGCGTAGACGTCCCGCAGTCCCATCTTCACGAAGCGGGAGAGCGCGTCGTCCAATAGCCTTCCACCCACCCCCTGCCTCCTGAAGTGAGGGGGCACCGCGACGTAGTAGACATATCCCGCGCCCTCGGCCAGCACCTTCAGCATGATGAGGCCCGCGTCCTCGCCTTCGGCAGTGCGAGCGGCCCGGACGACGTCGATGCTATGGAGCGTCCGCCTCGCGTGCCAGAGGTAGAGCCCCTCGAAGCTCTCCTCAAGTATCGGCAGGAGCCTCTCCCTGTCTCCCTCGGGGACGTCCGCGACCTCGATGCCGGGGCGCGTCAGATAGAGTACAACCTCGAGGCGTTGCGCCAGAGTATCCTCTCCTTGTCCAACTGACTGACCGCGAGCAGCGATACGAGCGAGAGGCCGCTCTCGTGCGTCTCCACGGGGTAGTCCGTCCCGAAGACGATCTTCTCCGCCCCGCCCGCGTAGTAGACCGCCTCGCTTATCCTCCTCGCGAGCGTCCGCGCGTACTCCTCGGAGTAGCCCCCGCCCCCGACCATCAGCCCCGAGATGTCGGCGAAGACGTTCGGGTGCTTGTAGAGCAGCTCGGCGGTGTCGAGGATCCAGGGGTTGCCCATGTGGCAGACGACGATCTTGAGGCCATCCCTCTCGTTCGCGACCTCGTCGAGGGTGAGCGGGTGGGCGTGCGTCAGGCTGCCCGTGCTGGTCGCGGTGTCGCCCGTGTGGAAGAGGACGGGCAGGTCGTGCTCCTCGGCATAGTCGTAGAGCGGGGCGAAGACCTCGTCCCGGGCGAAGACCTTCCTGTACCCGAGCCAGACCTTGAAGGCCTTCACGGACCCTCTGTGCTTGCCCGCCAGCCTGAGGGCCTCCTTCACGGCACCCTTCTCAGGCTCAACGGTGAAGACCGGAAAGAGCGCGTCGCCGCTCCTCTCGCAGAGCCTCACGACCTCGGAGTTCGGCAGCGGCTCGCCTCCCGCCATCGGGGGGCTCAGCAGCAACCCCCTCCCGACCCCGTTGCTCTCCATCCGCTCAAGGAGCTCCTCCAGGTCATAGCGCAGGCCGTTGAGCTTGGCGTAGGGCCTGAGCATGTCGTCCTTCCTCCTGCCGGAGCAGTGGATGTGCGCGTCGATTATCAAGCCGGTGCGAAAGTCTTGGGACCGGCGGGTTAAAGCCCTTGTTCGCCCGATACGCAAAGTCGAAATACGCTAAAGCTACTGGCGCCTCCGCCGGGCCGGCGTATGGGTAACCTGGTAACCCAGCAGCCTGGAAAGCTGCCGCTCGAAAGGGCTTGCAAGTTCAAATCTTGCCGCCGGCGCCACCAATCCTCCTGCGCGGCTCAGGCTCGCTGGAGGCCCAGGTACAGCCTGCCGAGCTCCTCGTGGTCCAGGAGCTCCCTGCAAGTGCCGCTGAAGACGGTCTTGCCGCTGACTAGGAGGAAAGCCTTGTCCCCCATCTCGAGGGCGCGCTTCGCGTTCTGCTCGACGAGCACCGTCGTGAGGTTCATGCTCTTGGTTATCGAGCTGATCGTCTCGAGCACCTGGGTGGCTATCTTCGGGGCGAGGTTCGCGGTGGGCTCGTCGAACATCACGACGGTGGGTTTCCTCATCATGGCCATCGCCATCGCGACCATCTGCCTCTCCCCCCCGCTGAGGTTCGAAGACCTCGTCCTCAGGTACTTGGAGAGCTGCGGGAAGAGCTCTAGCGCGGAGCCGAACCTCTGAGGGAAGTCCTTCTCGCTCACCGTGTATCCGGCCAGGCGCAGGTTCTCCTTCACCGTGAGGACAGTGAAGACGTTGTCGGTCTGGGGGAGGTATGCCACGCCCGACCTCGCTATCTCCGTCGGGGACTTGTCCCTGAGCGAGACCCCGTCCAGCTCGATGGTCCCCTGCGAGACCGAAGCGATGCCTGAGATCGACTTTAGGAGCGTGCTCTTGCCCGAGCCGTTCGGGCCGACTATGACCGTGATCTCCCCCTGCGCGGCCTCGAACCTCACGCCGTTTAGTATCTGCAGCTTTCCATAGCCCGCGTAGAGGTCTCGGACTGCGAGCAACCTAGGCACCGATGTAGGCCTCGATCACCCGTGGGTCGCTGATCACCGCGTCGGGGCTCCCGGAGACGATGAGCTTCCCGTACGCCATGGCTATCACGTTGTCCACGTACCCGAGGGCGATGTCCAGCCTGTGCTCTATTATCAGGAAGGTCACGCCGAGCTCTTCGCTGAGTCGGACGACCGTGTTGAATATCTCGTGCGCGAGGGTCGGGTTGACGCCGGAGATTGGCTCGTCGAGGAGCAGCAGTTCCGCGCCGCTCATGAGGGCACGTCCCATCTCGAGCAGCTTCATCTGGCCCCCGCTCAGCGTGCTCGCCCGCTTGTCCCAGAGCTTGGAGAGGCCCAGAATCTCGAGTATCTTGGCGGCGCGCTCGGTAGAGGCTTCCTCCGGGGCCTTCCAGAGCCGCTCCAGCGGGGCTCGAAGGAAGCCCTCTCCGGGGTTGTGCTTCTCCGCGACCAGGACGTTCTCCAGGACATTCAGCTTCGAGAAGAGAGCCGGGATCTGGAACGTCCTCGCGATGCCCGCCCGGTACACCCTGTGCGGCGCCCATCCGGTGATCCGCTTCGACTTGTAGAAAACGTCGCCGCTGTCGGGCTTGTAGAAGCCCGAGATCAGGTTGACCAGGGTCGTCTTGCCCGAGCCGTTCGGGCCTATGAGGATCGTGATCTTCTTCGCCTCGAGCACGAAGGAGATGCCGTCCACGGCCTGCAGCCTGCCGAAGGACTTGCTGAGCTCCCTGACCTGCAGAATGTCTCCTGCTGCGGCCATCGAAAAAACGAGGAGCTGGCGAGTCTTTTAAGGCATTCCGGGCTGCCAAGTTATCGCGTCGGTCCCGGAGGAGTAGGTCGCTTCCAATACCCACTGCGTCGTCCCGCCCACGGTTGCCACTCCGTAGACGTCGTAGCCGACGGGTGCTTCGTCGTGGCTTGCGCCGAGCTGCCCTTGGGGCTGCAGCTCAGTCCAGCCCGAGGCCCCGTAGTAGTTGTCCGCCACGCTGGGGAGCGCCTTTGAAATCGCCTGTCCCGTGTTGCTGCCAGCCGCCAGGATGGACAGGGCGGCTATCCACGTCGCATCATAAGCGTTGGTCGCGTAGGAGACCGGCGTGGTGTGCGCTGTTGCGTTGAACTCCGAATAGAACGCCACGGTCTTCGCCGATGGAACCGGCGACTGGCCGATGGTGCTAAGGAGCTTCACCTGCGCGGCCACCGGTGCCGCAGCGCTCGTCGAGTTGGTGAAGTCGGTGTTCTGGGACTCGCCGTCAGAGCCGTACCAGGTAGCCGAGAGAAGGCTCGGGAAGCTGCTCTTCATCTGCACTAGCATCTGTCCCACCTCCTGGAAGCCGATCGCGACCACCGCGACGTGGCTAGCACCGTAGGTTGACACCGCGGATTGGTACTCGCTCTGCGCCGTCGTCAGAGTGGGCGTAAAGTCCGAGACGGTAGTGGCGTACTGGATCTCCGCGGATGCGTGGCCGCCGAGCGCGACGAACCTGTTGATCGTTGCGTTGGCTAGGCCGGTGCCGTACACGCTCTGCTGGTTTATCGGGATGATGTCCGTCACGTTCTGGCTCACGAGCGCACGAGCGATGGCAAAGCTCTGGGCCGCGTCGTTCGGCACGTCCCTGAACAGATAGGGGCTCGCGCCGGCCAAGCTGATGGCGGTCGATGACGGGCTGATCAGCACTATGTGATTGCTCTCGGAATACGAGAGGACGTTGCTCACCTCGGAGCTCGTGAGAGGCCCGATGACCACTTGGACTCCGTCCGAAGACAGGGTCTGGAGGTCGGTGAGCGCGGTGGCCGGATTCGAGCCCGTGTCCTCCGAAATCGAGGCGAACTTGACGTTGGTCACTCCCACCGTAGGCAGGTACGCGTTGATGTCGGTGATCGCAAGGCCCACTGCTATCTTCGCTTGGGAGCCGATGGACGAGAGCTCTCCGGAGAGGTCGGTCAGCTGGCCTATGGTTATCGTCCCTGAGAGACCGCCGGTCGCGGTAACGGTGGTGGTGGACTTTGAGCCAGAAGAGGTCGCCGCGTAGGTCACCCCTGCGCCGACGAGCAGTCCGACGACAAGCAACGCCGCCGCCGTGGCGCTAGAGGCGCCCTTCCTTCTCAATAGTCTCATGCGCCACAATAGTCGTAGGAAACTATTTAAGACTTGACAGGAATTTTGACCTTGGTGTAGGCGATCTTCGCTCTACCGCCGTACGTCATAAGCGCGATTGTGTACGGGTCCCTGTTCGCTCTTATGAGCGTCAGTCTCACCCTCACCTACATCACCACGAAGGTGCCCAACTTCGCCCAGGGCGCTCTCGTGACCGCGGGCATGTACACGGGCTTTGCGCTCTTCAGCATCAACAAGATCAACCCGTACGAGTCGCTGCCTGTCTCCTTCTTGGTTGGGGGGCTCATCGCTATCGGCATCTACCTCCTCGTGCTGAGGCCTCTCTCCAAGAGAGGGGCCCCGATCATCTCTCTGATGATCGCGACCCTGGCGGTCGACATCATCTTCGTGGGGATCTTCGGGATATACTCGGACTACCTCTACCAGGTGAAGGAGGTCTACGACGCGAAGCTGTTCTACGCCCTCACGGGGGCGGACTTCACCCTGTTCGGCGTGAACGGCGTGGCCTACGCGGCCCCGACGGCGCTCGCGCTCACGACGGTCATCCTCTACCTGGTCCTGACCAGGACTCGCTTCGGCCTCGCCATGAGGGCCACGGTGGAGAACTCCAACCTCGCGAAGGTGATCGGGATCAACACCGAGGTGGTCTACGTCACCTCGTGGTTTATCGCGGGAGGGGTAGCGGCCATCGCGGGGGTGTTCTACTCTTTCTGGCTTGGAGGAGAGCCGGACATCGGCTCAATCCTCCTGATTTCCATGTTCGCGGGCAGCATCCTCGGGGGGCTCAAGAGCATCTACGGGGCGGTCTTCGGGGGGCTCGTCGTCGGGGGGAGCGAGATTATCGTCACGACACTGGGGGCGCAATACGTGGGGTCTTGGGTGACCGCCTACGAGCCCGGCATCCCGCTCCTCGTGATGGTAGTGACGCTGCTCGTCCTCCCGGGAGGGATAACCTCGCTTGACTGGAGACGGCTCTTCTCGAGGGGGAGGCAGTGACGCGGATGGTCTTCCTAGGAATAGCAGACTGGAGCACTTTTCTCAGCGGGCTACTCGCCTTCTTCGCACTCTATCTGATAATCAGCATAAGCCTGAACATCGAGATGGGGTACGCGGGGATACCCAACTTCGGGAAGGTCCTCTACTTCATGGGAGGGGCGGCGTTCTCCGGAAGCGTCGCAATCCGTGCGGCGGCGTGGATAATGCACATCTCCGGCAACGTCGTCGGCCTTGACAATTTCCTCATAGCCGGCAAGCTCACCTCGATGCTCCAGTCGGACATCCCCGCCTCGCTGGCCCTGATAGCCATCACCGTGGCTGTGGGGGGTGCCGTAGGGGGAGTCCTGGGGTACATCTCAATCTTCCCGGCGATAAGGCTCCGCGAAGACTACCTGGCGATGCTCCTCCTAGGGTCAGCCGCGTTCTTCCAGATATTCCTGGGCAACTACACCCCGATCATCAACGGGACGTTGGGCATCGGGATCCCGAACTTCTTCGCGTGGGCAGGGTCCTACTCCACGGTGGGCGCGACTCTGCTCATCGCAGCCTTCGCGGTCGTCGTCTACGTGTACGCGGAGAGGTTGGTCAGGTCCCCGCTCGGGAGGACGCTAAGGGCCTTGAGGGACAACGAGGCGGCTGCGGAAGCGCTCGGGAAGGACACGGTCGCCATCAGGAGGAACGTCTTGATAATCGCCTCGATCATCACAGGGGTGGCAGGGGCGCTCTACACGATATACACGGGGGACACCAACCCTGCCATCTACGACAGGGTCACCTGGACTTTCTGGCCGTGGCTCATCGTGATACTCGGCGGAGTGGCCAGCAACTCCGGGGTCGCCCTGGGGACGTTCGTATTCGTCTTCCTCCTCCAATACATCGACGCGACGAAGTTCTACCTGCAGAATGTGCTGCCCTTCGACGTGACCTGGCTGGAATACCTGCTCTTCGGGTCGCTCTTGATCGTCGTGCTCCTCCTGAGGCCGCAGGGGGTCCTGCCGGAGAAACCTAGCCATACCCTCGCCAAGTCGGAGATCTCGAAGATCATCGAACGCCCCGACGGCGAGAAGGAAGGATAGCAGGGGCGGCTGGCCCGGTTTTTTTCGTATAGAGTTAAATGCGGCTCGGCGAAGAAGGCGCGGTTTGCGCAACCTTTGCATCGTGGGCCTCCAGTGGGGCGACGAAGGCAAAGGGAAGATAGTAGACTACTACGCGGACCGGTTCCACTCTGTCGTGCGCTACAACGGCGGCAGCAACGCTGGGCACACCATCGTAATTGGCAAGAAGACGTACGTCTTTCACCTTCTCCCTTCGGGCCTCCTGAAGGGGAAACGGCTCCTCATAGGGCCGGGGGTGGCTGTCGACCCGCAGACGCTCCAGGAAGAGGTCGAGATGATAAGGCGGGAGGGGCAAAAGCCCAACCTCCTCGTCGACGGGAGGTGCACCATAGTCACCCCGCTGGAGAAGGAGATGGACTCGTTCATCGAGAAGCTCAGGGGGGACAGGGCCATCGGGACCACGAAGAGGGGGATAGGCCCATCGTACGCGATGCGGGCGCTGCGCCTCACCCCCAGAGCGGGCGACCTGGAGAGGGGCACCTTCGACCTCAGCTCGGCGATGGCGTTCTACCGCACGTTCCTGAAGAAACTCCCCTCCATGGAGGGGTGGACCGACTCAGCGAAGGCCTCGCTCAAGGGGGTGGTCGGCGACGTCGGCGAGGAAATCACGGAGACCAACGAGGCCGGGCACTCCGTCCTCTTCGAGGGGGCCCAGGGAGTCCTCCTCGACCTCATACACGGGACCTACCCATACGTCACGGGGACGCACACACTGGCTAGCTATGTCCCCGCAAGCTTGGGGATTCCCGCAACCTCTCTCGGGGACGTGATGGGGGTGGCAAAGGCCTACGCCACAAGGGTCGGGGAGGGCCCCTTCCCCACCGAGATACACGGGAAGCTCGAGACGCTCATCAGGGAGACCGGGAGGGAGTACGGCGCCACGACCGGAAGGCCGAGAAGGGTCGGCTGGCTGGATCTGGTGGCGCTCAAGTACGCGGTCAAGATGAACGGCGTCTCCACCCTCGCGCTCACCAAGCTCGACATCTTGACGAAGCTCAAGGAGTTCAAGGTCTGCACCCATTACAACGTGCGGGGGACAGAGACGGACGTGTTCTCGCGAGCCCTACCAGAGCTCGACTCGGTCAAGCCGGTCTATCTCGACCTCCCGCCACTCTACGGCGCGGAGCTGACAACGGCGCGGCTCCACAGGCCCATGGAGAAGTTCGTGGAGTTCCTGGAGGACGAAATGAAGGTGAGCGTGAGCATCGTCTCGATGGGAGAGGAGAGGACCGCGACGCACCAGCGCGCGGCCCGGCAGGCGCGAGCCTAGCAAAACTTTCATAACCGCCCGAGCGCTCTCCTACGCGTGTCAAGGCGGCCCAGGACTCAACGCTCCGCGGTGCGGGTCGTCAACAAGCCAGGTCTGCTCGTCGGCCAACCCATCAGGAGGGTAGAGGACAGGAAGTTCCTCACGGGAAAGGCGAACTATCTCGACGACGTAAAGCTGGCCGGGATGCTCCACGCCACTTTCGTAAGGAGCACTCAGCCCAACGCCAAGGTCGTGAAGATCGACACCTCGGAGGCCACCGCTTCCCCGGGCGTCGTCGCTGTCTTCACGGCGGCGGACCTAGAACGGCACGTCAAGCCGCTCCTTGGCGGCGGAGGAGAGTCAGAGGGCGCGGAAGAATGGGGTGCCGACACGAGCGGAGTAGTCTGGAACGCTTTGGCCGCAGGAACGGTGAGCTACGTCGGCGAGGCAATCGCGGTAGTCATCGCTGAAGACGCCTATGCGGCGGAGAACGGTGCGGAGCTCGTCTCTGTCGAATACGACTCCCTGGCCGCGGTGATTGACCCTGAGGGTGCTCTGAAGCCAGGCGCCCCGAAAGTCCACGACTACCTGCCGGGCAACCTCGGGTCGCACGTCTCGTTCGCTTCGGGCAACATCTCTAAGGCATTCAAGAACGCCGACGACATAATCAAGATCAAGCTGTATAACCAGCGCTTGAGCCCCACCCCGATGGAGCCCAGGGGGACCGTGGCCCAATACGACGAGGGGACAGGGTCGCTCACGGCCTACCTGTCTACGCAGGACCCCCATGGTGCGAGGGACGAGATCGCTGAGATTCTCTCGATGAAGCCCGAGGACGTGAGGGTGATTGCGCCAGACGTGGGGGGAGGGTTCGGCGGCAAGGCCGGCATCTACCCCGAGGACCCCGTAGTCTGCTTCGCGGCCAGAGCCCTTCGCAGGCCTGTGAAGTGGGTGGAGACAAGAAGGGAGAACCTGCTCACGATGAAGCACGGGAGGGGGCAGGTCCAGTTCGCAGAGCTCGCGATGTCCCGAGACGGGCGGATTCAGGGGCTGAGGGTCAGGTTGATAGTCGACGGAGGTGCCTACGGGGCCCAAGGAGAGATGGCGGAGATCACGCTCAAGATGGGGCCTGGGGTGTACGACATCCCGAACTATGAGGCCTCGGCGGACGTTGTCATGACCAACAAGGTCCCGCTGGGGGCGTACAGGGGTGCCGGGAGGCCCGAGGCGTCGTACCTGATAGAGCGGGCCATCAACATCGCCTCTGCGAAGCTACGACTAGACCCGGTCAAGGTGAGGCAGCTCAACTACATCAAGAAGGAGCGCTTCCCGTTCCAGACTTCGGGAGGGCACACCTACGACTCTGGGGACTATCACGCCAACCTCCAAAAGGCGCTGAAACTCTCCGACTACGAAGGGCTCCTCGCCGAGCGGAGGCGAGCCAGGCAGGAGGGAAGGCTCGTGGGGATAGGCCTCGCGACCTGGGTCGAGGTGTGCGCCTTTGGGCCGTCCTGGCCGCAGACAGCCTCGATCTCCGTGAGCGAGGAGGGGCGCGTACAGGTGAGCCTCGGCGGGCACTCTCACGGGCAGGGGCACGCGACGACCTTCGCCCAGGTCGTGGCGGACGAGCTCGGGGTCGCCATGGACGACATCACGGTCCGCGACGGGGACACCTCGGTCCTCCCGTGGAGCAGCCTGACCGCGGGCAGCAGGTCGGCCGCGCTGTCGGGCAGCGCGGCCCTTCTCTGCGCGAGGAAGATCCGAGAGAAGATGTCGGCCATAGCCGCCCGGAAGCTCGGCGCGAGGTCGGCAGCGAAGATGGTCTTCAACAAGGGCACCGTCTACAGGGAGGACCAGCCTTCGAAGAAGCTCAAGTTCTCCGAGGTCGCCGCCCTCGCCTATGACCCGTTCGCGCTGCCCCCAGGGGTGGAGCCGACGCTCTTCGTCTACAGCGCATACGCCCCGAAGAGCAACACCTACCCGTTCGGAAACCACGTCGCCCTCGTCGAGGTGGACAGGGAGTCGGGCGCCGTCAAGGTGCTCAAGTACTTCGCCGTGGACGACGGCGGCAAGATCCTGAACCCTCTGGTAGTGGAAGGCCAGGTGCACGGAGGCGTCGTTCAGGGGATAGGCCAGGCGCTCATCGAGGACGTGGTCAGCGACGAGAACGGCCAGCCGCTCTCCACGACCCTCGCGGACTATCTCATCCCCTCGGCGGACATGCTCCCCAACATCGTATGGGGCACGACCGAGACGCCGACTGATTCCAACCTTCTAGGGGTGAAGGGGATGGGAGAGGCGGGTACAATAGCAGCGACCCCGACGATAATGAACGCCATCGAGGACGCCCTCTCGAGCTTCCGCGTCGTAGTGGACAGGATGCCTGCTTCGCCGAGCTACCTGAAATCCCTCATGGATGGCGGCGGCTAGGAAGAAGCGAGCTTCTCTTTCAGCGAGCCGATTATCTCAGTGACGTACTTCTGCGCCGCGGCGTCTATGAGCCTCGAGCCGACGCTCGCCATCAGGCCGGCGATCTTGGCGTCAGCGGCCCACTTGACGACGGTGCCCGTCCCCCCGGGGACGTCCTCCATCGTGAATGTGTTTTCGAGCTCCACAGAGCTGCTGAGCCCGTTCCCCTTCGCCTTCATCTTGGCAAACGTGGGCGGGGTCCTCTCCGCGATGGTGAGCTTGACGTCCATCATCCCCCTGATGAAGGAGATGCCGACCTTCGCCTTCAGCGTGAAGTTGTTCGCGTCGACCACCTTGACGTCCTGGACGTCCGGGAAGATGGAGGTAATCTTGACGGGGTCCATCACGAAGTCATAGACCTTCTGCTTCGGCACGGGGACCTCGAAGGAGCCGTCATAGTGCATACTCTGGAACCTGAGCGAGCCCGCCGTAGGCCGGGATAAATCCTTTGGCGGGTGAAGGACATGGCCGCCTAAATATCGCGCGAGCATCAAGTCCCATGAAGGCCGCGCGGCCGAGCGGGCGCTCCGGACGGAGGAGGAGAGGCGGGCTTAGCTCAGTCTATGGTTTCATCATGATCTACCTTCTCGTCATCGCATCGCTCCAGGCGGTCTCCTCGGCGCTCTCCTCGGGCGAGAATGCCGACGCGGCCGCGCAGCAGGCCGGGCAGGTCGCCCAGATGCGGTCCCTCGAGCACCTCAATGTGGGGATGTCCGGCGGGAACGTGACCGTTACCAACAACGGCCTCATCCCGTCCCGGCTCTCCTTTCTCCTGCTCCAGAACTCGACACTCTCGAAGGAGCTCCCGGTCGACGACTCGCTCCCGGTCGGGTCCTCGGTCGTGATCGAGGCAGCTTCGAGTGGCGCGTTCCCGTCCTCCGTCGCCGTGGTCACGAGCCTCGGGGACGTCTTCGCCACCGCGCCTTCGAGCGCCCCTTCCGGGGGGAGCTGGAAGACGCTCGAGGCGGGCGTGGGCGGGCCGGGCATAGACATGCAGGTCTACCAGAACCCGAGCGACCCGACGCGCTTCTTCGTCTCTGAAGGGTCCTCCGCGCACGCCTATTCCAGCCTCACGGCGGCTCCCATCTGGTCGTTCGACGCAGGGGAGGGCGAGGTCACAGACGTCCTACCGCTCTCGGACGGGACAACCTACGTCTCCGACGGCTACTTCGGCGACCAGTTCACGTCGAACCTCTTCGAGCTGACCGCTTCTGGCGTGTCCGCGGCGAGCTATTCGATGAGGCTCCTCCGCCTCTACACCACGATCGAGGTCCAGTATCCCAACAACGGCCAGCCTCCCTACCCGGTTGGCTCGCAACCCGTGCAGAAGGGGACGGACGGTCTCTACGCATACTACGACGGCTGGTTCCTCGCGTCCAGCGGGCCTTCCCCTATCACCGTCCCCTCGGACACCTACAACCTTGCCACCTCTGACGCTACGCAGTTCTACGTGTACACCGCGAGCGCCAACCCGGGAGGGTTCAACTGCACACAACCTAGCGGCAACGAGGTGACCATCTACGCCTACTCAGCCGTCTCCCAGGGCGTGGAGACCGCATGGTCGACCCCTGTCTACTTCAACTTCTGCAACCTCTACCCGAACGACCTGCTCGCGTCCTCCGCGGGTTCGGGCGTGGTGACGGCGCTCTTCTCGAACACGTACTGGACCCAGCCAAACTACTACGGCGGCCCTTACGAGGGCTCCAACCCATACCTCGCTGTGCTCTCCGCGTCGTCGGGGGCTCTCCTCAGGGACGGAATGCTCGACTCGAACGGGTACACGAGCGTCGCCACGAACGGGGAGGGCGTCTACCTCTCCATCCCCTCCTCCGACGAGGTGGAGGTCCTGAGCGCCACTGGGAGCGGCCCGGGGACGTTCTACAACGTTGGGATCCCCGCGTCCTCGCTGGTCTGGGCGGACGGCTCCCTCTTCGCCATCTCGGCGAGCCAGGTGAACGTCTACACGTCCTCCATGACCCTGGAGAAGTCCATCGACTTTTCGCCCCTCGCCTTCTACTCTCTCACGAACTCAAAGCCGCTCGAGGAGCAGCTGGTCCAGCCCTCCTTCCTAGTGCTGAACTCCACGAGCTATTTGGCTCTCCTGAGGAACTCCACTGGCTACGGTGACCTCGTCGTCGGGGACTATGCCCCCTGAGAGACCCACTCACGCGTTCTTGAAGACCCATCCCAGGTCGGGAGGGTCCTTCCTCGAGCTCACCTTCTCGTTCATCGCGTGCGCGATGAGGGGTAGCGCGAGCGTCGCGTCGCAGTAGACGACGCTCCTCTTGGAGTCCGCCGCAATCTTCCCCCAGCTTATCGCCTCCTCCAGGGTGCATCCTGAGAGCCCTCCCCACTGCGGCGAGTCTGTTGTGATCTGGATGGCATAGTCGTGCGGGGTCGACTCCTCCCCTCCCTCCGCGAGGGACTTGATTATCGTCGCGAGCTGGATCGTGTCCTTGGGCACCCCGCCCCCGATGTAGACGACGCCCGTCCTCTTCGTCCGTTCGGCGATTTGCCCGAGCTCCTCCATATCCTGGGTCTGGTCGAGCCTGATCATCTTCCCCTCGCGCTTAAGCAGGCTCAGCGCGACGCCGTATCCGCTGTCGATGAGCCCCGGCGAGTACACCGGCACCTTGTTCCTCCACGCGGCCGCCGTTATGCTCCTTATTCCCCTCTCGAACTGGTACTTGCCGAAGAGGTTCAGGAACTCCCTCGTGGAGTATGGCCTGCTCGCATCAAGGGTGGACGCGAAAGTCTTGATGAGGGACTCGAGCTCGCGGTAGTCGTACTCGTCCGCGTATATGTCGTAGAACCTGTCTATCTTCGCGTCGAGGAGGGCCTCGTCGTTCGCCATCCAAGTCCCCTGATAGTAGTTGTGCCCCATGGCCTCGAAGATGTCCTCCGAGACGTTGGCGCCCGTGCTCACGAGGACGTCGATGTACCTGTTCTCGATCAGCCACCTCACTATCTTCCACTGCCCCGTGGTGCTCATCGACCCAGCGTAGCCCA
>JAPCJO010000047.1 GCA_027886905.1 Nitrososphaerota archaeon
AGGGTTAAAAACAAACTTCCCCAGCGAACGCGCGAGGGTTTAGTGCCGGCGCTAGAGATCGGCGGGAAGCGGATTGAGTACCTCGTGCTCCGCGGCACGAGCAGGCGCTACACCTACTTCAGGTTCAGGCCCGACCTCACGCTCGAGGTGGTCCTCCCCCGGGGCCGACTGGGGGACGCGAGCTCGGCCATCGGCCAGAAGAGAGAGTGGATACTGAAGAAGTACGAGGAGATGCAGAAGACGAAGAGGATCCTCGACGACGAGAGGGTCATGTTCGACGGCAGGCTCTTGGAGATTGTCTACGAAGAGGCGCTTGACAAGGAGGAGATCCTTCCCGACCCGGAGGGAGGGAGGGTCGTAGTCCGCGCCGCCGAGAGGTCCAGGGTGCGGGAGCTCGTGCGCAGGTGGTTCCTGAAGGAGACCTCGAGATACGTAATGAAGAAGCTCGCCGACCTCGCCACGACCGTCCCGGCGGCCTACAAGCGCGCCGACGTGAGGGAGATAAAGAACTGGGGCTACTGCACCCGGACGGGCAGGCTGTCCTTCAGCTGGCAGCTGATCGCCCTGCCCGAGCGGCTCCGCGAGTACGTCGTGTTCCACGAGCTGACGCACCTCGAGGAGTTCAACCACTCTGCGGCCTTCAAGAGGAAGCTGTCGAGGCTCTGCCCGGACTACCGGCAGAGGGAGAAGGAGCTCGACTACATCTCGCCCGCCGAGCTCTCCCACATCTAGCGGCCGCAAGGCCAAGGAGGGGACCCCGCCGCTATTGCACATGCCTTATAGGAGGGCGGGAAAAGGCCCTTCTTCAGGTATATAGTAGATTGGCAAGATCACATCGTGACGCTTACGCAAAGGCGATAGACAAGGTTCGAGAGCAGCACAGCATCTCCATGGGGCCGGCCCAGACGCCGGTGGAGTGCCCAAAGTGCGGCACCAAGCAGATAATCTCCGAAGCCCCAGGGAGACGGGTCTGCATAAGGTGCGGCTACGAGTTCAGGCCACAGACCCAGAAGGTCTGAGCGATCAGAACCTCCTCGTCGCCCTTCCTTCCTCGAGCACGTAGAGGTGCTCGGCCAGCCTCCCGTCTAACTCATCCTGCGTGGAGAAGAGCACGTCTATCTCTGCATCGGCGGCGAGCTTGCGGTAGGCGGTGATGCACCCCTCCCGCTCGTGCAGGTTGGAGAACGCCTCGTCGACCAGCACCGCGCCCGGAGCCGAAAGCAGCGCCGTGGCCAGCGACACCCGCTCGCGCATGCCCAGGCTCAGATCCCCCACCCTCCCCCGGAAGTCTATCCCCAAGGCCTCCTTCACGGCCTGGAGCCTTTCCTCACCTACCTCCACCCCTCTCAGCTTCGCGCCCCACCTGAGGTGCTCGTCCTCCCGCATGCTGGGCATGCAGGACTCCGGCGTCACCATCACCACGCCCCTCCTCTCCAGCGGCATCCCGGTGACGTCCCTCCCGTTGACCTTGACGCGCCCGCCGTCCGGCTTGGTCAGGCCCGCGACTATCCTGAAGAGCGTCGTCTTGCCCGTGCCGTTCCTCCCGGCGACGCAGATGAAGCCGCCGTCGCCCAGAGACGCGTCGAGCAGGAACTCACCGTAGCGCTTCTGCACGACGGCCTCGATCATGCTCGCCGCTCTACCTCTGCGGGACAGTCCCCGGACCGGTAAATCAAGGCAACGGTCCACGTGCGGGACGCCCAGTACTCCCGGATACGTTACTCGGGCATAGGGCCGCCCAAAGTTGCTTCGGAGTGACGCGGGTCCGCATTCATCCAATAATCTTCATCTCTATTCCGAGGCTTGAGAGCCTTTCGGCAGCCTTCGGGCCAAACCCCGCCTTGCCCGACACAGCTACACTCATCCAAACGACTTTGACTGCGCGGAATAGATCCATCCGGTCTTGAGTACGAGGATTTGCGAGCCTAACTAGTTGTCCAACTAGTGCCGCTTGTCTTTCAGCTTGGTCCAAGCCCGTAGCTGTGCTTTCCACGATATGGAAAAGGGGTCCTGGCTTCACTTCGTAGATGACTCTTTTCCTAACATCGACGAGATCAAGCTGTATTCTTCCGCCTAGAGGATATGCGACCCATCCGGATTCGGTCATGATTCCTTCAACCGCAAGCGAGCGCTTTGCTATCACCTCCACTCGGAGTCCCGCTTTCGTCGTTGGAGACACTTTCATCGCGGCCACCGGGCGGACGCTTGCGGCAATCGCCATCGCAACGAGAACCTAGCGGCAATCGCATTTGTGTTTGGACAGGCGATACGAGAAATCGGCAGACAATAACAGATTCCTCAGACTGAAAAACGCCAATGTCACACAACGACCCGACTCTAGAAGGAGTTTGCCGCCCTCAGTTGTGCTCCGTTTGTAGGTCAAAGCTCGGACGGAAAATCTCGAGGAAGATTTATCAAGCGTTATGAACTGGACTTCCTAACGGTATGCGGACACAAAGAAGGGGCGTCACCACTGCGTTGTTCTCCGCCGTCCTAGTCGTAATCGTAGTGATAGTGATGGCGGCGGTCATTATCTCCTCCCCCTCGGCGAAGACGACCACGTCCACCTCGACGTCGACCTCCTCGGCCACGAGCACGTCGAGCTTCCAGGGGGTTCCGCTCGTCAGCTACTCTGCGGATGCCTACGCGACCGAGGTGACCGCCTTCCTCAACGGCTTCTCATCCAGTACTGGGGTGCCGGTCGCCCCCGTAAAGTCCGGAGGCTCGACCGCAGACGCCTCCGCGATAGAGGCCGGGGCCCCCGACGACGTCTTCGTTTCCTCCTCGCTCGGCGCCACCTCGTCCCAGTATCTCGGCAACCTGACCGCCAACTGGGCGATAGAGTTCGCCACTGACCAGCTGGTCTTGGCGTATTCGAACTCCACCACGCAGACGACCGCCACGACCAGCATCATCGGCCTCGCGAGCACGGCCATCAAGTCGAACGAGACCTCGGACTGGAACAGCTTCTTCACCGCGCTCGTCGGGGGGACGGTCAAGGTGGGCATCTCCGCCCCGGCCCAAGACCCGGCCGGCCTCAGGGCCTGGCTGGTCCTGGAAGCCGCGGGATACCTGTATTCCGGAGGCAACCAGCAGGCCTACGTCGGCGCGCTTTTGAGCAACAAGGACAACGTCACCGCGGCCAGTGCGGCCGACCTGGTGGCCCCCCTGCAGGCCGGGGACATCCAGTTCCTCTTCACCTACAAGTCCGACGCCATCTCTAACGACCTGAACTACATCTCCTTGGACTCCCACGTGAACCTGGGAACCCCCAGCCTCGGCCCCTTCTACTCCCAGTTCTCCTACACCGACTCCGCGGGCGTGACCGAGGGGGGGCCGATTGTCATCTGCGTCACCGTCCCTCTCAGCGCCGTCAACTCCGCTGAGGCCCTGCGATTCGTCCAGTATGTGGTCCAGAACGCAAGGTCGCTCTCGACCTTCGGGCTCGTCCCGCTCACGCCCGCCCTCATCTACGAGAACACGCCCCCGCCGGCCGCCATCCAGCAGCTCGTGACGCAAGGACTGGTGGCAAACAACGGGGCTCTCCTGTAGATGTTTTCGGCATGAACTGGCTCAGGGTCGTCTCGCTAGCGTCGCTCTTCCTGCTGCTGATTCCCGTGGCCGTCCTCCTCTACTACGGCCTCGGTCCCCTGCGGAGCCCCGCCGGATACAGCACCGGAGTCCTGCGCTCGATAGGGCTCTCCCTGGTCTCGTCGGCCACCGCCGCTGTCGTGGACGTGGCGCTCTTCACCCCGCTCGCCTACTACCTGGCCCGGGGGCGAGACCGACTGGCCGAGACCCTCGTCGACGTGCCCGTAAGCATCCCCCATCCCATCGTCGGGGTCGCGCTGGTCATCCTCGACAGCCCGCGCACGCCGACCGGGGCGTTCCTGAACTCCATTGGGATCGACTTCTACAACACAGTCCTCGGGCTGGTGGTCGCGCTGGTCATCATGTCCGCCCCCATCTATGTGAAGGCCATGCAGCCATACTTCGAGTCCAAGGACTCCGCGCCCGAGGACTTTGCCATGGGCATGGGCGCCTCCCGCTTCCGGACGATGCTCTCGGTGGTCCTCCCCAGCTCGGTCCCCGGGATCGAGAGCGCGTCCTTCATCGCGATGAGCAGGGCGCTGAGCGAGTTCGGCTCCATCTCCATCATCGCCTACTACGTCCTGCAGTATCCCTTCTACGGGGTGAGCCCGGCCTCCGTCACCATCTACGCGCTCTTCAGCGGCGCCGTCCCGGGCGGGCTCGACGCCGCCGTCACCGCATCCGCGGTGATGATCCTCATCTCGCTCCCCATCGCGCTGGCGGGGCACTTCACCAGGAGGAGGTAGAACCCGTCTGCGTAACGGTTTATACCGAGCCGCCCTCCCTTCGGCGCGAGGGTCAAGCTCACGCCCAAGAACCCCGCTCCGCCCCTGAAGCCCGCCTTCCGCCTCTGGATGGAGGACTCCAAGAACGAGGTGATGTTCGACCAGACCGACGCCTTCCTGCTCAGGAGGGTCGGTGAGACGCACTCCCTCACCGAGGCGGCGAAGGAGGTCGGGATCTCCTACCGCAACGCCTGGGACCGCGTGAAGGTGATGGAGGAGAACCTCCACAGGCGCCTGGTCGAGACCAAGGTGGGGGGCAGGGCCGGAGGGGGCGCCACCCTGACTGCGGACGGGACCCGGCTGCTCAAGGAGTTCAGGAAGACGCGAAAGCTCCTCTTCGACGTCCTCGACGACAGGGAGGCCTGGGAGGACGTGGGCTACAAGCTCAGCGCCCGGAACAGGCTCCGCGCGAGGGTCGTGGAAGTGAAGAGGGGAGCGGTGACGTCCCAGGTGAAGATGCGCCTAGTCTCGGCCAACACGCTCACCTCCATCATCACGAACGAGGCGGTGGACGACCTCTCCCTGAAGGAGGGCGACGAGGTGGAGGCAGTCGTGAAGTCCACGGACGTCCTCGTGGCCAAAGGCGCGACCGGCGGGCGCTAGCAGGCGCATAGCCAACCTCTCCACAAGTTATATTACGCCGTGGACTCGGTGCAGGAGAAGAATGAGCCGCAGAGTAAGGACCGGCCAGCGCAAGCGGTCCAACGCAATATACATTATACCGATTCTCGTCATCGTCACAGGCGTCGTCGGCTATTACATCTTCACGCAGTCGGGCACGGCGATTACCGGCTGCTCCCTCTGCGGGACGGCCGTCCCCGCGACCGTCCTCAGCGACCTCTCCGGGGTCAGCACAAACACGCTGAACCAGGTCGGCAAGGGATCCGGCGTCACTGCGCCCGTCTCGATCTCGGGTTCGTCCCTCGCACTCAACGGCAAGCCCGAGGTACTCTACATGGGGGCCGAGTACTGTCCGTACTGCGCGGCGGAGCGCTGGGCGATAATCGTCGCCCTCGACAAGTTCGGGAACTTCACCGGGATTCAATACATGGAATCGACCGCGACCGACGTCTTTCCGAGCACCCCCACCTACACCTTCGTGGGCGCGACCTACACGAGCAGCTACATCACTTTCGTGACGGTCGAGCAGGCAGACCGCAACGACAACCCCCTGCAGACGGCCACCACGGACGAGACATCGCTGCTGACCAGCTATGACAATTGCGCTTCAACAGGACAGGCCGGCGGCATCCCGTTTATCGACTTCGCCAACTCCTACGTTGTGAACTGCGGCTCGCAATATAGCCCGGCCGCCCTCAGGGTCGGGGCCACCGCGACGGGGGCCGCATACAACTGGACGCAGATAGCGCCCGAGCTCAACAACGCTAGCAGCGTCTTCGCCCAGAGCATCGACGGAGCCGCCAACAGCATAATCTCCGCGATCTGCAAGGTCGACGGCAACGCGCCCTCAAGCGTCTGCTCCCAGAGCTCAGCGCAGACCCTGAGCTACATCAGGATGCCACCGTCAGCCAGCTCGCAGCCGCTGGTCTCCGACTCAGTCCTGGAGGGACAGGCGCCTTCCGCGGCGGCGTCCCGCTTCGCTCCCACCCGTCAAGCCGCCTGGGTCTAGCGGAGCTTGGCCTTGGCCTACAACTGGCAGTCCAAGGCGTTCATCGCCCTCTCGGTGATGGGCTTCGCGGTAGCCGTCTACCACGGCTACGGAGAGCTGACGTTCTCCATAAGCCACCTTTCAAGCTGCACCTTCTCACACACGATCAGCTGCGCGGGAGTCTTCGCGAGCGGCTACACCACGGTCTTCGGGATAGAGTTCTGGGTCTACGGGGTGGTCTGGTTCCCGGTCTGCCTGCTCGTGGGCCTCTGGGCGATCCGGAAGTACGGGTCGCCCGTCCGCTCAGTCATGGTCCCGTTCTTGATGATAGGCAACATATTCACACTCTACCCCTGGGACATCGAGATCAGGCTCCTGGGCGGGGTTTACTGCCTGGTGTGCGTCTCGCTCTATTGCATCAACTACCTGATGACCTTCGTCACCCTGACCGCAAAATCCAGCGAGACCTGAAGCGGCCGGTCAGAACCGGGGGTTCGTCGGATGGTAAGAGTCGTACCTGAGGAAGATCTCCTGGCCCTTCCTTATCCTCTTGGCGGCCTTCAACCACGCCCTCGTCCTCCCCTCGTCGAAGACGAAGACCGCGTTGGGGTCGTCGTCGTGGTCGATGAAGTTCGACCAGTAGTCCGGGCTTCCCCTTGGAAACCCGTCCCAGTACTCGTTTTCGCCTATTTGCAGCGCGTACCTGCCCTGCGGGGTGGAGGTCGGATGCGAGGTGATGACGAGGTCCCTGAACTCGCGTATCACGCTGCCCTTGGCGATGTCCCTGCTCGCGAAGAGGCCCCTCCCGTGGGGGCACGGCGCGACCACGAGGAGCCCTCGAATGGCCAGACCCAACTCCAGCCGCGAGAAACGCAACGCTTGATAAGCAAACGCCCCGCAACCGCACGAGATGACCCCCGCGGCTCCGCGCAACTACCTCCGGCTCGGGGCGTTGGTGGTCATGGCGGCAGTGGTGATCGGCGCGGGTATATTCGCCTCCACACTCTTCGGGACGGCGACCACCACGCCCCGGACAACCTCCACCATCCTCTCGACCTCCAGCTCGTGCGCCCCCACCGATGACCTTGCCCCTCCGCGTCACTTTGCTTTCAACATCGCCGTCAACTACACCGGCCCGTGGAACGCCACCGCGGAGGGCTACAGCGGCAACACGCCGGCCTTCATCGAATGCTTCACCGGCGACGGGGTCGGCCTCATCTACCTCTCCGACTGGGACCAGGGCGGCCAGGCCACGCTGCAGGTCGTGGCGCAGAAGGGCGACTCCGGCGGCGGGAACCTGAGCATCAGCATAGACTTCGGCGCCACCAACTCCATGGCCGAGGAGAACAGCACGTCGCTCCCGGGGGGCTCGGCGACAATCACGGCGACCATCCTCGACAACGCGGCAGTGGCCTCGAACTTCACTACGACGACCTCAGCGGCCGGAGGGGGGCGGCTATACGACGTGACCTTCCAGCAGTCGGGGGACTGCTCCCCGCCGCTCTACGTCGTCCCGTGGTCGGTGACCCTCGGGAACGTGACCATCGCCCAGCCGTCCAACGCGACGCTCCCGATAACGAGCGAGCCCTCCAACCCCAGCCAGACAAACCAGAGCCTCTCGACGATAGTCTTCTCGGTGCCCGACGGCTCCTATCAATACACCATCTCTCCAAAAGGCACCTTCTCGTCCGACTACGGGAGCGTCACGGTGAACGGCGCAGGCGTCCTGGTGACGGTGAACGGCCCCGCTAACGGCTGCAAAACGCAGGGCTGACATCGAGTTCCCTCGGATTCCTTCCCGCGTAATCGTTATATACAACGCCAAGTTGTATAGTCAGAGTGAACTATTAGATGTCCAACGGTCCGCAGTATATCATACTCAAAGAAGGCAGCTCCGAGTCGAAGGGCAGGGACGCCCAGCGCAACAACATGCAGGCGGCGAAGCTCATCGCAGAGCTCGTGAAGACCTCCCTAGGCCCGAGGGGGATGGACAAGATGCTCGTCGACTCGCTCGGCGACGTGACGATTACCAACGACGGCGCGACGATGCTGAAGGAGATTGACGTCCAGCACCCCGCCGCGAAGATGATGGTGGAGATCAGCAAGGCCACCGACAACGAGGTCGGCGACGGCACCACCTCCGGCGTCATCCTGGCCGGCTCGCTCCTCGAGAAGGCCGAGGACCTGATCAACCAGGACGTCCACCCGACCGTGGTCGTGGATGGCTACATGAAGGCCCTCGAGAAGGCGGAGCAGGTCCTCAACAAGATTGCCGAGAAGGTCGACCCCACCTCGCGGGCGGACCTCATCAAGGTCGCGACGACCGCCATGCAGACCAAGCTCGTCTCTGACGACGCGCCCTTCCTCGCGGGCCTCGTGGTGGACGCGGTCTTGCAGGTCGCGGAGAAGGTCGGCGACAGCTACAACGTCGACATCGACAACGTCAAGGTCGAGAAGAAGCCCGGAGGCTCGATGATGGACACCAAGCTCATCTCCGGAGTGGCGCTCGACAAGGAAGTCGTGCACTCGGCGATGCCGAAGAAGATCGAGGGCGCCAAGATAGCCCTCATCAACTCGCCCATCGAGATAGAGAAGACCGAGTTCAGCGCGGAGATCAGGATTAACGACCCCAGCCAGATGCAGGAGTTCCTCGACGAGGAGAGCAACATCCTGAAGGGGATGGTCAAGAAGGTCGAAGACTCCGGGGCCAACGTGCTCGTCTGCCAGAAGGGCATCGACGACAGCGCCCAGCAATACCTCGCGA
>JAPCJO010000081.1 GCA_027886905.1 Nitrososphaerota archaeon
GTGACCGTGGGGCTCGCGAGCGGGGTGGGCTACACCGTCGCGTTCGGGACGGCCTGGCACTCGTCCGCGGACAGGGCCCAGAGGGCGATAGCGCTGAGCTGGGTCAACTCCATCCAGCTGCTCTTCAGCTTCTGGGCGCCCTACCTCTTCTCGTTCGTGGTCGTCGGGTACGGGTACCAGACGGCGTGGCTGACCGGCGGCCTCTACACCGCCGTCTTCATCTTGCCGCTCGCGCTCTCGCGCGGCCGGCCCGCGCCGCGGGCCGAGACCCACTAGCCCTCACCTTCTTCGCCTCGACCAGGTACCAGATTCCAAAGTCGTGCGGCGTGCCCTCCATCCCGAGCCTCCCCATCGCCTTCGCCACCGCGGCGGCCTCGAAGAAGTCCGCCTCCTCGTGCCGCGACTTGAACTCGAGCTCACGGGAGGCCTCCGGCTTGTAATCGACAACGACCAGCGTCCCGCCACGCTTCAGCACCCTCGCCATCTCCCTCAGGGCGGGCTGGAGCTTCTCGATGTGGTGGAGAACCATCACCGAGACGACGTAGTCGAAGTAGCCGTCCTCGAAGTCGAGGTCGTCCGCCGTGGCGACCGCGAACCTGACGAGGCGCGCGCTCTCCTCGTCGAGCGCCGCCTTCACGTCGGCGAGGACCTCCTTCGACGGGTCGACGGTCCAGACGGCGCTCCCCTTCGAGAGCCAGCCCGCCAGGAACGCGACGTTGATCCCAAAGCCCGTCCCCACGTCGAGGACCTTCACCTTCTTGTCCCGGGGGATGAGCCTCCCCAGCTCGGCCCTGATCGCGTCCCCGTGGCCGTGCAGGTCGGAGTTGCAGGAGGCGACCGCCATCTTCTCCCCCTTGTAGTGAAACAAGACCGGCAAAGGACCTCCTGCGAGATTCTCGAGACTGGGCTTTACAACCTTTCTGCCCGGCCGCAGGCTACCCCGCTTCTGCGAAGACCTTGAGATAGGGCGCCAGGGTGGCCTGCTCTTCGTTGGTCCACTCGTGACCGCACGGGCAGGAGTGGCTGTGGCCGTGGAGCTCGTCCCTCTCCTGGACGCAGTGGTGTACGTGCCAGGACTGGCCGACGAGCGCCTTCCCGCAGACTAGGCTCACGTGCTTTTGGGGCTCGCTGGCGTAATAAGCAGTTACGCACCTCGGATATCGACTCGAAATCCATCCTGGACCGCGTCACCAGGTCGACGGTGCGGTAGCCTGAGGTCAGGCCTCGGGCTTCAGCCCGATGTCAGCGACGAACTTCTGGAACGCAGAGTCGCTCATCATGAACTCGGGGAGCTCCAGGCGCTCGCGGATCTTCTTCTCCGGTGTCCCGATCCTCTTCGCCTCCTCGACCATCGCCCTGTAGGACTCGAGCACGATGGGGCTCTCGCCGAACTCACCGCCTCCAGAGTCGGGCGCGTCCGGGCCTGCCTCGGCGGCGCGCGAGACGAAGTTCAGGGAGAGTATCACGTCGAGGTAGACCGACTCGAGGTCGGCCTCCTTGACGAAGCTCGAGTTGACGACCAGGTGGCCGTCCTCCTCGCTCGGGAATATCCCGCCGAAGAAGCTCTCCAGGAACTCCACCTTGACGGCCCGCAGGGCCTTCTTCGCCCCCTCGCCGAACATGGCCTTGATTGGCTCCGCCTCCTCGAACCCCTGGAAGTAGTCCGTGAACGGGTGGAGGACGAGCTTTGGCTTCCGGTTGATTTTCACGGGGAGCCTCTCCGCCTTCGCCGGGTCTACGCCCGAGCGCGGGCGCGGCTTGATCTCCATCTCCCTGATGAAGCGGTTCCAGACCTTCTGCGGGACGGGCATCATCTTGAGGTACTCCGCTATCTCCTTCCGGCTCATCCCGAGCCGCTCCGCCTCCCTCACCGTGTGGGCGTACGCGGGCACCTCGAGCGGGCTGGAGTAATACAGCTCGAAGTTCCCCATGAACTTCTCGTGCTCCTCCGTGAACCACTCCTTGTCGCGCATCCACTGCTTGATGTGGAACAGCTCGTGGACCACGTCGAGGTAGAGGACGCGGTCGGTGCTGTGCCTGAGGTGGTAGGTCCCGACGGCGATGTTCCCGTCGTCGTCCCTTATCCCCATGTACATCCGCCTGTT
>JAPCJO010000082.1 GCA_027886905.1 Nitrososphaerota archaeon
CCCGCCGCGTTGTCCTCGAAGGCCAGGCCCACGCACTTGAAGAACGTGACCTCCGACCTGGACGCGCGCCCGCGCTTCTTGCCGCTCACGAGCTCTGACAGTTCTGCCCTTATCGCCTTCTTGGTGAGCCTCCCCTCCTTCATCGGTATCAACAGGTCGCCGGCCTCCTCTAGGACCGCCTCCCTCGAGTCGACGAAGATCGACGCCCTCGAGACAAAGTCGGAGTCGACCTCCCGGGCCTCGGGCCTGTACGACCCCATCGCGATCACGTGCGTCCCCTCCTCCACCGCCGACCCCTTGAAGACCGGGGTCTTCGACGTAGTGGCGGTCACCAGCACGTCGCTCCCGTGGACGCACGTTTCGACCTTCTCCACCACCTGGGCCTCGACCTTGAGCGAATCGGCGCACCTCTTCGCCAGGGCCTTGCTGGCGGCCGGGTCCATCGAGAATATCCTGACCTTCCTTATCGAGCGGAGCTCGGAAGCCACGCCGTTCACCTGCTGAAAGGCCATCCCACCGGCGCCGATGATCCCCAGCGTCTCGGAGTCCTTCCTCGCGAGGTACCTGCACGAGAGCCCCGACACCGCGCCCGTCCTGATTGCCGTCAGGACGCCGCCCGAGAGCATCCCCCTGGGCTCGCCTGTCTCTCCGTCGACCAGGATGGTCACCGCGTTGATTGAGGGGACGCCCCCCTTGTTGCTCGGGAAGACGCTGACCACCTTTACGCTCGCTTCCGCCGCGGCCCGCTTCACCATCGAGGGCATGATGAGGACGTCACCGGCGGGTGCGGCGAGCCTGGACCTCAGGGGAGAGTCGAGCTTGCCCTGGCTCTGGAGGGCGAATACGTCCGCCATCGCGTCGATGCAGTCGGCCATCGGGCAGGCCGTCGAAACTTCGTCCGCGTTCAGCACAAGGATCTTCACGTGTCTGGGCCCTCCTCTCCAATCCCATTCCCATGACAGATATATACTCAAAAGGCGTCGCCCGATTATTCGTCATGACCTCCGCCGTCGCGACTTCCGGAGCGGTGCCCTGAGTCGTGTCGCTAGAGGCCCTGATGTGGGTCGAGAAGTACAGGCCACACAAGATAGACGACATCGTCAATCAGGAAGAGGTCAAGGAGCGCCTGAGGCCCCTGCTGGATAAGAAGGCGGAGCTCCCGCACATGCTCTTCGCCGGACCGCCGGGCTCGGGCAAGACGACCGCCGCCATGATACTCTCTAGGGAGATCCTCGGGCCCCTCGCGGCGGACTACACTCTCTCGCTCAACGCGAGCGACGAGAGGGGGATAGACATCGTCCGCGAGAGGATCAAGACCTTCGCGAGCTACTCGGACAGGAGGGAGGGAGTCCCCTTCAGGCTGGTAGTTCTCGACGAGGCCGACGAGATGACCAGGGACGCGCAGACCGCCCTCCGCAGGATAATGGAGGAGACCTCACGATACACTCGCTTCATCCTGATCTGCAACTACTCCTCCAACCTCATCGAGCCGATCCAGAGCAGGTGCGCGATATTTCGCTTCAAGAAGATAGGCCAGGACGAGGTCGTGGCTTGCCTCAAGAAGGTCGCGAAGTCCGAGGAGGTCAAGGCGTCCGCGGAGGTTCTCAAGGAGGTCGCCTTCGCGGTCGACGGGGACCTGAGGCAGGCGATAAACCTCCTCCAGGCCGCTTCGGGCTCGGGCTCCTCGGAGGTCACCCTCGCCAAGGTCCAGGCGGCGACTGGGTCGAACGCCAAGGAAAAGTCGGTCGAGGTCGTCCGGCTAGCAATGGGGGGAGACTTCGCGGGCGCGAGGCTCAAGCTCGTGGAGCTCACGAGGGTCTATGGGATACCAGAGTCCGACTTTTTGCGGTTCGCGAACGAGGAGATCGTCAAGAACGGCGGGCCCAGATCGGCCGAGGCGATAGGGATTCTCGCCGAGTTCGACTACCGCTTGGCGATGGGGTCCAACCCCGAGGTCCAGCTTACCGCACTGTTGGCGGCTCTGGCGGCCCTCGCCGACGGGAAGAAGGCCCCCTAGATGGACCTCTCCCAGCCGCGCGGGATTCGCGACATCGAGCCGGACGAGTTCGACCTGCACCTCAAGATCCGCCGGGCCTTCG
>JAPCJO010000048.1 GCA_027886905.1 Nitrososphaerota archaeon
GGATCAAGGTGACGCAAGTCTCAGAGCGGTTTGCCAACGGGCAAGTCGTCGAGGGGCCTTCTTCAGCGGCACCTGCAGCCTCTCAGTCAACAGACAATACAACGCAGTAGGCGCGTAGGCCTCACGGCCCGCGCGTGACTACGATGGTCGACCCCAACCGGGTTCGACCATTTCTCTTCATTTTTGAAACTCATAGCCGGTTCTCTGCAAAAGACCTTTCGAAGGCCCCTCAGAAAAGCGAATAACCATGCCGCCGTGGGGAGAGCGTCGATGGGCCTCTCGATTGTGACGGTTGATGCTTTCACGGAAAGGCGGTTCGCAGGCAACCCCGCAGCCGTGTGCGTGCTGCCTCCCGGGAAGGCCGACGACGATTGGATGCAGAAGGTCGCCAGGGAGATGAACCTCGCAGAGACGGCTTTTCTCCGCAGCCGCGACGGCAAGGGCCCGAGCGGTCGCGGGCGTGCCCAAGGTGTCAAGTCGTTCGACCTGCGCTGGTTCACCCCGATCGTGGAGGTCGACCTCTGCGGGCACGCGACCCTCGCGAGCGCCCACGTGCTCTGGGAGGAGGGGCGCGCGGCGCCGAAGGAGAAGCTGCACTTCCACACGAGGAGCGGCGTCCTCAAGGCGGAGAGGCTCGTTGAGGGAGGGCGGGTCTGGATTGAGCTGGACTTTCCCGTGTTGCCTGGAAAGCCGTTCGACGGCCCGACGGACGTGATCTCGAAAGTGCTCGCGACTGAGCCGCGATACGTGGGAGCATTCGGCTCTGATTACTTGGTGGAGGTCGAGAGCGAGAGCGTGCTAAGGCGGCTCTCCCCTGACCTGGCGCTGATGAAGACTCTGCCGGTTCGCGGGGTCGTCGCCACATGCGCGCCGAGCGCCTCGACGAAGGCCAAAGGCTACGACTTTGTCTCAAGGTTCTTCGCCCCGAGCGTCGGGGTGGGCGAGGACCCCGTGACAGGCTCGACGCACTGCTTCCTTGGCCCGTTCTGGGGAGAGCGCCTCGGGAAGAAGGAGGTCTTTGGGTATCAGGCGTCTGTGCGCGGGGGCTCGGTGAGGGTGAAGATGCGGGGCGACCGTGTCCTGCTCGGGGGAAGAGCCGTTACGGTGATGCACGCGGAGTTAGAGTGAGGGACGTAAGGCCATGCCCACATGCCCCAAGTGCGGGAAGTTGATCAGCGCTCAGAGATACTCGAGGCACCTCGGGCGCTGCGGCACCACTCACAAGAAGAGGAGCAAGGTGCTCGACCACCCGGAAAACTTCTACATGAAGATCTGACGCCTGGACGTCCCTAGAGACTGGAGTAGCAGTGTCTCAAGACGTCCGGGCGGTCCCAAATCCCTGGCCTTCCCCCTTTCTCTCGCCCCCTCTCCTCAGGCCAAGGCGAGCGGCCCGGAAGACGAGGCCGACGGCGAGCACAGCGAGGCCGATCCCAACCTCCTCGGGAGCAAGGGAGAAGGCCAGGGCGACGCAACCCACCAGGCCGGCCACCGCGAGCACCCGCGGGAACATCCGCTGCTCCTCGGCTAGCCGCAAGGCGGAGAGGTTGGTCACGGTGTAATACAGAAGCGTCCCGAAGCTGGAGACAGCCACCGCGACGTAGAAAGGGGCGAACGCCGCGACGAGGATGGAGATGGCCCCGACGAAGGCCACGCTCCGCCAAGGATTCTGCCCCGCGCCCAGGCGTGCCAGCTCCGAAGGAAGGTCTGACTCGCGCCCCATCGCGAACGCGACGCGCGAGACCCCGAGAAGGTCTGAGAGGCCCTCGTTGAAGGTGGTGAGCAGGGCGCCCGCCGCGACCACGGCCACCCCGAATCCGCTCCCGACCGCCACCATCGTCTCCTCGAGGGGCGAGGAGGACTGGGAGAGGCGCGACGCCCCGAGGACGGCGAGCACCGTGGTCGCGACGAGGAGGTAGAGGAGGGTGGCCGTCCCCAGGGCGATCAGGGTCGCCCGCGGGATCGTGTGCCTCGGATTGTGCACCTCTTCGACAAGGGTGGCGATCCGGCTGTAGCCGGTGTAAGCGAAGAAGAGCAAGCCGGTGGCTTGGAGGATCCCGGCCGCCCCGCTCGGCGCGAAAGGCGCCAGGTTGGACGCGCGTGCGCCCGGAATGCCGATCGCCACCACCGCAAGGAGCGAGAGGACGGAGAGCACGACCACCACGTCCGTCACCCGGACCGAGCGCCGGATCCCGGCGGCGTTTATAGCGGTCATTGCCAGCGCGGCGAGGACTGCGGCGGCCCGCACAGGCACGGCGCCGACCACCGCGTTGAGGTACCCCCCGAAGGCGAGCGCTATGGCGCCGGGGCCGACCGTGTTCGCGACCAGGAACATCCACCCCGCCCCGTAGCCCCACCAGGGGCCCATCATCCGCCTTCCGAACACGTAGGTCCCTCCCGTGCGCGGGAGCACGGCGGCGAGCTGGGCGGAGGAGAGCGCGTTGCAGAGCGCCACGAAGGCCCCTATGACGAAAGAGACGAGTAGGGCGGGCCCTGCTATCTTGGCCGCAGGCGCGATCACGGCGAAGATGCCCGCCCCCAGGATCGCCGCGAGCCCCGTCGCCACCGCGTCGAAGAACCTGAGCTGCGGGCGCAGGGATGCGTCTGGAGGGTTGCCCGGCGGCTCGCCCATGGGGCGGTGGGCTGCGACGCGCCTATAATTTCGTTCTCGGGGCGACGGCCTTCGCTGCCGGCGGCTCCGAGTCTAGCGGCGAAGCTCCTCGGGGTTCAACGGGGTGCGCCGCAGCCTCCTTCCAAGCGCGACCTCAAGGGCGCGGACGAGCGCGGGAGGGACTCCGATGGTCGGCGCCTCCCCTACGCCCTTGACGCGCCCCCGTGAGAGGGCCCCCGGTTCTTCCTTCATGAGCCTCGCCGTCACATGGGGCATCGACGACGCCAGGATCAGACCGGCGTCAGCGATTGTGCCGACCAGCTGCTGGCCGTCTTCGTTGTACTTGACACTCTCGAACAGAACCTGCCCGATCCCCTGCGCGCAGCCTCCGATTATCTGGCTCTCGACCATCTTCGGGTTGATCGCCCTTCCCACGTCATGAAACGCCAGGCATTCTTCGACCTTCGCCTCCCCGGCGTCGCTCAGGGAAGCCCGCACGAGGTAGGCCCCGAATGAGTTTGCCTGGTCGCCCTGCCGGTGAAAGACGGTGACGTCGAACTCGTGCTCCAGAAGGCCCTTGGGGGAGTACTCGCCGAGGACGGCTATGGCCTGCTCCCTTATCTTCGTGGCGGCCTCGACCAGCGAGTCCCTCAGGACGACCGCGCTGCGGCTCCCCCAGGTGCCTATGCCCTGGTCCAGCTGGTCGGTGTCGCCGCCTTGCAGCTCGACGGCGGACTCGGGGACGCCAAGCTCCTCGCCCAGGATGACCTTTGCGATGACGTCGTGGTCCTGCCCTCCCGGGCTAGGCCCGAGCCAGACCCTCACCTTCCCGCCCTTGACCGCCACCCTCGACGACTCCCCAGGTTGCACCGACGACATGAGGAGGAACGAGGAGAACCCGAACGCCCCAGACCCGTCCCTCCTTGCGTACCCCAGCGCCTCCACCGCCGACCTTAGGAAGGGCTGGAAGGGGTCGACCTTCAGGCCGAGCGGCGAGACGAAGGGCGCGGGGCTCGCATTCCTCAGCCTGACGTCCACGGGGTCGAGCTTGAGCTCGTCCGCGAGGAGGTCCATCATCCTCTCCACGAAGAAGGCGGCCTCGGGCCTTCCCGCGCCCCTGTACGGCCCGAGGGGCACCTTGTTTGTGAAGACGTTGGTCGCGTCCACGACCGCATTCTCTATGGCGTAGGGGCCGGTGAGCTGAAGGCCCACGAACCTTCCGGCCATCGCCCCGACGCCCAGCGCGAACGCGCCGCTGTCGACGAGCACGTCCGCCTTGATCCCAAGGACCCTGCCGCTCCTCTCCGCGAAAATCTTCATCCTCCCCCTCGCCCCCCTGCCCTGGCTGGTCGCTTGGAGGTGCTCGGACCTCGTCTCTATCCACTTGACCGGCTTCCCCGTCTTCATCGAGGCGTAGCACGCCACTGCGTACTCCGGATAGAGCGCGCTCTTGGAGCCGAACGCCCCTCCGGTGTCCACCTCGACGACCCTCACCGCCTCGCGCGGGAGCTGCAGTGCCGTGCAGATGCCGCTCTTCCAGGTGTGTACCGACTGCGTCGAGGCCCAGACGGTCAGCCGCGAGCCGTCGTAGCGTGCGACGAGCCCGCGCGGCTCCATCGGGTTCGGGATTATCCTCTGGTTGAGGAGCTCGTCCTCCAGGACCACGGGGGCGTCCTCGTCGAACTCCTGACCCAGTCTGGCTCGACCCACCAGGTTCGACTTTGTGCTCGGATGGATGGGCTCGAAGTCCAGGGCGCTCTCTGGGTCCACTAGCGGCTTGAGCGACTCGTAATCGACATCGACCTCCTCCATCATGTCCTCGGCCTTGTATGGGTCGTCCGCGAGGACGGCGGCGACCGGCTGGCCGACGTAGCTCACATAGTCCGAGGCGAGCGCGGGGTACGGGACGGAGACATAGCCGCCCGCCCCCCAGGCGCCCTCCCCGACCGCCGCCACGTTCGCCTTGAACTCGTTGCCCGTGATCCCGCCCTTCACGCTCAGGACCCGCGCCCGCGCGTAGGGGCTGCGTACAACCTTGAGGTGCAGCATCCCCTCCATGTGGATGTCGTCGACGAACCTCCCCCTCCCGGCGGTGAGCCGGTCTGGACTCTCCATGTCAGGCGCTCGGGAGGAGTGTGGTTTCGTCCTCCTAAAAACCAGGCGTGTCGCCCTCGGAGGGCCGACCTTTGCGAAACGCGTAAAAACGCCGGCCGTCCGCGACTCTTCGTGAGCGCCTCGCCGGACCCCATCTTCTTCCGGGCCGGCAAAGCAGGGACGAAGAGGGAGAGCAGGAAGATCAGCTTCCTGCTCTACGAAGCGATCTACGGCCCGCTGGTGCTGCTCAAAGCGGTCTACCGCCAGCTCCTGGTCCTGCTCGCGATGTTCGGATGGGGCGCGGTGATTTTCTCCTACTACGAGCACCTCCCCGCCTTCGCCTCCTTCCTCGCGTCCGTTTCCACTATAACGACCATCGGCCTCTACGTCCCCAACGGGGGCGATTTCTTCGACCTGAACAGGACCGAGGCCGCGCTGCTGGTGGTCATGATAATAATCTCCGTCGGGACGGGCGCCTCGCTCCTGCAGAGCACCGTCAATGCGGCCGTGAATACCTCGCTGGCCAGGGGCGAGGCGGAGAAGAGGCTGGTCGGGAGGCTGAAGGGGCACGTGATAATCTTCGGCTACACCCACATGGGGCGGTATGTCGCGGAGAAGCTGGACGAGATGGGCATCGACTACGTCGTGACCACGAAAGACCCCAACATGTTTCAGGAGCTCCTGAAACTGAAAATCCTCGCCGTCCTCGAGGTCGAGACGCGGCCGATCAAGGCCTTGCAAGATGCAGGGATCGAGAGGGCGTCGATGGTGGTTGTCGCGCACAGCAGCGACCCGGACAACATGCTCTTCATCCTCAGCGCGAGAAAGCTCCGCTCGGACATCCGGATCATTACCGTCGTCCACGACGAGTCGCTCGTCGAGACGGCGCGAAACGCCGGGGCCGACGTGGTCATTCCCTCCTCGGTGACCGTGGGCCACCTCCTCGCCCTCTCCGCCGTGACCAAGAACCTCGTCGGGGTCGTGTTCTCCGAGAGGGTGGGGACGAAGGAGATAGCCGAGTTCTCAGTGTTCAAGTCCTCGCCGCTGATTGGCAAGGGGCTGCAGGAGGTCGCGAAGCTCGCGGTGATTATAGGGGTGGTCAGGGGGGACGACGTCCTCCAGAACATCTTCGACCCGGGCTTCAAGCTGCAGGAGGGCGACACCCTCTTGGTGCTGGGAGACCCGAGCAAGCTCCAGATACTCGAGGGCGAGGCCAAGGCGGACTGAGGGCGGTCAGGCCACCGGCAGCGCGATCGCGCGTTCGCTAGCCTCTGGCGCCTCTTGCCGCCTCTCCGGATTCTTCAGCTGCCTGCTTATCGCGATCCTCGCGGTGATCGGAGACATTATCGTGGTTATCACGCCGATCGCCACCACTATTGAGAAGAGCGCCAGGTCGATGAGCCCGGATTGGTAGGCTATCGTCGCTATGACGAGCTCCACGAACCCTCTGGAGTTCAGCAGGAATGCGATTAGGTTGCTTTGCGGACGGGAGAACCCTGCCAGCCTTGCACCCACGTAGCCGCCGAAGAGCTTCCCGGAGATGGCCACCAGAAGGAGCGCTCCGGCCAGCACCAGCACCCCCGCGATCGCCTCCGCGTCGAACTCGACCCCGATGAACGCGAAGAGCAGCGGGGCGAAGAAGCCGAACGTTATCCCGGAGAGGACGTTGGTGTCCCTCCCGAGGAGGTCGTCTCCCATTATCTCGTTTAGGAGCAGCCCCGCGAAGAATGTCCCGATCACGAAGTGCAGGCCTGCCCACTCCGCCAGCTCCGAGACGCCGATGGAGAACGTCAGCATGAGCCCGAAGGATGACTCCTTCGTCCCGAGCCGCGGGCCTAGGCGGGCGAGCTGCCTCTGCGCCCACTGCGGGTGCGTGCGCAGCAGCCTGTCCACGAAGAGTATCCCCCCGACGAAGAGCGCTATCTTGCCTATCGAGGCGGCCACGCCTGCATAGTTTACCGCGGAGGCGCCCCCCGCCGGGAGCTGCAGGATGACCCCGAGCACGACCAGCGACAGGATGTCGTTGATGACGCCCGCCGTGATCACGGTGGCCCCCAGCTTTGTCTTGAGCATCCCGAACTCCATTAGGATGATCGAGTTGACGGGGACTGCTGTTATGGCCAGCGTCAGGCCGACCACGAGCGACTCGACCAGGGTGAGACCGAAGAGCGACGAGACGTACGCCCCGGCGGCGAACGGGATGGCAAAAGCGAGCACGGAGACGACCATGGCCCTCCGCCCCGCCTCCACGATGTCCTTGGTGTGGAGCCTGAGCCCGGTAAGGAACATGATGAAGAACAGAGCGACGTTTGCGATCAGGGTTAGGTCGGCCGTCGGCTGGACGATGTTGAGCAGCGATGGGCCTATGAGCACGCCGGCAAGGAGCTCGCCGACCAGCGCGGGCTGCTTGACACGATGGAGGACCTCCCCGAACACCCTGGCGACCAGGAGCATCAGGAAGACGGCTAGGAAGAACTCTACGACTATCAAAACCGTGACTGGGTTTTGAGCGCTCGAGAATGATAAGCTTTGAGGATTTCAAATACATGTTGGTGGGAGCGGCTGCGCTCTCGTCCAGAGGGCGGCCCCACCTCGCCTCAGCCGGCGAGGAGGACGTACGCGCCGACGCCCGCGATCACGAAACCGACCAGCGCGTCGTTGTACTTTGGAGGGACCCGTTCGAGAGCGGTGGAAAGCCCGACGATGCCTAGCGTGACAAGAATCATCAGCGCCAGAATCGAAGCGACTGCGAAGACGATCGCGGACTCGACGGCGAGGCCTAGGCCTCCCTTGACAGCCAGAAGAAACACCGGCAGGATTGCCAGGTCCGGCGACAGCGCAGCACCCATCACCGCAAAATATCTGAAGCGCTTTCCGACCCCCTGAGTCCCGCTTATCTGCTGACTCACCTCCTCTTCGTAGTCCTCTTTGACGTCCGAGCGGAGCTCCCTGATGCCGTACGCCAGCCCGATCACCACCATGGAAGCGCCGATGGCGTAGGTGGCGTAGGTCGAAACGACTTCCGAAAAAGCGAGCCCGAGCCCCACCACAACGAACCCGAGCAAGATCGAGAAAGCGACGTGACCGGTCGCGGTCATGGCCGCAACACCCAGGAGACGGGACCTGGTCCATTTCGAGATTCTCGAGAGGATTATCAGCGTTACCCAGTGGTCGGGAGCCGACATGTGGATTATTCCCACCAGGGCGGCGGAAAGAAGAATGATCTCCACGGAGATCAGCTTTCGGTCACCACCCTTTCACTTGGACATTCGATTCGTGACGTCCGTGCCTCGTGCCAGCCTTCATCTTATCGTGGCGACGACCCGCTGCAATTGAGCGAGACTGTCCTTCATCCCCTCGCCCTTCTCAGACCTCGAGAGACAATCATCCACCAGGTCGTCCACGATGACTTGGATGACGCTGTCGAGCGCCGACCTCACCGCGACTATCTGGTGCACTATCTCGGAATATGATCTCCCGGCGTCCAGCATCTCGTTGATCGCGTGGACGTGGCCGTGTATCCTCGCGACCCTCCTCGAGACGTCATCCCTCTTGTGGGCAGCCAATATGCCATCCGGGGGGAGGGGATATTCGTATATAGCTATCGCTTCTTCGC
>JAPCJO010000019.1 GCA_027886905.1 Nitrososphaerota archaeon
TCAGGTTCGCCAACCGCATACCCCTGCTCTACGACGAGAGCAGCGACGTCTCGTTCAAGGTCCTCAACGAGGAGATCGACTGGAGGAGGTACCACGTCCCGGACGAGGCTCCGGTGGGAGTGATAACGCACATCTGCTCGACGAAGGTCCCCTACAAGACCGTCGGCAAGGAGTACATCGCGGACAGGCCCGAGATCGAGGCGGAGATCAGGAACGCGGTCCGCGAGGCTCTCAGGAGGCTCAGCCTCTACTTATCGAAGAAGGGGAGCATGGAGGCAGTCCAGAAGAGGATGAACATCTACGGCAAGTACCTGCCCCTCATCGCGAGGTTCTCGCAGGAGCTGGCCGGAGAGAAGCGCCCCCCGAAGTACAAGCAGCTGATACGGGAGGAGCAAGAGGCCGAGGAGGTCGAGGCACGCGAGGCGCAGGAGCTGACGGTCGAGACGGGAGGCAAGGAGACGGTGAAAGGTCCACATGAGCAAGCAAAAATCGAAGACTACAGCTGAGGCCAGGAAGGACAGGGTGGAGAAGGTCCTCCACGACCTGGGGGAGCAGGTATACTCTGACCTAGACAGCTCGAAATTCCCCTCTTTCACCTTCGCGAGCAGGTCGGTGAGCAATATCGTCTACGATAAGAAACTCCAGCAGTTCATCCTCGGCTCCTCGAACGTCAAGAGGTCGGCCGGGAACATCAAGCACATCAGGCCGTTCACCCAGCTCCTCTGGCTCGCGTACTTCTCGAGGAAGCTCGTCGCGGAGAAGAAGACCTCCACGCTCAGAGACGTCTACTACTCCGCGCAGGCCTTCGACGTGGAGTTCCAGGACCAGGCCGAGTCGGACGAGCTCATCACCGACTTGGAGGTCCTCCTCGGCGGGGCGAGGGAAGAGTTCAACGTGTACCCTGAGGAGAGGAGCGCGATCTTCGGGAATCTGACGATAGAGTACACGGTGCCGGGCTACGAGGGGAAGAAGCTCGACCTGTCGGCGCACCCCGACGGGATGATGATCGGGCCTGCCATGACCACGGCGGAGTTCGCGGACACCGACGCGGAGATAGTCCTGGCGATCGAGAAGGGCGGGCTCTTCACGAGGTTCATCGAGGAGAAGGTCCACGAGAAGTACAAGGCGATACTCATCAACACGGCGGGTCAGCCCCCGAGGGCGACCCGGTATCTGCTGAGGAGGCTCCACACTGAGATGAAGCTCCCCATCGGGATACTCTGCGACGCTGACCCCTGGGGGGCGCACATAGCGATGGTCATCAAGAGCGGCTCGGCCAACGCGGCCCACCTCAGGGACCTCACCACGCCGGCCGGCGTCTGGCTCGGGGTCTGGGCCTCGGACATTGTAAAGTACAAGCTGCCCTCGGACCCGCTCACCGACATAGACATCAAGCGCGTCTACGAGCTAAAGGCGGACCCCCGATACAAGGAGAAGCTCTGGCACGACGAGCTCGACACGTTCCTGAAGAACAAGAGGAAGAGCGAGCAGGAGGCCTTCTCCCGGTACGGCCTGAGCTACATAGTCGACAAGTACCTGCCCGAGAAGCTCGAACTCCTCAAGGGCAACTGAGCAGGCCGCCGACTGGATAACTTATTTAGGCCCTTTCTGCGGTCGGCAGAAGAGTCGAAGATGAGCAAGGGTAAGACGATAAACGCCGACGACTCCCGGGTCAACGTCGTGCTGCGGCTCGTAGGGGTTATCGTCTTCGTGCTCGGGGTCATAATGACCTACGAGACGTTCGCGAACGCAGGCGGAGACGTCCTTCAGCCGCCTCTGGTTCCGGTGCTCTATCTCTGCTCTGGCATGCTCGTGGTCGCCGGCTTCGTGGCCCTTGTGGCAAAGTACAAGCCCAGCGGCGGGCCGACGGAATAGCTGCGCGGATATCGTAGGTTATCTTTAGGGCTCTAGGAGCTCAGCGCGGGCATCGTGAGCTCGTTCCTGTCGCTCCTTCCCGAGCCGATGTCGAAGGCGTCATCTACCGTGCTGACCGCTATCCTGCCGTCTCCCCACGAGCCGGTGTGGGCGCTCCCGCGAATCGACTCGACTACCTTGCTCACCGCGTCGTCGTCGACGACCACCGTGAGTATGACATGCTTGACGCTCTCGACCGGGTAGGACCACATCCCTCTCCCCGCCCTCTGCTCCTCGGCGACGGTGAGACCCGGCACGCCAATCCTCTTCAGGGCGAAATCTACCTCCGGGAACCTCTCCTTGCGAACCTCGGCTTCGACCTTTTTCATTTGGCTGGTGCGATTGTAGCGGGTAGTCATTATATATAAATCTGTTGAGCGAGTAGTATCCATCTGTCCAGAATCCTCACCTTTGTGCGCGCGTTTGTAAGCCTGACCCGAGGCCCGAGGACGCTCGGACGAGAAGCGCGGATGCGGGCTAGAGGGCTCGCATCCGGTTGTTCTTGGGGAGGTGCTCGACCTCCGCGAGCTTGAGTTCCTCGAGGACCGGGGGGACGTACATGGCGAATCTCCCTCTGAGCCCCTTCTTGAGCCCATACCAGCCTCCCACGGGGTTCTTCTCGGAGCGTCCCCACGCCTCGACGGTCCCCTCCGCGGCGGGCTTTTGCTCGTCGGCGCTCCCGAGGGGCATCCAGTCCCCGCGGGACTTTAGCATCGCGTGAAGGTCGGCGATGCAGCGAAGGTCGTATCGGAGCTGCGTCTTGCCCACCTGCACCACCAGGGCGGGCGGGGCCGAGGCCTCGTCGCGGTATGCCGTGAACTCCGAGGTCCCAGGCGGAGTCTTGAGAGCCCAGGGCTTGTCCTTTGTTCTCTTTCCGGTTGCCATTTCCACCGCGATTCGGACCTCGAGTCGATATAAGCAGTTCTCGAAGGAATTGACCCTCAGTTGCTAATTCCTCAAGGATGTGAGGGTGATTCCGACACGGGCGGCGCTCCGTCAGCTCTTGGAGGACGATCTCTTGGCCACGTAACCCACTCCGACGCCGGCGAGCAGGAGCAGCGCCATGGCGGCGTACGCCCACGAAGGCACCGAGCTGGCCTGGGCCTGCGCGAGCGTCTCGGTCGAGGTGACGGTCACGGCAGCCGAGGAGCTCGCAGGAGCAACCGGGATCGTCGCGGTTCCCGTGTTGGGAGGGTTCGCGTCGTCCACCGCGTTGACTACGACTTGGTAGGAGGCTCCCGCGGGGAGGGTCGGAAGCGACGTGGCGTTGAATGTCCCGGTCCAGATTCCGCCGTTTCCGCTGTAGGTCAGCCCGACTTTGGCGATCAGGCCTCCCTGGCCGCTCCCCCCGCCGAAGGTGCCGGTCGTCGAGTTGTAGAGGCCGTAGCCCACCAGCGCGGTGACCTGGCCGCCCCTGGCCTGGTCGAGCGGTCCCGCGAACCCTGATATGGGCTCTGGAGCCCAGGGCGGATAGGTCACCTGCGCCTCGATACTGACGCTCTCCCCGTCGCTCAGCGCGGTCACCGCCTGCCCCGACTTGCCCAGGAGGCTGACATAGGTGGTGAGCGTCGCGGGCAAGAAGAGGAACGGCTCTCCTTCGTACTTGAAGGTCCCCGAGTTCCCCAGGCCGTCGCTGGCGTTGACGCTCGGTGACCAGGGGCCTACGCTGGTGAAGTTCCAGTTGGGGTCGACTGTGCCCACCCATTTCGTGCCGTTCGTGTAGGTGCCGTTCTGGTAAGTGGCTACGCCGACCGTGTGGTCGGGGTTGGTGAAGGTAACGGAGGCATTCGGGCTCGCGTCCCCCATCTGGGCGCCGTTGGAGGCGTAGGTCACGTTGAAGAACGTCACGAACCGGACTCCCCGGTCGGTCGTCTGGACATAGATGCACGTCCCCGCCTGCACCACCTGCATGTTGATGTCCAGCTTGTTCGTGGCGTAGAAGCTGGTGGAGGCGACGACTTGGCCTTCGCTCTCGACGAAGACGTTGTAGGTCCCTACCTGGTCGACTATGCGCTCGAAGCCTGCGGTGGCGTTGCCGAAGGTGGCGTTCAGCGTCAGGCCCGCGGAGCTGAAGAGGAAGTTTTTCTGCACCCCGATTCCGTTTGGCGCCGCCACGATGACCGTGTAGGTCCCGGCGCTTGGCCCCGTGACGGCGATGCTGGTGGTCATGCCGAGGTTGATGTATCCCGGCTGTGCGGTGACCAGCTGCGTCTGTGCCGAGACGACTGGGACTGGGACTGCACTTGCGACCACGAAGAAGAACGCGAGCAACGACAGCACCGCGGCGGTAGAGAGCTTCGGCTTCATCGCAGCGGGAGAGTGCGCCGGCGATAGCCATTAAGATTCTTTTCGGTGGCGCTCCCCGGCGAGCCTCGCACGCTTAAATCCGGATGATTGTCCCGCCGTGGAGATGCTCCTGGACGAGATCCCCGACTCGCCGGCGTTCGAGATATTCAACCTAGCGTCGAAGAAGCAGGCTGCGGGCGAGAAGGTCCTTTCCCTCGCGATCGGCGAGCCGTCGTTCGACACGCCCATGCCGATAGTCAACGCCGCATACGAGAGCATGAAGAGCGGAGGGGGGCACTACTCCTCATCATGGGGATCGAATGACCTCAGGGAGGCGATCGTCGAGAAGGTCCGCCGGAAGAACCGCGTCAACGCAAGCCTCGAGAATGTCATCTTCATCACTACCAAGCTATCGATATACGCCTCTCTGCTCTCCCTGGCGAGCAAGACGTTCGAGGTGCTCGTGCCGGATCCCGGATACTACTATTCGGAACCGGCGGCGCTCTCTGGCGGGAAGCCGGTTAGATACAAGCTCACCTCGGAATTTTACCTCGACCTCGACGAGATCGAGTCCAAGATCACCCCCAGGACGCGGGCGATAATCGTCAACACGCCCTCCAACCCGGCGGGGAAGGTCTTCGACAAGAAGGACCTGAGAGCCCTCCTCGACCTGTGCCTCGAACGGGGCATCAAGGTCATAAGCGACGAGGCCTACGAGGACCTCGTTTACGAGAAGGAGCACGTGTCGCTCGGGTCGATGGAGGCCTCCCCGAATGCGGTTGTCTCCCTGTTCAGCCTCTCGAAGAGCTTCGCGATGACGGGATGGCGCGCTGGGTACGTGGTCGCTGACCGCAAGACCATCCTGAGGATCAACAGGCTCCTCGAGACGGCCGTGACCTGCTTCCCTCCGTTCATCCAGGCCGCCTCGGCCTACGCCCTGCGCAACTGCGAGAGCTACACGGCGGAGTTCAGGGAGGAGCTGAGGAGGCGGAGGGCGATCCTGGAGGCGGGCCTGTCCGAGATCCCCGCCCTCCAGAGCGAGAAGGTCGAGGGGGCGTTCTACGGGTTCCCAAAGTACAGGGGGCGCGCGGGTTCCATGGCCGTCGCGAAGCGGCTGCTCAACGAGCACAACGTCGCGGTGCTCCCCGGCGTCATCTTCGGCCCCTCCGGAGAGCGGCGCATCAGGATCTCGTTCGGCAGCTCCCCTGAGACGATAGTCGAGGCGACGCGGCGGCTCAAGGAGTTCTTCAAGGACGGCGGCTTGAGCCGATAACTGGCCCTGCAACGAAAGGGCGCCACTTTTTCATGCACCTTGGGTTGTGAAACCCAGTTCAAGACGCGAAGCAGGTTTACATAGGAATCCTCCGTAATATGTGCTGCAACAATGGCGGGCCAGCAAACCCATTTGTCAAGGACGGCGGGTATCGTTGCTGGTCTTTTTGTCTTGATCGTCCTGGCGGCAGGCTTCATGGTCTACATGCCGTCGACGGCGGTCGGTTACGTGTCGGTGCCCGTGGCGAGCACTTCGCAAGACACGTTCGCGACGTCTTCGCTTGTCGCCACGGTCAATACCGTGGAGGATACCTTTACCACTTCTTCGACTACCTCCGTGTCAGTGTCTCAGTCGACGAACGCCACCCAACCGCTCTTCATGGAGAGTGACAGTTTGCTCGCGACCAATCATTACGATTTCTATTATGCCTCGCTCACCGTCGGCACGGACGCTGACGTCTCGTGGAGCGCATCGGAGGCCGTGAACGTCTACGTCTTCAATTCTTCCGAATTCAGCGCGTTCACGTCTTCAGGGCAGACCGGCCCCAGCTTCGCAACAGGCTCGGCCGCGAACGGGACCCTCGACTTTCGCGTCTCAGGCACCGACACCTACTACTTGGTCATCCAAAACGAGTATTCGTCTTGGACCTGCGTCTCTGGCGTTTGCGCACGTGGTGCCAACATCAGATACACCACTAGTGGGAGCGAGACGTATCCGAAGTGGACCACGACGTTCATGACATCGACCGTCACCTACACGACCAGCACTCCCATGGTTGTCACGTCGACATCGACGGTGACGTACACGACCAGCACCCAGACGGTCGTAACTTTGACATCGACCAGCACCACGACCAGCACTTGCTCTCACGCCCTCTGGAGCTGGATCGGCGGCGCGAAAGGCTGTCCGTAGAGCCAGGTCAGATTGACAACCGATAAATAACTCTGAGAGTCGCCAAGACCAAATGCCTGAACGTGTGATAATCTATGCCTCGCTCGGGCTGCGCTCCGGGACCTCCGACCTCCTCTGGGCGTTCCGGAAGAAGAACACGCTGGAGGAGTTCCCCGTGTATCTCGACGACCATCCGTTCCAGGTCCACGACAGGATCCGAGAGGAGATGAAACACGGCATGAGGACCGCTGACCTAGTCCTGGTCCCGCACTACGTCGCGCTGCAGATGAACTCCGAGGGGCTCTTCACCCCCCACGATGCGAAGGACATAGGGGCGTATCCCCAAAAGTTCTACGACAAGAAGCTCAACTGGTTCGCGGCAGGGGTGACTTTCATGACGATGGCCCACAACCCGAAGAGGCTCGCGGCCAAGGACCTGCCTGAGAGCCTGGACGAGATAGCCTCGCCGCGTTGGAAGGGAAGGCTCGGGATGCAGTCGCTCACGTCGAGCAAGTTCGGGAACATCGGGGCCCACTACATGAACTTCCTCAGGAGGAACGTCTCCGGGAAGAAGTGGACGGGATTCCTCGAGAGCCTCGCTGGGCAGAACAAGCCCTCGACGTTCGACTGCATCGACCACCTGCTCCAGGGGCTCATCGACGGGAACCACGACCTGTCCCTCACCGTCTACTCGCTCGCTTACTTCCGCGAGAGGACAGTGGGGTCCCCCGTCAAGTCTTTCGAGACCGCGGGGATACCCAGGATGCTCACGTTCACGACGGCGGGGCTGCTGCGGACCGCGAAGGACAACAAGTCCGCGCGCAAGTTCCTCGACTTCCTCCTGAGCGAGGACGGGCAGAGGCTGATAGGGAAGATCACAGGGATATCGCCGTCGATGCCCGGCCAGAAGGCGGGATACCAGTTCGAGGTCGAGTATTCGTCGAAGAACGTCTTCCATCCTGATGCCGAGGACCTCGCGTCGCTCCCCGAGACCCTGGAGACCTTCACAAAGCTAGGGCTTCCGTGATCCGCGTCAGCTTATCCTCGTCCTGGCCGCCCACAGAGCAGGGAAGAACCTCTTCCCCATGGTCGTCTGGAGGTACTCGACCCCCGAGGAGTGGAACGAGGCGGACCCGATCGTCTTCTTCACTATCTTCTGCCCCGTCCCCGCCCTGCCGCCGATGACCCGCTCCACCATCATGATGTGGTGGCTCCGCCAGAGCTGGAACCATTTGTCGTACTCGAGCATGACCTCCGCGAGCTCCGCCACGTGCAGGTACTTGCCCTCGGTGAATATCTTCAGCGAGGCCTCGACCTCGAGCTCGAAGTTAGCCTCCTCGTTCCCCTTCGCCTTCCTTCCCACGTCGAACCCCCTCTCCTCGAGGACCGTCCGGAACCCGTCCCACAAAGTGGGGGCTTCCCACCTCTTCAGGAGCTGCTCGTAGTCGCTCTCGTTCCCGACGTGGAGCTTGAGGTACCTCTCGTCCTTCTGCCCGGAGATGAACTCGAGCTCCCTGAACTGGAGCGACTGGAAGCCACTGGCAGGGTGTAGGATGCTCCTGAACTTTAGAAAGTCGGTCGGCTTGATGGTCTCGAGGACCTCGAGCTGGTCTATCAGGACGCGCTGCACCGGGACCACGCGCCGTATCAGCCTGGTGGCCTCCGAGAGGTTGTCGGCGAGCATGTGCGAGATGGCGGTCTCCAGCTCGTTGAGCATGAGCTTGAACCAGAGCTCGTAGGCCTGGTGGGCGATGAGGAAGAGGACCTCATCGTGCTGCCTCGGCTTCGAGACGAGACGCTGGAGGTCGAGCAGCTCGCCCAGGCCGAGGTACTCCCCGTAGGATAGGGGTCTTCGCTTGGCCATGGGCTAGCTGGCTCAACCGTCCGTGTATTTGATGCTTAGTCGCTGCCCTGCAGCCAGGGATAGAGGCCCTTCACCTCGTCGAGGGACCTCTTCAGCTCCGCGGGGTCGGCGTTGTTCTCGGTCATCTTCCCGGAGAAGTACTCGCGGTAGCCTTCGATGTCAAGGATGCCGTGCCCGCACAGGCTGAAGAGGATGACCTTCTCCTCGTTCTGCGCCTTGCACCGCTTCGCCTCGTCTATCGTGGCCTTGATCGCGTGGGCAGACTCTGGAGCCGGGAGGATCCCCTCCGTCCTCGCAAAGAGAGCGCCCGCCTCGAACACCTCTATCTGGTTGTATGCGACGGCCTTGACTATGCCTGCGTTGTGAAGGAGGCTGAGCGTCGGGGCCGTGCCGTGGACCCTCAAGCCGCCGGTGTGGATTTCTGGAGGGTTGTAGGTGTGCCCGGCGGTGTACATCTTGAATAGCGGGCTCATCCTCATCACGTCGGAGTGGTCGTAGATGTACTGGCCCTGAGTCAGCTTGGGGACCGCCGAGGACTCGACACCGAGGAACTCGACCTGCTTAGGGGCGGTCTTGCTGACCATCTCGTAGTAGTAAGGCCAGAATATCCCTGAGAAGTTGCTCCCTCCGCCGACGCAGCCGATCACCATGTCGGGATAGTCCTCGTATGGCTCCATCTGCGCCTGCGCCTCCTGGCCTATCACCGTCTGGGTCGCCAGGACGAAGTTCATGATGCTCCCCACGGCATCCTTGGCCGTCGGGTCGTTCTCCGTGTCCTCCAGGGCTTCGCTCTTGGCGACGGCCATCGACCCGCTAGAGTTCGGGTCTACCTTCAGGATGTCCCTCCCCACCTTCGTCCTCATGCTGGGGCTGGAGATGATCTCGGCGCCCCACGCCTCCGCGAGGTCCTTCCGGTAGGGCTTGCTGTCGTAGCTCGACTTGGACATGTAGACCGTGCACTTGACCCCGAAGATGGTGCAACCGAAGGCGAGGGCAGTCCCCCACTGGCCCGCGGTCGTGCTGGTCACTAGCCTGTCAGTCCCCTCCTGCTTCGCGTAGTAGGCCTGGGCCACCGCAGCGTTGGCCTTGTGGGAGCCGGGCGGGCTGACGGTCTCGTTCTTGTAGTAGATCTTCGCAGGCGTGTTCAGGTACTTCTCCAGGCGCCTCGCCCTGACCAGCGGCGTAGGCCTCCAGATGGAGTAGACCTGCCTGAGTTCCTCTGGGATGGTGATGAAGCGCTCTCCGGAGTACTCTGCCCTCGCAACCTCGTTGACGAAGAGCCTGTGGAGTATCTTCTTGTCCGCGATGCCATGGGTGTTCTGGTCTATCACCGGAGGCAGCTTGCTCGGGAGGTCGGGCGCGATGTTATACCACTGGCGCGGAATCTCTATTGCCCTTTCTAGTCTTGTGACCAATTTCGTCCACTCTTACGGGTCAGTGCGCTATCGCGAGGTTGGTCTTTACGGTCCCCTCGTATCCGCTGCCCTTCACAGAGAGGCTGTGCTCGAGTAGGAACTCGTGGATCCCGTTGAACTCGTCCTTCGCGAATATCTTCGACTCGGCCCAGACTGGCAGGGTGACCCTCGCCTTGACCTTCGGCAGGTCGTCCTTCAGCTCGGGGATATACTTGTTCACGACCTCCTCGAACTCCTTGAGGTATCTCGCGTGGTACTTTTTCCTGTCGGCGTCGATCTTGTCGACCGCCTTGTTCACGGCCGCCAAGAACGAGTTGGCAGCGGACGTGTCGACCGCATCGTTGAAGACGATCAAGGTCGGCTCCGTCCTCGACAGAGGCATGACTCTCCTGTAGCCAATCGCCTCGGCGGCCTCCGCATAAGGCCCCGCGAGGGTCGCTGCCTTGACGTCGCCGGCGGCGAGCGCCTTGAAGCAGCCATCTATCCCCCCTAGATGCATGAGCTTGACCTTCGACGCCGGGACGAACTCGGAAAGGTTCTGCAGAGTGACGTAGTGGGCGTCGGCGTTCTTGTTCACCGCGATCTCGAGGCCGTTCTCGGTGATGTCGAGGATGCTGCGGATTGGCGAGTCGGGTTTGACGTATATCCCGAAGGTCTTGATGAGCGTGGACTTTATCGCCGCGCCTATCTTGCCCTTCCCCGTCTCGCACGTGCTGTAGACCCCCTGCCACGCGCAGCAGAAGTAAAAGTCCCGAGAGCGGTCTTCGAGAGCCTCCCGATACCACTCGGCCTTGTTCTCGGGCTGCCCTCCGGGCACGATGTCGTGGACCTCGAGGGTGACACCCTCCTTCTCGAAAAGGCCTTCCTCCCTGGCCACCACTATCGGGAACATCCAGTAGAAGTACGGCTGGTAGTAGCCGTGCGAGATGGTGGTGAGTTTCTGCGCCATTGGCGACTCCCCTCGCTCTAGCCCGTCTGGACCTTCTCTAGGGGCTGGCTCAGCACCATGTTCTCGTACTGGACGTTGGCCTGGAGAAGGTTGTGCTTGCTCATCCACGTGCTGAGCGAGTTGAACGACTCCCTCGGGTACTCCGTCAGCTCTCCCCAGGTGGTTATCGGGATGGTAGGGGCGATCTTGTCGATGAGCTTGTTGACCCTGGTCTTCCACTCGTCCGGGAACCCGAGGAACGTCTCCCTCAGCGTCCTAACATAGAGTGACCTGAACCTTTCTGGGTCCTTCTTCATCATCTTGGCGGCCTCGTCGAGAGCTGCCAGGTACCTTGTCAGCACGTCCATGGGTATGTCGTCCCTGGCCACGAAGGCGAGGACGTCTACGGTCTTGGTCTCTGCGACCTTGACGAACCCGAGCTGCACGGCGAGCTCTGTGTAGGGGCTGATCAGCGCAACGGCCTGGAACTTGCCCTCCATGAGGCCCTTCAGCCTGTTGTGGGGCTCGCCTCCGTGCACGACCTTGATCTTGCTGTAGGGCAAGGTCCTCTCGAGATCGCTCAGGATGCAGTAGTGGGAGCCGGTCTTCATGTTGACCGCTATCGGTATCTCCGCGAGGTCAGCCGCCGTCTTTATCCCTAGGCCGGGTGCGACAAGGATTGAGAAGGCGTAGCCGGACGAGGTCGTTGCGGCGACGATCTTCTCGCGCTCCTTCTCCGCGAGCCTGTCGATCGCCCCCCAGGCGCAGACCGCATACGCGTCCAATTCCCCTCCCTTGACCAGGTCCCCGTACCAGGCGACCTTGTCGGATGGCTCGGCCTCAGACTTGCCCACCGAGAAGAATTCCACATTGAGGTCGCGCTTCTCAAAGAGCCCCTCTTCCTTGGCGGCGATGTCCAAGAAGGACCACGGGATGTAAGAGTTCTTGACTTTCATGGTGTCCACAGTTAGTTCACTGACGAAATCCCAGATTTAGTCAAATATAGGGTTAGTGTTAGAGTAATCCTAACTAGACCGTTTCGCGCTTTTTGCGGCGGCTCAGCCGAATACCACGGCGAAAGCGCGACGGGGGGAAACCTAAATAGCGTGCGGCTCCAAAGCGCACTCAAGGCGGGTTGAGCGGGCCTCCGTCCGTTCCGCCTTCAAAAAAATCCCGGAGTTGGAGGAGAGAAGAGAACGCAAACCGCAGAGGAGCAGCTGCCCGTATCGGAGATATTCTACAGCGTCCAGGGCGAAGGTGTCCATTCCGGGACTCCGAGCGTCTTCCTGCGCACCTACCGCTGCAATCTATCATGCACTTGGTGCGACAGCAAGTACACATGGCTCGACCAGGACAAGGCAAAGCAGGGGGTAGACTACACCCCGATGTCCGCGGGCGCGGTGATCGACAAGATAGCCAGCTACGGCAGCAAGCACCTCGTCCTTACCGGCGGCGAGCCCCTTCTCCACCAGAGGGTGTTAGCCCCCATACTTGCCCGCCTGAAGGGCTCTGGTTTCTTCATCGAGGTCGAGACCAACGGGACGGTCGCGCCCAGCGCTGAGTTAGGGGCTTCGGTGGACTGCTTCAACGTCTCTCCGAAGATCTCGAACAGCCTGGTCGAGGAAGGAGTCAGGATTCGGGCGCAGGCTTTGAGGGCCTTCGTGCGCTCGCAGAAGGCCTGGTTCAAGTTCGTGGTGTGTGACCTGAAGGACCTCGCGGAAATCGAGGGGGTCGTCTCCGAGTTCAGCCTCCCGAGGGAGAGAGTGATATTGATGCCCGAAGGGGTCGACGCGACGACGCTCTTGGAGCGCAGCAGGTGGCTTGTGGACGTCTGCAAGGAGAAGGGATTCCGTTTCTCTCTCCGCCTCCACATCCTGCTTTGGGGCAATCGACGCGGATTGTAGGAGCTTACATGGTATCAGTGAATATCTCAAGCGCTGGTTAGGCAAATCGACTAGGATCTTCTTCTCAATCAACAAACAATCAGGACGAGCGATTATTTATTCGCCAACAGCAAGAGCGAGGGTCTTTCAGTGATTCCTTCAGCGTTCACCTACGGACTCGCAACCGTTAAGGGCAAAGGCCAAATACGGAAAGGTCAGAGCCTGTCTTCGCTGGCGTGGTAGCTCAGTGGCATCAAAAATGCCGAGAAGCATGGTAGAACCCTGACAAGGAGCTCGCCAAAAGCAGCAGGCTGTTAAATCGCGCAAAACGCGCTCCAGACACCTGTTGGTCGACCGTTCGAATCGGTCCCACGCCGCTTCTACTCTTCAATCCCGGCTCAAAGCCCGGTGAGGATGAACCCGAAGAACCCCGAGATGAGAAGGAGGAAAAGCATGAGGAGTATGACCGCCCGCCTCACTCTCTTCGACATGGAGACGCTCTCGGTTCCCCTGGCCGACAGGCCCGCATATACCTTCGTGGCCGCTGTCTCATAGGTCCAAAATGGCGTAGATGACCAGGATCCCTCCGGAAACAGCGGTTATCGCCAGGTCGAGCGGCCAGTGTGCGACGATCCTCCCCTTCGGGGGGACGTAGACGAGGAGGTAGGCTAGTAGCACCCCTCCGCCGACCAGGCGGCGGATGCGCCTGAGGGAGAGCGGCTTAGCCGCCGGACCGCCTTGAAGAGCCGCCGCGGTGGAGAACCCGTCATAGAGGAGGCTCAGCCCAAGGACCAGCGTCAGGGCGGCCGCGAGGATCACGACGACTGGGCTGGAGAAGAGGCTCGGGAGCCAGAAGCAATAGGCGACCAGGTAGAATCCGGCGAAGATCGACCAAAGCCAGGTCATCTTGAAGGCCAGGCTAGCCGCGCTCACGGTCCTCGCTGCGCGAGACCACGCCTTAAACTCCGCGCGGCGCGCAAAGGGGCGCTCTAGAGAATATTGTGGGGTCCGTTAAATAGGAGGCCACTGTCTCATCTCCCATGGTTACCAAGACGATAGTGCACTTTGAGATACCCGCGAACGACCCTGGGTCGTTGTCGAAGTTCTACTCCGACATCTTCGGCTGGAAGTTCAAAAAGGAGCAGATGTCTGACATCGACTACTGGACGATCACCACTGGCCCGAGGGGGAAGGGCATCTTTGGAGGGATGTACAAGAGGACGGGAGCGACGGACCTCCCCAGGAACTACATCGCTGTAGACAAGATCGACAAGTCAATCGAGACTTTCAAGAACGCTGGAGGCAGAGAGGTCGTGGGCAAGGCCGAGATACCGACGATAGGCTGGTCCTTCATCGGAGCCGATCCCGAGGGGAACCTCATCGCCCTCTTCCAAGCCGCGCCACCTCCACCGAAGAAGAAGGTCAAGCGCAAGAAATAAGCACAATCCGGCGGCCAGTCGGCACCCTTCCGCCTGATTAAATCAGCCCTCGCGCTGAGGCTCGACGTGAGACTGCGGCGGGTAGGGGGGTTCGAGATTACTCCCCTTCCGCCATTCAACTTCCGCCTGACCGTAAGGAAGCCGGCGGGCTGGGACCTCTTCACCTCAAGCGAGGTTTTCGAGGAGGGGACTCTCTGGACAGGCGTCCGCGAAAAGGCTAGGACCTTCGGGCTAAAGATATCTTCCTTGGGCACGATGGAAAAGCCCCGGGTGTTGGTCGAGGTCTATGCGCGGAGCCCGGTCGCCCGCGCCGAGCTAAAGGCGCTTCGGGGGACTCTATCCGTCTGCCTGGGAGCGGACCAAGACCTGCGGGAGTTCTACAGCTTCGCTATGAGGGACGGGATACTGAAGCACGTGGTCGAGAGCCTCTATGGCATGCACGACACCCAGGCCCCTTCGCTCTTCAACTCCGTCATCCTCGCCATCTGTCTCCAGATGGCCAGATTGAAGAGGAGCCTCGAGATGATGGAGGCGGTCAACCGCAACTATGGCGAAACAATTGAGTTCGACGGGAAGCAGGTCCTGCTCCAGCCCACCGCCCGGAGGATTGCTGGGCTGGACCCCGTGAAGTTCGCGAAGGAGTGCAAGCTTGGGTACAGGGCGAAGTACATCGTCGCGTCCGCGAAGATGATCGAGGCGGGCTTCCCCGACATCCAAGAGATAATGGGGATGGCTCCGGAGGAGGCGAAGGAAAGATTGGTCGAGCTCCCGGGGATCGGCGACTACGCGGCGGACATCATCAACCCACACGCGGGGTTCCCGATAGACGCGTGGTCGGTCGACGTCTTCGGGCTCCTCTTCTTTGGCAAGCAGCCTGAGGACAAGAGAGAGGCTATCGACCGGGTCAAGCAGGAGGGGATAAGGCGGTGGGGGACGTGGAGCTGGATGGCCTTCTTCTACGTCGCGCAGGACCTCCAGAACCTCTCGAAGCAGCTAGGTGTGCAGCTGCGCCTCGAGTAGGCTTCCATTGAGGTCGCGCATGACCGTGTGAGGCGCCGGGTTTTTGGCCCGGGGGAAGGTTCGTGGGCGTGGAGCCCGCCGGACCGGGGTGCGCGCCGCCCCCTTTCTCCCGAAAGTCATGGATGAGCTTCCTGATCCAGAGCAAGTAGACCGTGGCTATCGCGATGGCTCCGCCGATAGCGACGTCCACGATCCTCACCTCGGCGAGATACCATTCTCCCGGATACAGGATGTTGAGAATGACTATGATGAAGGGCGTGAAGCCCGCCTGCACCAGCCCCAGGTTGACGCCCCTGGTCGCGAACATCCAGACCCCGAAGGCGAGGAGGAGGACCTCCAGGACGTACACGTTGTGGATCTCGACCGTGACTCCGGCGGCTATCGTCGCTCCCGCGATGGTGCCCACCACGATCATGACCGAGGAGCTGACTGTCGGGCCTATCTTCGGCCGGGTCGCGATGAGTATCGTGACGATTATCCAAAAGTCTCTTGGGAATCCCAAAGCCAGGCCAATGGCGAGGCCCACCGCGGACGCGGCCCCCACCGCGAGGGCAAGGCGGAATTCGTCGGAATGCGGGGACGGGACCCTGAAGTAGCGCCTCGCTTGCGAGCCGAAGGGCTCCGAGCCTGGGCCGAACGTCCTTCCCAACCGCTGCCTCGACGAAAGCGACCTGTGTATCCAAGCCCCCAGCAGCGCCCAGAACGCTCCGACGAACGCGATCCAGAGCCTCTGTTCGGCGGCTGCCACCGAGCCGCCCGGGAGGCCCACCCCAACGGCGAAGAATATCGCCGTGAAGGTCCCGACTTGCGCGAGCCTGGGATTGCCGCTAGACAGACGCGCGATGAAGACTCCGACACCCATGAGCGCGACGGCGAGGAGCCCGGTGACACCCGCGAGCGTGCCCATAGCAAAAGCCAACGGCTCTGTGAAGCACGCCAGAAGGAGGACACGTAGAGGCAGCGCGGCAGTCGGCGGCCCCTCGGTGTTGAGGAGAATCATGGCCGAGAGCGTCGCGTACACCCACTGTGGTTGGCCGACCGCAAGCCCGATGACCAGCGGCGCTATCGCCAGGAGCGCTGCCCTGACCCCGGTCTGGATGCTCAGGCTGCGCATGTCAACGTGGGTGATCTCGTCGAAGAAGCCGCTTCCGGCCGCCACGGCCGTCGAAGGGCCACGGGAAGGTATTCAAAGTATCGAGGACGGCCCGAGCTTATCTATCGGTTCGGCCAAGCGTGACACGTTGGAACCCGTCGGGGATGGGCCGACAACGCGGGCGACAGGCGCAAGAACATGGCCTCCTGCTTGTCTTAATACTCACCCCGTCATCCAAAGGCCCATTCGGGAATGAGGGCACTGGTAGGACGAGACGGACGAGAGGGCGTCGCCTTCTCGCTGAGCAAGGCGCAGAGGGAGGCGGTGCTCGTCTACTGCAGGATTGCCGCGTCGTCGGGCGCGCTGCTGTCCATCGAGGACCTTGCCGACCTCCTCACGGCCGACGCGAGCGAGGAGGAGCTCGAAGAGGCCATCTCATCGGACCAGTCGCTCTCCTCGCAGGTCTACGTCGAGTCAGGACTGGTCGCCTTGTTGAGCCCGGGCTCCGACCGCGGCACCGCCAGAAAGGCCATCGAGGAGGCGGAGAAGAGGAGGAGGCGGGCGCTATCGAACATCCAGGCCGCAAGGGTGTTCTCTAGGCGGTTCAGCAGGGGCACGATGTTCGTGGCCGTCGCCGGGACGAACTCCTACCTGTCGGCGCTAGCAGGCGACGACATCGACTTTTACTGCATCACAAAGACCGATGGCATGTGGGCGTTCATGCTGAAGGCCCTCGTCCTCTCGAGGGTAATCTCTTCCGTGAGAAGGTCGACACCTCCGTTCTGCTTTAGCTACGTGATGGACAAGCGGCGGGCGATAGACGAGCCTCGGGGCCTGATGACCGCCGTGCATGCCCGGGACACGCTGATGGCAAAGACGATCACCGGGGAGCCCACCTACCATGCGGTGCTCGAGAGGTCGCCGTGGATGAAGTCGTTCTTCCCCTCCTTGTATGAGCGCAGGCTGAGAGAGACGAGCTCTGCGCAGGAGCCGGTGCCGTCGCTCGGCAAGGGTTCCCGAATCGTGAACCTCTGGCTATTCCACACCGTCGGGCCATACCTGGCTCTCAAGGCGTGGCTCCTCAACAGGCGGCTGTCCAAGAAGGGAGACCAGGACGCCGTGTTCAAGGCTTGGATCGAGCCAGGCCGGTTGGAGTACGCGTCGCGGAGGTACTTGGAGCTTGGGAAGATGTATGAAGCCTTGGAAAAGCGGTAGCCACGGCTCATGGATCTGAATCTCTGGGACGGTGAGCCTCACGACTGAGGCGGCGGCGTCAATACCCGACTATGAGAGGTACGACTACGCCACGGTCTGGAAGAAGAGGGGTATAGAGGACAGGGCAGAGAGGGAGCTCGTGTCGCGGTGGGCGGTCGGAGAGACGGGCATCGAGCTGGGGGGCGGGTTCGGGAGGATAACGCAGGTCCTCGAGAAGCGGATCGGAAAGACGTTCATGATGGACTACTCGCTCAGAAACCTCCGGAGGGCCTCGTCCAGGCTGGAGAAGACGACGCTGATCCGCGACAGCATCGACAAGCTCCCCTTCGACGACAGTGTCTTCGATTTCGTCGCGCTCATCAGGGTGATGCAGCACATCCCCGACCCCGACGCCCTCCTCTCCGAGATCGTGAGGGTGGCGAGGAACGGGGCCACGTTCGTGCTGGCGATCGGAAACGAGAGCAGAAGGTGGCATCGAGGGGAAGGAGTCGCCATCAAGGTGACCGAGACCGGCCACAGGATATTCACCACGCCCCTGAGCCGCTACGGCCACGCCGGGCTGGAGAGGCTCGAGATCCTCGGGCTGGGCGCCTTCGACAACCTGATAGGGCGCACGGGGGAGAGGCTCTTCCCCCTCGCGACCCTCGACCTCAAGACCTCGCGCCTCTGGCCTGTCAAGCCGATGCTCTTCATCAGGTACCGGGTGAGGAAGGCAGACGGGAAGAACGAGCCGCGCGTGAAGTGCGGGTGCGGCGGGAGGGTGCTCGATGGCCGATGCGACTCGTGTGGACGCACCTACGGCGGGATAATTGACCTGGTGGAGAAATGACGCCCACGGAGCGCCCATTGCGCGGACTCGGTCCAGCAAACGCTTAACTAATTTCGGAGGTGATTCGCGCCCATGCGGGTCTTCTACTCCCACCCGATGAAGCTCTACGGGACGGCCGCCGAGAGGCGAGCGCTCTCGCTCATCGGGGAGCGCTTCGCGGGCTCGGAGATAGTGGACCCGAGCGCGAACCAGTCGACCGCCGAGCCCGGACGGGAGACCGAGTACTACCTACGGCTTGTGGACTCGTGCGATTGCCTGGTCTTCTCCAGGTACTTTGGCTACGTCACGGAGGGAGTGAAGCCCGAAGTCGACCACGCCCTCTCTAAGGGGATACCGGTCTACGAGCTCCGAGACGGGCGGTTCGTGACCGTCACCGGGCCTGTGGCCAACCTCCCCATGATGGAGAGGCTCATACTTCGCGCCAAAGGGGCGCTTGGTCTGGGACGGTAGGGCGAGGCCCGGAACGGCGGGGGGCGCCCGTCCTCAGCTTATCTATCGGCTTCCCAGGGCGCGCCTGTTGGAATCCCGGCAGCTCGACCAGGCCAGGAAGGAGGTAGCCGCCCTCATCACGGCCTACTTCGAGGTCGGGAAGAGCAAGGACATCACGAGCCTCTCGGGGTTCTTCGCCCCCTCGCAGTATTTCAGCAAGTTCGACGAGTCGCGCCCCTACACGAGGCAGAACTCGGACGATGCATTCATGTACGAGCAGGCAAGGTTCGCGAACATCTCCGACTACGAGTACAAGATCGAGGACTTGAGGATCGACGTCATCGGTTTCATGGCCATAGCGACGTTCTACCTCGACTACAAGGGGGTCTTCGTCAACGACTACTCCTTCGAGGGGTCGACCGTGGGCGGGCGGTCACGGGTCACGATGGTGATAGGAAGGTTCGGCGACGAGTGGAAGATCGTCCACCACCACGCGAGCCAGTTCGAAGACCTGAAGAAGTCGCCCTGAACGGCCGCGAGGACCGCTGGTTCCTTCACACCTCGGGCGAGACCGCCAGCGCGAGGAAGTTCCCGAAGATCCTTAGGAACGTGTTTCGGAAGTACGCCTCGTGCGCGACGGCCTCGTTGATGAGCTCGCCCTTCCTTATGCCGGTGCCCTGCGTCGCCCACTCGGCGTCGTGCTTCAGCCAGCTTCTGACCATCGAGGGTATGGCCGCCTGGCCGTCGGCCTGCATCATGTAGTGTATTTCGTCGAGGACGGCAACCTGGTTCTTCGTCTTCTTCGAGGAGCCGAGGCAGATGGCGCCCTTGGGGAGTTCCTCCACGATGTCCCCGTGCCACTGCAGGGTCGTGAACGGCCCGATCGGCCCGAAGACCTTGTCCACCTTGCCCTCTGGTGTGGGCCGGACCTCCCCGAAGCCCACCTCCTTGCCCGCCGGGTTCTTGACGACCTTCCCGCCGTGTACGAGCGAGAAGAGCTGCATCGAGTAGCAGATGCTGAACGAGGGCACCCCCCGCTTCCTGACGAGCCTGAAGAGCCGGACGAGCTCGGCGTGGTGCCGGTTGCTCTCGGGAATGTAGGCAGTCGAGGGCGAGCCTAGCCCCACCACCGCGGAGAAGGCGCCCCTCTCCAGCTCGCCGAAGGGTATCTTCGGGGCGGGGCTGGACTGGCGGAAGAGCTCGACTGTGGTCAAACCCACCCCTGCGGCGCGGCAGTGCAGGTCGATCAGCCCGGGACCCTCCCATTCCGCGTTCTGGACGACAAGGATGACGGGGCGCATCTTGCCTTCGGGAACTGGAGAGCCGTCAGCGGATAAAACGATAGCTTGCGGTGGATGCCCTCTTTTCACGCGTTGATGACAACAGCGCGGGAGGATGATGATGGGCCCGGAGCGATTCGAACGCTCGACCGCAAGTGGGCGATTATTAGCGCCAAGCCAATCCCTTGACATGAATCTAGCGGAGAAGGGGCGCGCCTGAAAGGACTCTCGGCCAACAGTAACGACGACGTGAGGGGACTGATCGGCCAACAGGAATTGAACCGTCCATGCGTAACGTTCCGGGTAAAACTAGACGCACATAACAAGATGTTCCTCCACACGGACAGAGGGACCATGGATCCCATCGCTTCGCATTCGCTAGAGAAGTCTTTCCCAAAGATTCGGAACAAACTTCCCGCAATCCTTGGTGTGAGCTATCCGCAGGTCAACATGTTGGCATATCACTCTTATCTCGGAGGAGTCCACTGGATTGTGCGTGTTCCAAGAATCATCGCCAGACCACACGAGGAGTTCTCCTCGGTCGTCTGCGTTCCAAGCGGCGCCGATTTCGTTCGCAATCTCCAGACAAGCACACCACTCAACGTAGCGCGGTCACCATGGAGAGCAGACAGCACGAGAATTGAATATGTGAAGACCGAAGGAGACTTGATTCGGATAGGGCTGAGTCAGCGACCCAGGTTGGAAGGAATCTCGAATTTCGAATTCAGCGGCAAGTCGCCAATGCAGCTACATTTCGTAAATGGAGTAGTGGACTTGAAGTTTGACATTACCGACGTTTTTGGGTCCACGAGAACCATCGCAATTTATCATAATGGTTACAGTCCGGCGGTGCTCGGAATCAAGGCAGGAAAGCAGCTATATCATCTTCATCACGTTTCGTTCGACGGCTTTAGAACTAATTTCACCTTCAGATATCGCCGAAGCAATATGAACACAGTCACTTTGTACCTCAGAAGCCCGGCGGAACTATACAAGATAGGAGGTTTGGTCGAAAAACCTAACCTGGCAATGCGTGGATCAGCCAGAACATTCCGAGTCGAAAGCATCGAGATTTCGAGAAGCTATGAGAAGCGTATGATTGCTGGCGGTAGGAAATACCAGATTGGAAGAGTTGGAGCCGAAATCGCTCTCGCAATCGCAGCCAAGCTAGGACTCAAGGATGTAATTCTGCGAGACCCATCATTAGGAGGAAAGGACTTGTATAGCAAGGACTTGTCATCGATAATACAGGCCCGGATGCTAACGAGTACGCAGTATGCCAGCGGAGAAGACGGAAGAACCGAACAAATCCTTCTACAATTAGCAAGATTGATCCGAAAGTTGAAGGTTGATTTCGGCTACAACCCTCTTGCGAGATCAGGTTATGCAGTTCTAAGCTATCTTGACAATAGCCGGAAAATCCTCGCGATTGTCATTGAGGTTCGCCGACACTAAGAAACCATGGACTGCCTAATATGAAAGAGGGGGTGGGCCCGGCCGGATTCGGACCGGCGACCGACCGGTTTCTACGAGGCGATGCGCCCCTTATGAGCCGGTCGCTCTGACCAGACTGCTCAGTCGTGTCATGACTTCTGAGCTACGGGCCCGACTCTGACGCGTGACCTTGGTGCCGTTAATAAGCGAATACCGCGTTGGAGGGGTCGTGTTCGCAGGGATTCGGTGAGGTCCGCTTCATGCTAAGTCTTAATAGGAGAACGAGATATACCGTGATTCACAAGTGAGCAGCTCAGACGAAGAACCGGGCTTTGACGACATAGTCGCCGAGCTCGACCGCGAAGAGGCGCGGGTGAAGGTCAGGATGGAGATGCGGAGGTTCAGGAAGCCTACTACGGTTATCGAAGGCCTAAAGATGAACGAGAAGGACCTCCAAGAGCTAGGGACGAAGATGAAGAAGATGCTGGCGACGGGCGGGACAGTAAAAGACGGCATAGTACTACTTCAAGGCGACCACCGGGACAGGGTTGTGGAGATCCTCGTGAAGCGCGGCTTCTCAGAGTCCTCGATAGAGGTCATCTGATGACCCTCGCCATCGACGGCGACGCCCAGACTCACGCTTAATTACAATCCCGCGGCTTCGGGGCTGACGCCTCGTGATCGGGATAGACGAATATCTCCTCCTGATGTTCCTCGTCTCGATCCTTGCAGGCGTCATCGGCTCGATGGTCGGGGTAGGCGGTGGGATCCTCGTGGTCCCGGCGCTGACCATAGGCTTCGGCGTGCCAATCGAGTACGCCATCGGGGCGAGCATCCTGTCAACCATAGCGACTTCGAGCGGGGCGGCGTCCGCCTACGTCAAGGACAGGATAACCAACCTGAGGATAGGCATGTTCCTGGAGATAGGGTCGGTGCTGGGCTCGATAGTCGGCGTGACCGCCACCCTGTATTTCGTCCGGAGCGGCCTGAGCTGGATAATCTTCATCGTCTTTGGGCTCGTGCTATTCTTCTCCGCCTACAACGTGGTCCAGAACTCGAGGAGGGAGCGGAGGGGGGAGTCCGTCGTGAACGTGGAGCCGAACCCCATCGCCAAGCGGCTGAGCCTGCGAGGGGAGTACGAGGACAAGTCGCTTCACAGGAAGATAGGCTACGTGGCCACGCGCGTCCCTGCGGGGTTCGTGGTGATCTTTTTCGCCGGGGTCCTCTCCGGGCTCTTGGGGGTCGGCGGCGGGGTCCTCAAGGTCTTGGGGATGGACACGATGATGAGGCTCCCCTTCAAGGTCTCTACGACCACGAGCAACTTCATGATCGGCGTCACCGCCACGGCGAGCACCGGGATCCTCTACGTGAGCGGTTACGTGAACGTCGTCCTCGCCGCCCCGGTCGCGCTCGGGGTGGTCGTGGGCGCGCTGGGAGGCGCGAGGGTGCTCGTGCGGTCGAGGCCCGCCTCCATCAGGGCCCTGTTCGTCGTCGTCTTGCTGGTCTTCGGCGTGGAGATGATTTACATGGGGATAGCCCATTGAACCCACAGCGTCCCCCGACCGACATCAACGACGCCATAGGCAAGATACTGAGGTACGGGGTGGCCCTAAGCTCGGTGGTCGTGGCAGTCGGGTTGGCGCTGATAATATTGGCCCCTCCTCCCGGGGCTCCTGGGACCCTGCAAGGCACGCTCGCCGTGAACTTCGGCAGGCCAACTCTCAGCCCTACGGCGCTGTTGGCGGGGATTGGCCGTGGGAGCGCCGTGGACGTGTTGCAGCTCGGCCTGCTTCTCCTAATCGCGACGCCGGTCACCAGGGTCGCCGCCTCGGTCCTGCTCTTCCTCAGGGAGAAGGACATGCTCTACGTCGGAGTGACCCTGCTGGTGCTCCTTATGCTCCTGTTCGCGCTCTTCGTCGTCGGACCCTATGAGGCGTAAAGGGGGGTTGCGATAGAGAGATGCACCAATCGGATTATTAAACTCCCGCGGGTAGACGCTTCATAATACAGAGGTAATCATGATACATGTATGAGCCATCTCAAGGTCTAGGTGCGAAGAGGATTGCCGCAATTGCGATTCTGTTGGTGCTCGCCGTAGGCCTGGGCGCGGGCGCGTCTTACTACCTGGTGTCGCCGCGCACTGCCGCCACCGCGACGGACACTGTCACTTCGACGACGGTCTCGACCGACACGGTGACAGACGGCAACCCGTCCTCGGGCGGCAGCGCGGGATCGTCTCCGGCTTCCATCAACGCGATTCAAATCTACAAGAACTCCAACGAGAGCGTCGTCACGGTCGAAGGGTTCACCACGACCACCGTCACCGGGTTCCTGGGGATCGGAAGCCAAAGCGTGCAGGCGGAGATTCTCGGCTCGGGTTTCATCTTGAACTACAACAACGCGAACTACATCGTGACCAACTTCCACGTCGTCGACGGCGTATCCAACATGACGGCCATCTTCTGGAACGGCGACGCCTACCCGGCGACCGTCGTGGGGACTGACCCTTACAGCGACCTGGCGATCGTCAAGGTTCCAACGGCGCCGGCGTCCGAGATCCACCCGCTGACGCTCTCCTCCTCGTCGTCGGTCCAGGTCGGGGACCCGGTGGCGGCGATAGGCAACCCGTTCGGCCTCTCAGGCTCGCTGACGGTGGGGGTGGTCAGCCAGCTCGGGAGGACCATCACCGAGGCCACGTCCGGGAACTACTCGATCGCCGACATCATCCAGTTCAGCGCGCCCATCAACCCGGGTAACTCCGGCGGGCCACTCTTCAACGCCAACGGCCAGGTGATAGGGCTCACGACCGCGACGGTCAACGGCTCCCAGGGTGTTGGGTTCGCTATACCCTCAGACGCCGTCTCTAGGGAGATCGGCTCCCTCATCGCGAACGGGTCCTACAACGAGCATCCGTACCTCGGGATAGGCACCGCCGACATGTACTTCCAGCTTGCTCAGGCCAACGGGAACAACGTGACATACGGCGTTCTAATCGAGAACGTGGTCGCCGGAGGGCCCGCGGCGACGGCGGGGATTCAGGCGGGGACGAAGCAAGTCACGGTCGAAGGGCAGACCTACGTCACCGGGGGAGACGTCATCGTCTCCATAAACGGGACCCGCATAGTCGACCACGACGCGCTCGCCTCCTACCTCGAGGAGCACGCGCAGGTCGGGCACGACCTTGCTGTCGGGGTCATGAGGGGAACCACCCTTATGACGATCAATATTGTTGTCGGCGCCAGGCCCCCTCCGGCGAGCTCAGCAGGGGCGGCCTAGTCAGGCTCGACCAAACCGCGCCTTCTATTCCGAATGAGGCGCCTAGCCTGACCTCAGGCTGGACGTCGCAAGCGAGACGAGCGCCGGATGCGCCCGGACCAAGAGCCGAGCCGTCGGCCTCTTTGTGCGGAGCTCCTGCGCCGTCATCGCGATGCCGAGCTCTCGGAGCGCGGCGAGCTCTTGGACGAGGTCTGAATCCCCCTCGAAGAGGGCGTTCTGGACCTGTCCGATGGCGTAGGTGATGGCGTACATCATGTCCGTGGCGCCTACCCCAAGGCCCTTCTCCCCCCCGGCGAGAGAGGCCTTCATCTTCTGGAGGGACTCCGCTAGTCGCGCGGAGTACGTCGAGTAGACCGAGTCCAACGGCTCGGCGTTTGAGTCGGTCGAGCGAGCGGCCGAGGCAAATAGCGCGCCCCGTGGGTCGACCTTTATCCGCGAGAGCAGGTTCAGCGCCTCCTCCCGCGTCTCCAAGAAAACGCCGACCGACGCCTCGACCTCCGTGACCAGCCTCGCCGCCTCGAGCTCCCTCGCCGGGCGCCTTAGCAGGTCAGCGACCTCTCCAGCGGCAGCGGGGGACTCCAGGGTGACCGAGAGCTCAGAGACATTCAGCACCGCGCCGTCGACTCGCACGTCCGTGTTGGGCTCGAGGTGGAACCTCGCGATGACGATGTCGGGCCTCTTGGTCTTCCCCATCCACCGCCTGAGCTCGATCTCGTTACCCGCCTCGTTGACCGCCAGGACGCCCTCCGGATACTCCCTGTCCTGGTAGGTCGCGGAGACCAACTTGTAGTCGTGGGCGGGCGCCTCTGACGCGTCTGCGCCGGCGGGAGGTTCAGACATCGCCTAGGACGCTCCTTCCACGCTCAGCTCGGGCATGCTCCCGACGATCGCCTGGTAACCCGGGGCGATGTCCTGGAGCGAGGCCTCGGTGCGCATCCCATAGATCGTCACCAAGTCGTAGAGAGGGGAGGCCGTCTCGTGGAAGCGGAACTCCGCGTTCAGCGCTCCCTTGAACTTCCTGTTCCTGAACACGCCGAAGCTCTTCTCGAACTCTGCCTCGCTCTCCTCGCGTGCGAAGACCAGTGAATGGACGGTCTGGCACTCCTCGGGCTTCCCTCCCATGGAGAGGTCGTAGCTCTGCGCCATGAACGCGTTCGTCGCTATCCCGTAGACGCTCTTCGAGCCCGCCACGATTGCGGACAGCGAGTGCATCTGGACCCCCAGCTTCATGTCTCTCTCCAGCAGGTCCATCAGGTCGTCCGCCGCCCCGAGGAGAGACCCCAAGAGCCTCGACAGCGCGTCGGCCTCCACCGCGAACCCCCTGTCTTCCGTGAAGTAGAGCATGTCGCCTTCGAACGTCTCCGTGAGCGCGATAATGGGGAAGCCCTTCCGTAGAGCGAGCGAGAGGGCGACGTAGCTCGTGTTCTGCTCGACGGGGGTGGAGTCCGCGTCGGCCACCACGGCGATGACCGCGGTGTGCTCCAGCTTCGGGAGAGCCGACAGCGCGAGGACGGAGAGCGGGTCGCTGGTGTCTAGCACCAGCAGCCGGTCAGTGGACTTGCCGATCCCGACGAGCCTCATCCACGTGCGAAGCTGCTCGAGGTACTTCTTGCTGTAGTCCAGCCAGCTCCCGCCGCGTATGCTGGCGACCTCGAACGCGTTCGGGGTGTTCAGGTCTGCCAGGCTGGCGGATATCTCGCCGACATAGTCCGCCTTCAACGAGAGCCGCGGGTAGCCCACGGCGATCACCGCGACCTTCCCGTAATTTGGCTCCACCTTCGGGAGGTCGCCCAGCTCGTCCATCGAGTCCCTGAAGGATAGCGCCTCGCCGCAGACCAGGCACTTTAGGCCCAGCCGCTGCGCGTGGCCGTTCGGGCACCTAGGCATGCTCTCCCTTCGCCTTCAGGCTCTCTCCTTCCTCGTCGTACTCGACCTCGGCGCTGCCGGTGGCGTAGAGCTGGGCGTACAGCGCGGCCGCCCTCCGCTGATACGGGAGCTTGGCCAGCGCCAGGCTCGTCTGATTGGTAAGCATAGTCCCGATTATCCTCTTCGCGAGCGGATACTGCGCCAGGACGACCAGGTTGTCGCGGTCGGCCTTCCAGGCGTCAGCCTGGCTCCTCAGGACGCCCGTGGCGTTCTCGAGGAACTTGGTTAGGCTGTCGAAGCTCACCCCCACCGCCTCGAACCTCTTCCTCAGCGCGACGACCTCTCCGAGCCTGTTGACGGTCTCGAACCTCAGCGTCGTGACAGACTTTAGCTCGAGGGACTCGAGCATGGCTCCCACTCTGTCCGCGCCGGAGGCCGCCTGCGTCACGACGGCTTCGAGGACGGCACGCAGCTCTCGAAGGGCTTCGAGGGTCGCCGAGGAGTTCGCCGGCCTCGCCTCCGCGACCACCTTCTCGACGGCCCGCAGGCGCTGCAGCTCCGCCTCTCCTACCGCGTAGTCGAGGCCCTTTGTCTCGTCCAACAGGGCGGCCTTCTTCAGGTCGACCTGCTCCGCCCACCTCAGATGGAAGTTCAGCCAGTACTCCTCCGCCACGAGCCTCATCGCGCCCGTGTACTCGTTCGACTGGACGAGGACGGCTGCGCTCACGGGCAGGTTCACTTCGTCTTGCCCCATCAGCGCGTTCAGCGCGGTCGACTCCTTGCCATACAAGTCTGAGAGCTTCTCCGTCGCCTCCTTTATCGCCGCTACCGCCGCCTGATAGGCCTGGACCAGGTCATCGAGCGGGGCGGAGTCGGCTACCGAGGGGACATCTGGGTAACGCAGAGGCACGCTCGCTTCCTCGAGATGGTTGTTGGCGGTCGCAGTGGCAGAGATGAAGCCCCTTATCTCGCCGGCCACCCTCCTTCTCAAGACCTCCGGCATCTCGGAGAGCGGCTTGACGATGGAGGCTTCGAGCTGGGTCTGGAAGCGAGCGATCAGTGACGCGCTCGCCCCGCCCATCTGTCTCCTTACGTCCGCCATGTAGGCCGAGTACTCGGACATCGACCTCTTCTCCCCGCTGAGGCTCATCGAGGGCACCGAGGTCGAGATCCTGTCCAGAAGCCCCTGCATGTCCTTCATCTTCGCTTCGCAGCTGTGCATCAGGTCCTCGAGGCCCTCCGTTCCCACCTGGACGGTCTCGTACCTCAGGATGAGCGACTCGCGGCCGATGAACGTGGTCGTCAGGAGGAACGAGGAGCCCAGCATGTATATCGCCTGGAGGTGCGACGGGTCGTTTGTCAAGGAGGTCTGGAACCCGCCGCTGCCCGTTCGGGAGAGGATCGTGAGCAGGATGATGAAGACGGTTGGCGTGACGACCGCGACCACGAGAGGCGCGAGGACGAGCCTGACCCTCCCGGTCACGTCCTTGGACCTCTCGAACCTCTCGGTGAAGGTGCGCGCGAGGCCGCCGACCGAGGAAGAGACTATGAGTATCACGCCGAGGACCACCATCGGGATGAGAAGGACCCCTGAGCTGTGCGAAAGCCAGGTCGAGACCGGGAGATAAGAGTGCGAGAGATAGTCCGCCGGCAGCCCCGTCAGGAGGACGTTGAGTCCCGGGAGGGGCGGGCGCAGGTTCTGAGAGAGAGCCGAGAACTGCCCGAAGATTATCGGGGCGGTGGCCCCGCTGGTCGTCGAGAAGTAGAGCGCGTTCTCGAGGAGGAGGAAGGGCGTGAGGAGGAAGATGAAGGCCGCGGCGAGTGCCTCAAGGCTCGCGAACCCGCCGAAGGTGAGGGCCGCCGCGGCAATGAGGGGTATCGAGATGAAGTACGCCGGGGTGAGCATCAGCGCCACGGCCAAGACGGCGAGGGCCATCGAGCTCAGCTCCACGCGCTTGGTCATGAACGGGATGAGGGGGACGGCCATCGCGAGCAGGACGGCCACGCCGACCCCAGCAGAAAGGAGTTGGAAGAACCCGAAGCCTATCATCTGCCAAAGGACCGAGAAGTATACCAGAATGTAGAGGGTGGCGACGGCGATGCCCCTGTTCCTGAGCGAGAGCGCGCCCAGCGCCAGGCCGACCAGTATCGGGAAGACAGGCGGGGCGGGGAGGAAGGGGACGACGGCGAGGAAGACCGAGGAGGAGACGGCTATGATGAAAGCTGAGGTATACGCAGTGACCCTTGCGCGCGACCTGCTCTCAACCTGGGCCATCAAGCCTCCCTTTCTTTGGAATTTAGTGCCGCCCTTCTTTCTTCGAACTTGGCTATCATTTCGTCGAGGCTGCCCAGTCCCTGCTCGAGGAGGAAGCTCCTGAAGAGGAGCCTCTCCGACTTTTGCACGCCTTCCATGTCGTTCTTCATCGAGGGGAACTTCTCTATCTGGTCTATCCTGGCCTTCGCCATGATGACGAGGAAGGTGATCGTCCACGGGTCCATCTGTGGGATCTGCCTGAGCGAGATGCTCTTGCTCGCCTCCACGCTGGAGTAGACGTTAAGGGTGCTGGAGAGCGCTCCCTGGAGCTCCTGGTCCCAGAGGCCCGGAGGGATGCCGACGGTCGCCCATATGAGGTCCGACCTGTAGCTGTCCGAGAGCCCCGGGTAGTTGGGGACGCTGAAGATGCGGATGTAGCTCTTCACGATGCTCCGGAACCTCTCCCTGTCGACTATCTCCTTGAGGATGGAGTCGCCCTTGAGGCTCTCCTCTTCCTCGCGGAGAATCTTCTCCATTATCTTGACCTGCTCCACCTCGCTCAGCTCGACGACCCTCTCGTAGTAGCTCCCGGTGTTCGTTATCCCGCTCATCAGCGAGTTGAGCTCCATCGTCTTGTTGACGACGTTCGCCAGGATCTTCCTGTAGGGGGAGGTGATCTCGAGGGCCTTCTCGAGCTCGGTGAGCTTGTCGAGGTCGGCCCTGAGCTTGTCGCGGTCCGCCCTCTGCCCCTCGATCTGGGCGCGCAACCCCTCGACCTCGCTCTGCAGGGCGTCTTGTGAGCGCTTCAAGTACTTCTTCTTCCCGCCCACGTCAATCCTGATCTTGTCCATCTCCTTGGTCAGTCTCGAGACGTCCTGCTCCTTCTGCGCGAGGAGCCTCTCCGCGGACTCTAGCGTGGCGCTGGCCTCCCTGAACGTGTCGTCCAGGCCTTTCTTTACGACCCTGATGCCGGGGATGTACTGGTCGGAGACCTTGATCTCGGTCTCGGGGCGGTTCAGGATGTACCCCGCGGCCTTGTAGAGCGGGAGCAGGTCTGTCTCACCCTTAGTCGCTGCGGCCCGCCCCTCCTTGCTCTCGTCCTTCGCGTAGAGGACGGCGACTTCGTCCGCGAGCCCCTTCGCCCGGATGTAGAAGTTGAGCGTCTCAAGAGACGTGGCGACCAGGTTGACGAAGCTCAGGTAGCTCCTGACCTGTCTTATCTGGCTGGAGGTCAGGAACTTGCTCGCCGTGATGCTGTTCTCGAGCTCCGAGGTGTAGAGAGGAAGGTCCTTCAGGAACTGCTCGTAGTTCGCGCCCAGGGCGGAGATCTGCTGGTGGAAGTGGGTCAGCGCTTGTATGACGCTGTACTCGGTCGTCTCCGGTCCGAAGGCCATGGCCTGGAGCACCTTGGTCCACCGCTGGTTGTAGTTCAGCGCAAAGTCTTCCAGCCCGCGGACCTGCTTCTTGAACTCGGCCTCGAACTTGCCTGCCCTCCGAATCACCTCGTCGACCTCCGAGTCGAACGAGTCCGGGCGGTAGTTGTTGGTCTGGATGAGGTTCTTCCGGTAGAGGTTCTTGAGGGCCGCGAACCTGTTTCTCATGGCGGCGTTGATCGTCCCGAGGGCGTCGTTCTTGGCCTCCATGAAGGTGCCGAGCGTCTCGAGGAGCTTCAGGTACTCGTGCATGTAGTCGATGTAGTCCTGGACTGGGTACCTTATGCGAAGGTAAGCCAGTGTGTGCGCCCAGTTAGCCCCAAAGTCGTTGTTTGTCCCGACCCTGCTGAGGAGGTCGGCGAGGTCGAAGCGCATGAACATGCTCATGATGTCTATGATGCAGTCGTCGAGCTCCTTCTTTGCGGTGACGAGGTTGTTCCTGTTGTTGTAGACGGGGTCCAGGGGCAGGAAGAAGAGGGAGTTGAAGGGGTTCTGGTACGCGGCGCCGTACTTCTTCGCCACCTGGTCGTTGAGCTTCCTGTTGAATAGGAGTTCGGCCTCCATCAGCGCGTTGTAAGGCGCCGGCCCCCTAGCCAGCAGGTCGTCGGCCGCGCTGGGGAGTATCGCGAGCCCCATGATGGGAACGGAAGAGCCCAGCTTGGCGCGGAGGTGCCTCGCAAAGTCGAAGACCATCCCGCTGCCCGTCCCCCCGCCCAGCCCGAAGACGAG
>JAPCJO010000083.1 GCA_027886905.1 Nitrososphaerota archaeon
CCGACGTCCTGCTCGGAGTAGAGCACCTGGCGGTGGAGGTTGCTCTTCTCGATGACGTCGAAGTCGACTATCCCTATCCTGCCGACCCCGGCGGCGGCGAGGTAGGTGGCCGAGGGCGTCCCAAGGCCCCCCACGCCGATTATCAGGACGCTCGCAGACTTGAGCTTGGCCTGGCCTTCGAGGCCGACCTCGGGCATGATGAGGTGGCGGCTGTAGCGGGCGAACTCGCCGCTGGAGAAGGAGACCCTGGCGTCGTGCCCCTCGTCGTCCGCTGAGGAGTGCGCCCCTCCCGCGACCGCCGGGACTATCATCAGGGTGTCCCCGTCCTTCAGCTGGGTGCTCTCGCCCTCCTTGTACCTGATGTCCTCCTCGTTGAGGTAGATGTTGATGAAGTTCCTCAGGCGGCCGCTCTCCGAGTAGAGGTGCTTCCGGAGGTTGGGGAAGGCGGTCACGAGCTCCTTCAGGGCGTCGCTGACCGTCCTGGCGTTGAGCTTGAGCTCGTCCTCGTCGCCGGTGTGCTGCCGCAACGCGGTCGGGATGATTATCGTGACGGTCATGCCTTCCGGCTCACTCCTCTGTCTTCGGCCATCCCGTCGCGTATCTCTATGGTCTCCTCGGCGACGGAGCTGTGGTCCTGGTTGGGGAGCCACGACCTCGTATCACCGGCCTCGCCCTTGGGGACGGAGACGACGACGTAGGAGTACCAGGCGAAGGAGTGCGCGATGTCGAACTTCGAGAGGGTTGCGGGGTAGTCGGGGTGCGAGTGGTATATCCCGGCGATGGTCAGGCCCCTCCTGGCCGCCTCCCTGTCCGCCTTGAAGAGCTCGAGGGGGTCGATGTGGTACCTGTCGTGCTTCGGCCCGGAGAAGGCGTTCCTCATCTTGACCGAGTCTACGACGTCCTTGCTGCCCGAGCTCGCAATTAGCAGGCCGCAGCACTCCTCTGGATAGGTGGACTCTGCGTGCGCGTGGATCTCCTCGAGCGTCCTCCTTCCCAGCCTGATCACCACGCCCTCTTCGTCACGCTTCCATCGACTCCCGAGGCCGTCGCCTTGGGGCGAGAAAAACGCTCCGCTGGGAAGAGTGAGGCCATCGGTCGAGCGGCCGTCGAGGCGGCCGCCTCATAAATGTGACGGGTAGGGTATTCCTATCGGAATTACCCTCGAGCGGGGATTGGCGCCAGACCCTTACATTCCGGGCATGCCGCCCATTCCGCCCATCCCACCCATGCCGCCGCCAGCTCCCGGCGGTGGGCCGGACATCTTGCTGGATGCGATGACGTCGTCGATCCTCAGGAGCATCGACGCTGCCTCGGTGGCGGCCTTCAGTATCTGCAGCTTGACCGCTAGCGGCTCGACCACGCTCTTGGACATCATGTTGGAGACCTTGCCGGAGAGCGCGTCTACTCCCGCCCACTTCTCACCCTTGGCGTGCCTCGCCCTCAGCTCGACCTGGGTGTCGATTGGGTCCATCCCCGCGTTCTCCGCGAGGATGGTGGCTATCACCTCGATCGCCTCGGCGAACTTCAGGGCTGCGAGCTGCTCTCGGCCGGTGAGCTTCTGCGCCCACTCCCTCACCTGGTAGGAGACCTCGACCTCGGGCGCTCCGCCTCCCGCCACGATTGCCGGCTTCTCGATGACGTCCTTCGTCACCATTATCGCGTCGTGCATGGACCTCTCGGCCTCGTCGACCACCCTCTGCGAGCCTCCGCGGATCAGGATGGTCACGGCCTTCGGGTTCTTCGCGCCCTCGATGAAGACCCACTTGTCCTCCTCGACCTTCCTCTCCTCGGCGATCTTGGCGTTCCCAAGGTCCTTCGCGGAAAGGTCGTCCAGGTTGGTGACTATCCTCGCGCCCGTTGCCTTTGATATCTTGGTCATGTCGCTCTCCTTCACGCGCCTGATTGCCATGATGCCCGCCCTCGCGAGGTATTGCTGGGCGCTGTCGTCGATGCCCTTCTGGCAGACGAGCACGTT
>JAPCJO010000002.1 GCA_027886905.1 Nitrososphaerota archaeon
CCCGCGGCCTGACTGACTCGAACCAGCACGGGATGAGCTTGTCGTAGGTCTTGCCCGCGATGGTCGCCTTGAGCACGGCGCTGCAGTACATCTCGTTGAAGGTCGTCTCCCCCTCGTTGGAGACGCCGGAGACGACTATCGTGCAGACGGCCCGGGGGGTAAAGGTGATCTCGAGGGTGTCCGACGAGTCGGCGGCGGAGTACACGGTCTTTCCGGGCACCCTCGGCTGGTAATCGGGGTAGAGCAATCTCGTAACCCCCGGCAGGTAGGCTCGCTCCCCCGTGAACTCCCCAGACTTTGTGGCGGTGACCTGCTCGGAGCCGAAGAACTTCTCGCCGCCGCCCGCCGTCTTGACTATGATTCCCCCGTATGAGCTCGCGCCCGAAGGGCCGTACCTGTAGAAGAGGAAGCTCACCCTCTCCGGCTCCCCCGCGCTCGCCGGGTCGCAGAGGAGGACCCCTGTGTCCCACCCCATCACACTCCCCCAGTCGAAGCGCCCCCCTTCGTGGTCCTGGTAGCCGGTCTTCGTGTCGATGTGGTAGACCGCGCCGGGCGCCTCAATCGTCCCAACGACGGAGAGCCTGGGGAGCTCCACCCACTTGTCCCATATCCTCGCCATCTCCGCCGCGGCCCCGAGCATCCCCATGTTGATCTGGTTCTTGGCGAGGATGTCAAGGCCGATCTGGTTCATGGTCACGGGCGGGAGCATCACGGGGACCTTCAGGTCTAGCGAGACGTCGTCTATCTTCCCCTTGATGGTGAAGGAGTTCCCCGAATACGAGACGGCGACCTCCTTCGCGATGAACTCGGGGTTGTAGGGCGACACGGTCAGCTTTCCCAGCGGGATGAGTTTCAGGGCGGTGTGGACCTTGTCCCCGGGGCCCACGAGGAAGGCAAGGGCAGCCCCGTACCCCCGCCTGCCGTCGTAGGGGTTGCCGTGGACGGCGAAGTTCAGCAGGCCGAAGACCTTGCTCGTCCGGTCGAAGAAGACAAAGTCGTGCCACTCCTTGTAGAGGGAAAGGCGGGAGTCGAAGATCGAAGGCAGGCTGAAGGCATCGACCCAGGAGACGTCCTCGAGTCGGGACGATAGCAAGTCACGCCCCTCCCGTTCGAGCCGCTGGTCTGCGCTGGCGAGAGGTCAGAGCCGCAGCCCTTTCTCACTTTTCGCTGGCCTGGGCGTCCAGGATCTCGAGCGTCCTTGCCGAGAGCCTCTGGAGGAGGACCAGCTGGTCGGAGTTGAACTGGAGTACCGCTCGGGTCAGGTCGTCGATCGAGCCCTCCACCACCTGCGACATGGTCTCGCTGTCCATGTTGGACAGCCGCGTGGAGAGGGTCCCCAGCCTCTGGAAGGTCTCCAGAGAGTTCGCTATCGACATCTGCGTGAGCTTGGTAAGCTGCTGTTGATACTCGGGATTGTTGAGCGTCTTCAGCGCCTGGTTCAGCGCGCGCTGGATAACTCGCGGATCGAGATTAATGACGGTCGCGCCAGGCGATGGGCCTTCGCCCGACTTGGAATCGGCCGCCTTTCCGTTCTTTTTCAAGCGAAAATCGAAGAGTGACCGGCCTCGGGCGCACTTATTTCTTTCGATAGATTAGGTAGTTGGTCTGCTCGACGAAGAAGTTCTTCCAGCGCTTCTCGGTCATCCAATCGCATTCGTTCACCAGTATCGCCCTCGCCTCCTCCGCCAGCTCCGTCGCCACGCGCCTCGCGTTCTCGAAGCTGGAGTACCTCACCATGAGAGCCCTCACAAACTCGACGTCTGGGTCGCTCTTCGCGTCCCTCGGCTTCTTCAGGATCTGCTTCATCCTCTTCATCTCTTCGGGCGTGCAGGAGTTGAGCAGGTGGATGAGGATGAGCGTCCTCTTGCCCTCCATGATGTCCCCGTTGATCTCCTTGCCGTAGAGCTTCTCCGAGGCAGAGAGGTTGAGCGTGTCGTCGGTTATCTGGAAGGCGAGCCCGAGCTTCAGCGCGAACCTGGTGATCGTCTCAAGCTGCTCGGTGGTCGCGTTGTCGCTCCCGATTATCACCCCGGTCCGGCACGGGGTGATCGTCGTGTACCAGCAGGTCTTGTTCTCGCACAGGTCGAAGTAGTCCTGCGCCTCCAGGTCGGTCTTGTTGTTCTTGACGTAGGTGAGCTCGGTTATCTGGCCGGCCACGCTCCTGTTCGCCATGTTCTGCACCTCCAGTATCACCTGGAGAGACTTGCGGACGCCTATGACCTCCAGGTTGTCTATGAGGGGGGACATGCTGAGGATCTTGAGCGCATCCCCGGCGTTGGCCGCGAGGGCGAGGCCGTACTTCCTGTTCAGGGTGAGGTCTCCCCTCCGGTAGAGCGACTGGTCGACGACGTCGTCCTTGATCAGGAAGGCATTGTGAAGCAGCTCGATCGCCGCCCCGGTGTTCACCGCGTTCCTGTGGTCCCCGCCCACGGCGGCGGCGGCCGCGAGACAAAAGGCCGGCCTTATCCCCTTGCCGGGCCGAGTGGGATAGTCCGAGAGGAGCTTGTAAGCGAGGGTGGTGGCCCCAAAGTTCTTTTGCAGATACCACTGCATGCGCTCGCCAACCTTTCGCCTCAGCGTGCGCATGTCCTCTTTCAAATTGGCGCGAACGCTTCGCGCTCGATATTTTAACAGTCCCCCGGCCGCTGTCGCCAGGCCCGCCTGCCGGGGTGGATCACCGTGGATAACTGGTCGACATCTCTGATTCAGACCTCTGCACCACAACTGATTATTATCACGCGCTCTTCCTTCGCGTTACCAATTTCCTTCGTCATTGCAGAGGGAATGGGTCCACCGGGGGACGGGTGGAGTCCACCTGCCCGTCCTCCAAAGGTGCGGCTTGGCCGAATACTTTCAGTCTCCTCCCCGGGGACCGGTTAAATCCAACTCGGAGCCCGATGGGCAAGACGTGGCGTCCGAGAGCAGGGTGACCGACTGGAAGCCCCACGACGGCAGCATGGAGTCCGCCTACCGCTGCCGGCACTGCGGGGGCGTGCTGGACGGTTTCGGCTTCCACTACACGTGCCACCTCTGCGGTGCGAGGTACTGCTTCGTCCATATGCGGAAGCACGAGCGTGCCCACCCCAAGAACACCATTGAAGTACTGGTCTGATGACGTCCGCGGAAGTGCTTAACTTTCCCCCTAATTCAGAGGCCCCGCCGGGGCCCGCGGGCGAGACAGGCCCCAACAGCATTCCGGGCTGGCAGTATTGCTACGTCCACCGGGTGCCTTTCCTCTACGAGTGCAGCCTGTGCGCGGGAGCGATGCTCAGCTACGGCGACTGAGAGGCGGCGTCGGCGGAAGCCATTCCAGAACGCGCCTGAGCCCCCGCTGTAGACGGCCTTACCTCGGCCCGCTCTATCCCGCTTCCACTTCGCGGTGCGAGACATTACCATAAATACGGTCGTTGCGCACTGCCCTCGAGGGCAGAGTCACGTCTTACACCGCAGGTCAGACCTGGGGAGCGCTGAGGAAGGCCTGGACGGCTTACAGGATCGCGAAGGCGCAGAACGACCAGGCCGCGATGCTAAAGTACGCGGAGAGGATCCGCACGCTTCAGAAGCAGCTGGGGTTGCCACCCTCCACCTTCCCCAACGTGGGACTGGGCTAGTCTCCCTTCCCCGCCCGCGCCGCCTGGGTAGAGCCCGTCTGAGGCGCCTCGTGCGTCCGGGGCGTCGAGACCAGAAACATGGATGGCGGTTTCATGCTGATTATATGCCGCGGATGCCTCGTGAAGGACTTGGATTTGGAGACCATGCAAGACGCGGCCCGTTCGGCGGCCGGCTCAGGAACGCCTCACTATAACGTCAGCTGTCAGAGCTGCAGGGTCAGCAAGACGTTCGTCACTATGCAGGGCGTGAACTCTTTCGTCATGGAGCACGACGGGCACATGGTCATAGAGGGCCGCCTGTTCGAGAGCCCGCTGGCGGCCAAGAAACCCTCGGTCGTCGATGTAGAAGCCCCGAAGCCGCAGGCGGAGGAAGCCTCGGAGGTTATCGCGCCGGCGCCGGAGGTCGACGCGGAGGAAACGGCGGCCCCCATCGAAGAGGTTCCCGAGGTCTCAGCCGAGTCCGACGAGGTGCATGCTCAGGACTTGATTTCGCCGCACGACGCTTCTGAGGTGTTCGCGGCTCCGGAGGAGGGGGCGGTTTACGGAGTGGAGCCCCGGGTGGAAGAGGTCCCCGAGGTCGTCGAAGCGCCTGATGAAGTGGCCGCTCAGGAAGTAATCCAGGAGGTGGACGTCCAAGAGGAGGCGGCACCGATGGAGGTTGACGTTCAAGAGCTCGAGCCCTTGGTGGAAGATGCCCCCGAGGCGGCGATTGAACCGGTGTACGCGGCTGTCAAGGAGGCAGGGCCACAGATGGTCGAAAGAGACGAAGTCGCGGTGAGCGTGGAGTCCCCTGCGCCTCCTCCCCAAGCGATTCTGCCCGCGGAGGTGTTGGCAAGGGAACCGCTCTTGGTCGCCCAGCCCCGCCTCAGCGAGCAGGACCTCAAGGAGCCCCTGCTCCTCGCGAGGTCGTCCTACATCGGTGAGTCGGACGAGAAGAGGATGGACGCCCTGAAGGTCTCGAGGGCGCTAAAAGAGTTCAAGTGGAACGTGGAGCCTCCATACGTGATAGGGGTCATGGTCGACGACAACCTCAGCGTGGAGACGAACATCGGCGTGATCAGCACGGCGATGGTGGCGAGGGTGGAGAAGCTCGGCTACAAGTTCGTCGCGGTCAACGCGCCCCAGGGGTCCCCGGTCGCCTGGTTCAAGAAGGAGGCACAGGACGCTCTCGGGACGGGCTTCCCGGCCGGCGACCCGGAGAGGATGATGCAGATCCACCAAGGGAAGCGGACCTACGACGGGGACAAGGCGGTCTGGGAGGAGAGCTTCGTCTCGCTGTTGATGTCCGTCAAGGACATGGACGGGCAGAAGCTGAGGCACGTCACGGAGATAATAAAGTCGGAGCGGCCGGAGCCGGACATCAAGTCGTAGCCAGCGCCCGCCAGCCATCCAACAACCTTTCCCAAGCGTTACTCTAGCACTAAGGCCTCATCCGCGCAAGCGCTCGCAGAAACCCCAACCTCTCCCTAATGCATGGCCCGACGCGAAAAGGGCTCCATATTTTGGAAGATATTGCATGGATATTTACGTTATCTTTTCATGTGTATACTAGCAAATAAATACCAACGCCCCAATTACACGACTCTGATGAACATGAACAAGCTCAGCTTGCCAGCGCTTCTGTCGCTGTTTCTGGTTCCGCTGCTACTCCTCAGTCCTGCAGGGGGGTCCGCCTCGACTCAGGTTGAGAGGACGGGTCACGGGAACATTGTCGCCACGGTCTCCTCATCTACGATCGTCTTCTCTGGGGGAGGGCTCACCCTCTACTACATCACGGGGACCGACGTCTTCACCGGGCACGTCACGGGGAACGCAACCTTCACGCTCAACTTGTTGGTGCTGACCTCCGGCGCTGACGTTGGCCAGGGTAGCATCACATGCACGTGCACCGAGGGCGTCCATTCTGGGACCATTGCCATCGATATGGTCAGCGCTGGGACCTACGGCGGGGCTGGGTCAGCCCAAGCATCGCAGACCGGCTCCGGTGGCCTGGCGGGCCTCCAGGGACAACTCACCTTCCTGTACAACACAACACCCACAGGATTCACGGCTCGGTACCTAGTCCAATACGAGTACACCCCATAGCCGAAATCCTCCGACGGGTTAGCCCCACGCGCACTTCAGACCGCTCTGGGCAGTTCCCCGGTGGGCCTCACTCGAGGCCCTCGGGGTCTCCTATGATACGGATTATCTCCGCGACCGCCGCGCGCTTTGGGCCAGACGCGTCAGCGAGCTCCTCCTGAAGCCTCTTCCTCCCGGCCTCCCCGAATCGTAGGAAGACGCGCCTCACGAAGGCCGGGTCAGAGTCGGCGCTGGTCGAGGGCCAAGAGGAGTCCCTGCTCTCTACCATCTCCATTATCAGTTCCAGTGACCTCTCCCCGCCTATCTTGGCCAAGGCCTCCACGGCCTCCTTCCTGGGGAGGGCGGCGGCGAGGTTCACGACGGCGTCGGAGTCCCTGATGATCCCAAGGGCGCTGCATATCCCGGCTATCGCCCTCTCGGGGCCGGACATCGACTCGTGGGCGGACTGCTTGATGTCGCTTTCGTCCAGAGCCTCCTCTAGCGCGGAGCTAAGGTAGGACACGGCCTTCGGCCCCATCAGGCTTATCTGGACCACCGAAAGCTCCCGGACGCCCTCGTCGGTCGACCGAAGGGCACTCACCAGGAGCTCGACCTGCTCGGCGAAGCGCTGTCTCTGTGGGCTCCAGCCGCTTTCGGGAGTCTCGTCCTGGAAGCCGTGCTCTCGGCTAGCCTCTCTCCTACGGTTTTTCATCGGATGGGTCGCTGGTAGGTGGGTTGCCGTCCGGGATTTCTGGATTTCCACCGCGTTCGCATGTTTGGGGACGAATGTTTACCAAAAAGGACGCGGTCGCCCGACTGCGCCTACGACCAGGCGCTCACCAGTGAGCCGTAGGCCGGGCGACGACAGCGAGCATTCATGCTGGAGAGTCGCGCGAAGCGTCTTCTGACCTTCTGGGGAGTGGACGATTCGTCGACATTTCAAATATAGACTCATGCACCACAAGTGATTATTATTGCGCGATTTACTCTACAGATACCAAATTCCTTCGTCATGCAAAGGGAGGAGGTCTGCCGAGGGACGGGTGGAGACGCCGCCCGTTTTCCTCCGCTGTCATCCCTCAGGGTAGTCAGTTTTCTCGTGAGTTTACCGGTTTCGCTCCGCGGAACGGAGGGAGACCTCTGCAGAACCGTGGTCTACTCCCAGTTGCCTGCGAATGGGACCTGCGACCCGTCCGACAGGCTCACGACGCCCGCATAATATGACCCCGACGCCGCGCTCGGGCTGACCTGGGTGGTCGACGGGAAGACGATGTAGACTGTGGATCCCGAACCCGAGGCCAGGTCGCACGCGCCCGACGGCGCGAACCGCGTGACACCCGAAGTCGATGCGATAGAGACGGAGGTCACGGACGCGCCGCTCGTGCCGTTGCCGGCCAAGGCCAGGTAGGCGCCCGACGGCGAGGCCGCGCACGTGAAGGTTGAGGTGACGCCCGTGGCCGTGAAGTCCTCGGCGGGGAGCAAGGAATCCGCCACCACGAACTGCCCCCCGAGAGAGGCGGTCAGGTTCGCAAGCGTGGAATTGGAAAGGTCGCCGGACAGCCCTCCCAGATTAGAGGTCAGATTCGCCAGAGCCGGACCGGAGAGACGCCCGAGGGCGGATGTCAGGTTGGCGAGCGCGGGATTGGAGGTGTTTCCCGAAAGCTGTCCGAGCGCGGAGGTCAGGCTCGAGAGTTCGGCGTTAGAGAGCGAGTTGGACGCCCCGCTTCCAGAAGGGGAGCCTGTCCCGATGCCGAGAGGGGAGCCGCTGCGGCTGTAGTAAATCGCCGCGCCGCTGACCGCGGCGGCGACCACCATGATGGCCACCATGATGGCGGCCACGCCCGAGGCGGAGCCCCGCCTAGACCTGCCGAAAGCCAACGACTTTCCGTGCGAAAGGCTCCCGCGAGGTATTAAGCCCGTGTGTATCTGGAATACATTTCTGGTGAGGCGACAATCCGGTGCGTCAAGCCACTACCGCCCACAGGCGTGGAGACGCCCTTTGGTCTACTGCCAGGCGCCAGCGAACGGAATCGAGACTCCGTCCGACAGCCCTACGACGCCCGTGTAGTCCTGGCCCGTCGCTGGCGTCGGGCTTACCTCAGAGCTCGGTGCGAACAAGGCGAAGGTCGTGGACGACCCCGATCCCAGTCCGCCGATGTCGCACTCCTCTGAGGGGGTGAACTCCGAGACGACCCCTGCCGAGGTGATCGAGATGTAGGACACGCCAGCGGTGCCGGTGCCATTGTTGGTCAGGGCCAGGTAGGCGCCCGACGGCGAGGCCGCGCACGTGAAGGTTGAGGTGACGCCCGTGGCGTTGAACCCGCTCGCGGGTAGCGCCGCGTCTCTGACCGCGACCGCGAGCTGCCCCGCGACAGCCGCGGTGTAGTTCGCGGAGGTGGAATCAGGAGAGGTGCTGACCTCTCCTCCGCCCGGAGGTGGGTCAATCCCGATTGAAGAGGAGGCATTGCCCAGGTTGTGGTAGATTATGACCCCGCTCACCGCGGCGGCGACCACCATGACGAGAGTCGTCATCACGACTGCGCCCGAGGCTCCGCCTCGCCTTGGCTTCCCCCAAGCCAACGATATCCTCGCAAAACGCTCGCGCGAGGTATTAAGCCCGTGTGGATTTGAGATACGAGGGGCTTGAGAAGCCTACTGAAAGGTGCCCGCGAAGACGAGTATCACGCCGTTGCTCATGGTCACCGTGCCCGTGAAGGATGCGCCAGACACCGCCCCTGTGACCAAATCGGTCGCCGCCATGGTGATGTACAAGGGGTTGCCTCCAAAGACGCCGGCCGCCGTCACCGTGCAGGCGCCAGTTATGGGGAAATTGTAGACCGCTCCACTGTAGGTGATGGACATCGAAGTGGCGGATGCAGGTGCATCTCCTGTGTTTACGAGGAGGATGCTGTTCGCCGCGGAGCCCGTGGCGCACGTTGGCGTTGCTGAGTTGCTTCCCCCGGCGAGAGTGGCCCCGACTAGGTCGGTTCCAGTCACGGCGACCTGCGCCCCCTGACCGACCGGGGGCGACTGGAAGGTCCCCGTGAATATTATGTGCTCGCCATTCGCCAGGGTGATCGCTCCTGTGTACGGCTGTCCTGGCGCCGCGTCCGTGACAAGGTCCGTTGGGGCCATCGTGATGACCACGCGTCCTCCCGCAGCTATGTTGCAGGCGCCTGTTATGGGAAATTCGAAGGCTCTTCCATCGTAGGTGATCGAGAACGATGCAGCCGACGAAGCGGCGCTCCCTGTGTTCGTCAGGGTGATGCTGTTCGCCGAGGACCCGGTCGCGCATGTTGGCGTTGCTGAGTCGCTCCCCTCGGCCAGGGTGAAAGCGATCAGGTCTTGTGCCGTGACCTCTACGTGCCCCGCAGCCGTGGGTTGACTCATCGGGGTGGGCACCTCCTCGCTCAAGCCGATGGACTGGTCCACGTAGTCCAAGGTCCCTGGCGCCTGACCGACCGGTAGCGCGAACTCAAGTTGGCCAGCGGCGTGTTGTCCGCTGAGAAGGGTCGCGGGCGCGAACGGCTGGTCGCCTTGGGGAAGCGAGTCGGATATTTGCACGACCTGCCCGGTTTGGGTCGCTAACTCGAAATCCTGTTGAAAAACTGTCCAGCTGGCGTTGCCCGTATAAGTGGCAGTCACCGTGAAGACATAACAGGTGGACTGCTGGCTTGCGCCGCATCCTCCCTGTGTATCGGGTTGGACGCCGGATATCTGAATCAGATAGTCACTATTCTCGCTCGTGGTAGTTTGCGCGCTCGACGTCTGAGTTGAGTTGTTGGCGGTGCTCGATGGCGAGGGAAAGTTGACGCCTGGGAAGGAGCCGTTGCGAGAGTAATAGATGGTCGCCCCCGTGGCCGCCGCGGTGGAGATGATGATGATAATGATCACAGCCACGGTGCTTGAGGCTGCGCCCCGCCGTGGCCTGGCGTAAGTCAATAATATTTCCATCAAAAAAGTATTCGCCCCGGTATTAAGCCCATGTGAATCTGGGATACGGGTTGACGCGGAAACGGGACCCGACCTTGACGGCACCTTTGCGCTTTCAAACCGGCGATGCCGGTTTCCGACCCTCCTCGGCCGGCGCACTCTTATCTACGCCCAGCTCCCCTCACCAATCAGCTTTGAGCTCCGACGAAGCGCTATACGACAAGGTGGCTAGGAAGGTCCTCTCCGAGACCCTCCGGCTGAAGAAGGGTGAGACCCTCACCATAGAGTCCTGGAACAACGGCCTCCCGTTCGCCCGGCGGCTGGTGGTCGAGGCGAAGAGGATGGGGGCGATCCCAGTAGTGGTCTTCGAGGACGAGTCCGCTTACGTCGAAGGCGTGAAGGTCACCCCGAAGGACGTCCTGGGGAGCATGGGGAAGCAAGAGTATGGCCTCCTCGCCGGCTCCGACGCCTACGTCTTCATCCCGGGGCCGCCAATCGGCGCATATTCCCCGCGCCTGTCGCGCGAGGAGGCCACCGACTCGACGAAGTACAACCGCTCCTGGTACGAGGCGGCCGAGAAGGCCAAGCTCAGGGGTGCGAGGCTCCCGTTCGGCTACGTCGGGAAGGATTACGCAAGGCTCATCGGGAAGAGGCCCGAGGAGGTCGTTCGCCACCAGCTCAGGGCCGCGCTCGTCGATTTTGCGAGCATCTCAGCTAGCGGGAGGGCGGTCGGGCAGGCCCTCCAGGACGGCGCCCAGGCGACCCTGCTTACCCCGGGCGGGAGGCTGGAGTTCACGCTCAAGGGCGACCTCGAGGTCGAGGACGGGCTCGTGGACGAGGGCGACGTCGCGGGCGGCTACAACATGACCTACGTGCCCCCGGGCTATGTCTCGAAGCAGGTCGACACGGCCTCCGCGAAGGGCGCGGTGGCGCTCTCCCCGTCGGTGACGCGGCTTGGCCTGCTCAAGGACGCGAGGCTCGAGTTCGAGGGCGGCAGGCTCGTCGGGTGGAGGAGCAGGGGCTCCCCGAAGCTCTTGGCCGAACTGGTGGAGGCGGTCCAGCTAGAGAAGCGCGCGCTATCCACGGTCATCGTGGGCCTCAACCCCCTGATGAGGTACGAGAACGGTCAGGACAGGATGGTGTCGGGCGGGATAGGCCTGGGCGGGTTCGGCTTCATGGGGACCGTGAGGAGGGCGAGCCTCTCCGTCGCGGGGAAGGCCCTCGTCGAGAAGGGAAAGCTCGCGCTGTCAGCCTGAGCGTGCGAGAGAGGTCTCCGGGCGCCTGGACGGCCCGAGCCTCCCGTGCGCGAGGCCGTAGGCCGTGAAGAATAGGGACACGGTGAGGAGGAACCAGTTGCTCAAGAGCGACACGCCGTCGAAGGTGAAGCTCGAGACCAGGTTGATCGCCTGGCTGTCCATCTCTACGGGGGCGAAGAGGAGCACCACAACGGTGAGGAAGAGTACGGATGGCAGGGCGAAGAACCTCCAAGCCCTCGCGGTCCCCATCGCCACTGACAGGGCGCCGAGGGTCAGGACCCAAGTCACCAGGGCGAGCGCCCCGTAGCCCTGGCTGCCGTTTTGCCCGAGGGCGCTGCCGCCGATGAACCCCAGGAGCGTCAGGGGGTATTGGACGATGTTCACGCCTCTGACGTCGAGGACGCGGTTAACCTTCCTCGAGTTGCATAGGACAAGGAGTGCGAAGGACAGCGCGCCCCCGGCTCCAAGGAACGCGAACAAGGGGGAGAGTCGGGACCTCAGACTTCTGGTCACGACAAAGGAGTCCAGCCTAGGGCCGAGCCCGCGAGACTCGACCAGGAAGGCGAGCGGAAGGAGCGCGGCGACGGCCACGACCCCTTCGAGCACTTCGAACTGTGTGGCAAAGGACCAGACAAGGTCGCCGCCGAAAGGGGTAGCAATCACGCTCATCGAGACTCCACCGGCTCCTGTTTCAGAGGACGGAGGAATTTTGGATGCAAAATAGATGAGCTTACCTCACTGTTTGAGCGACTACCGCGTCGTCTGGACGAAAGCCGAACTGCATATCCTAAATCGAGGGAATCCTTTGCCCGGCCGAAGTCCATGGCGTCCCTGCCTAGAAAGGCCTCACCGCTTAAATTGAGACTCACGATGGATTGTGGTTGAGCGATGACGTTCGGGACGTCGAGGCCACCCAGTTCGACATTGGGACCACGTCGATAAGGCTGGTCAGGGTGGGGAACGTCCTGCAAATCTTGTTCAGTAGCTCGCTCGAAGCCGAGTACCTCTACAAAGAGTTGGTGGAAAGGTACAAATGGGCCGAACGGAAAATTAAGGGCGACTGACCGTGGAGAAGCTGACCAAGAGGAAGGAGGCCGAGCTTCGGCTCATCGCGGAGTTGACCCTTGACGCAACGCTGGCGGCCGAGTCCAAGCTTGCGAAGCTCGCGGAAAGACCCCGCCGCTCGCCAGCCTAAGCCATCGCCGCCGTCGCCGGACCCCCGACGCGTCCTCCCTCTCAGCCCTTCAGCTTCTGCGCGAGCCTCTGGGCTAGAATCGCGTTCTCCCCTACCTCGTCGTGCCGGAGGTAGACATAGCACTGCTCCGCCCCCTTGGCCAGCCCGTTGATGCTCTCACCCCACCGGTCGATGCCCTTCGCGTCGTAGGAATCCAACCGTAGCCTGAGGTAGGCGAAGCCTCCCGTGACTTGGAAGGTGGGCCTCATCTCCTCCGTCTCCGCGATGCAGAACCCGGTTTCGTGTCCGTCCAGGAGCCGGTAGGTTGGGGGGTCGAGCCACGACTTGTGCCTGAACTCAAAGACCCTGCTCTCGATGTCCGAGGTCTCGGAAAGGAACCCCTCCAGGAGCTTGAGGTTTTGCTTCATGTAGGGCGGCAGCTGGAAGAGGACGGGGCCTCGCCTCTGGCCTAGGAGGTCGAGCGTCTCCGAGAGCCTGTTGGCGGCGTCCGCCGAGCCCTCGCCCAGCTTCAGGATGTGGGTGATCTGCTGGGGCGCCTTGAAGGCGAAGCGAAAGTCCTCGCCGGTCTTCCCTGCCCAACCCTCGACGGAGGAGGGCTTGGGCGCCGCGTAGAAGGAGCTGTTGATCTCGACGCTCCTGAGGCGCTTGGCGTAGTGGGAGAGGAGCTCCTCGCTCTTCGCCTCCTTCGGGTAGAACTTCCCCCTCCAGCGCGGGTAGCTGAAGCCGGAGACCCCGACGTAGAAACCGGTCGTCACGCGCTTCGCCCGCTCCGTCCACTTCCCCGCGTGTTAAATGTGGTTGTGCACCGGCGCTTCCGGCCCCGGCGGCTGCGTCTTTCGCCGACCGCGCGGAGGCTTCAATCCTTAAGAAACGGCTCGACGCGCGTGACTCATGCCTTGAAGTCGGGCTACATCAGGTCGCTTGGCGAGATAACGAAGGACGACGTCCGCGTCGCCGGCGGGAAGGGCGCGAACCTGGGCGAGATGTACCGGGCCAAGCTTCCCGTGCCCGAGGCCTTCGTCGTGACGACAAAAGCCTACAGGGCGTTCGTGGAGCGCAACGGCCTCGACGAGAAGCTGCGGCAGCGGCTGAAGGGCATACGCATGGAGGATGTGCGCAGCGTCGAGCGTGGCGCCGCGGAGCTGAGAAAGATAGTCGAGTCCTCCGACGTACCCAAGGACCTGGAGGCTGAGGTCGAGCTCGCCTATCGGGAGCTGAGCAAGAAGTTCGGGTCGGAGACCCTGCCAGTGGCCGTGAGGAGCTCGGCGACGACGGAGGACCTCCGCGACGCGAGCTTCGCGGGGCAGCAGATCACCGTGCTGAACGTCAAGGGGGCGGAAGGGGTGCTCGTCGCGATAAGGAAATGCTGGGCCTCGGTCTACACGGCGAGAGCGACCTTCTACCGCGCTGAGCGGGGGTTCGGCTCGGGGACGGTGGACACGGCGGTGGTCGTCCAGGCGCAGATCATGAGCGAGAGGTCCGGCGTCGGGTTCACGATCCATCCCATCACGGGGGACAAGACCCAGATGGTCATCGAGGCCGTCTACGGGCAGGGCGAGGAGATAGTCTCCGGGAGGGTGGTCCCGGACACCTTCGTCCTCAACAAGGAGACGGGCGAGGTCCTCGACAAGAGGATAGTCAGCAAGAAGAGGATGAAGAAGGCCAGCCTGCGCGGGTCGGGGCTCGTGAGGAGCCAGGTCCCCGCTAGCCTGAGGCAGAGGCAGGTCCTCGGCGAGGACGAGCTCAAGAAGCTCTGGGAGCTGGGGAGCGTCCTGGAGAATCACTACGGCTACCCCCAGGACTTCGAGTGGGCGATCGAGAAGGGTACGATCTACCTGCTACAGACGAGGGCGGTCACCTTCATAGCGAAGGGCGCGCACGAGGAGTCGGTGGAGGAGGAGCCAATCCTGACGGGCCTCGGCGCCTCCCCCGGGATGGGGTCGGGGCCAGTCAAGGTCGTGAAAGGGGTGAAGGACCTCGGGAAGGTGAGCCAAGGGGACGTCCTGGTTACGAAGATGACCACGCCCGACTACGTCCCCCTGATGGTCAAGACTTCGGGCATCGTGACCGACGAGGGCGGCATGACCAGCCACGCCGCGATAGTGAGCAGGGAGCTCGGGGTTCCGTGCGTGGTGGGGGCGTCCGGTGCCACCAAGGTCCTCAAGGACGGCATGGTCGTGTCGGTGGACGGCTCGAGGGGGCTCGTCTTCCGTGGGAGGGTGAGGGCGGTGGCGTCGAGCAAGGACACGGCGCAGCACCTGGAGGAGGTGAGGAGGCTCAAGACCCGGACCAAGATCTACATGAACCTGGGCGTCCCCGACAAGATCAAGGACTACTCCGGCATACCTTTCGACGGCATCGGGCTGATGAGGGTGGAGTTCATCATCGCGAGCTACGTGGGACAGCACCCGATGCACCTCCTCGAGACCGGGAAGGAGGACGTATTCGTCGACTGGCTCTCCGGGGGCGTCGCGACGGTCGCCAGGGAGATAAGCCCCCGCCCCCTCGTGGTCAGGTTCTCGGACTTCAAGACCAACGAGTACAGGGCGCTGGAGGGTGGGGAGAAGTACGAGGAGGTCGAGTCCAACCCCATGCTTGGATGGCGGGGGGTCTCGCGCTACATATCCCCGGAGTACGTGAAGGCGTTCCAGATGGAGCTCAAGGCAATAAAGAGTGTGAGGGAGGAGATGGGGCTCACCAACGTGTGGGTCATGCTACCCTTCGTCAGGACCACGTGGGAGGTCGAGAAGTGCGTGAAGCTGATCGAGGAGGCGGGCCTCGTCAGGGGGGAGACATTCAAGGTGTGGCTCATGGCTGAGGTCCCCTCGATGGTCTTCCTCGCAGAGGAGTTCGCCTCTCTCTGCGACGGCTTCAGCATCGGCTCGAACGACCTGACGCAGCTCATCATGGGGATCGACCGCGACTCTGGCCGCCTCGCCAAGATGGGATACTTCGACGAGAGGAACGAGGCGGTCAAGAGGGCCATCAAGATGCTGATAGAGGGCGCCCACAAGCAGGGGAGGACGGTCTCCATCTGCGGCCAGGCCCCGTCCGTTTACCCCGACTTCGCGGAGTACCTCGTCTCCCTGGGCATAGACTCCATCTCCGTCAGCCCCGACAGCGTCGCGAGAACGAAGGAGCTCGTGTTCCGCGCGGAGTCGAAGAGAGCGAGAGGCGAGGCCCCCCAAAAGAGGGACGAGGACAGGGCGGCGGGCCGGAGCGGCGAGCCCGGAGCCTAGCGTGCGAAACACGTATACGCCTCCGGCGGGACACGCGCTCTCGCCTTGCCGACCTGCCCAAAGTGCCAGAAGTGGATAAGCGAGAGCCACTACCAGAGGCACCTCGGTCGTTGTGGCACCACCCACAAGCGCGAGCCCCAGTCCCTCTACGTCCCCTCAGCCACCCCGCAGGTGGAGAGCCCTGACAGAGGGATCACCTACGGCCCTCCGGGCGAGGAGCACGGCAGGAACTGGACCAAGGTGATGGCCGCTTTCGTCATATTCCTGCTCATCGGCTCCGTGGCCGTCTTCTTCGTCCTGTACGCGCTCTCGCTCCTGTGAGGCCAAGAGTTCAAGAGATGTCGATGTCTCAGGCCTCTGAAGGGTCAGGGGCGCCAGAGGAGCCGTACGAGTGGGCCTACGACAATGCCCAGAGTAAGTGGGTCAAGATAACGGCGAAGAACAGCCAGGGGAGACGGTGCGGCCGCTGCGGATGCCCTTGCCCGTGCACCTGCCCCGATTGCCTCAACCAGTGCTGCTCGTAGCAGAAGGTCGCCCTCGCGGGCGCGTCACGCCGCGACGGCCGTCCCGGTCCGGGTCGCCGGGTCCTTGTAGCCGGCCACTATAATGGCGAAGAACAAGGCGTAGGGGACTACCGTCGCAAGGATTAGCGCGGATGAGACGGCGCCCCCGATGAGGCCGGCGAGGCCGGGGCCGATGAAGGCCCCTACGAACCCGGCCGTCTGGACCACGCTCATGGCCGACGTGACCTGCCCCTCCGGGACGCTGACCTGGGCCGTCGCGGTCAGGAGCGGCCAGAACGAGTTCGAGAGGAAGCCTGTCACCAGGACGAGCGCGAGGGCAAGGGGCAGGGGCGAGGCCAAGTAGAGAGCCGCGAACAGGAGAGCCGAGAGGGACCCGCTGATGAGCAGGCTCCTCCTCCCGCCGAGCCTGTCGAAGAGCACCCCCGCCACGAGGGCGCCGACCCCGCCCAGGCCCACGCCTACCCCGAAGACTGCATCGATAGTGGCTGTCCCGCCCCCCGTGACGGAGAAGGCGGATATCAGGTACTTCGGAGTCCACGAGACGAAGACGAGGAACCCGAGGTCGGCGAAGAAGTCGGCCACCGCGAGGACCAGCACTGCGCGGATTGCCAGAACTTTGGCGTAGGACACCGGGGCTTGCGCGGGCCCGCCCTTCCCGGACATCCCGAGGACCGCGGCGAAGAACGCCGTGAAAGCGGCGCCGATGAGCGCGAGCGCGAGGAAGGGGGCGTCCCAGCCGCGGTAGACCAGCAGGTATCCCGCGAGCGACGGGCCGACGAATCCCCCCGAGCTGTAGGCGGCGCTGATGAGGCTGACGGCGAGGCCCCTCCGCCCGGGGAGGAGGGAGGCGATCACCCCGTAGCTGGGGGTGATCACGAGACCAGTCCCGAAGGAGGCCAGGAAGAAGAGCGCGGAGAACTCCCACAGGCTCCGCGCGGCGAGCACGGCGGCCTCCGAAGCGGAGAAGATCACGAGCCCAAGGAGGATGGTCCGGGCGTCGCCGAGCCTCTGCGCGAGGAGCCCTCCCCCGAAAACCCCGATGGCCACGAGCCCCACGGAGGCGGAGATCACGCCGCCGGCGGTGGCGTCGCTCACGGAGTAGGTGGACTCGAAGGCGGGGACCAGCGCGCCTATGGAGAAGCGATAGAAGGAATAGAGCAGGGGCGGGAGGAGGATCGCCACGATGCCCAGAGCCTTCCGCCTTTCCATGCTGACCGGAGCTCGGCCCGAGTAATTATGGGAATCTCGGCGGCGCGCCTAGGCGAGACCACTCTTTACTTGGTAGGTTCCCATGAGGACCGTGACTGGGGCGACTAGAGGCTCTTCGCAAGCCGTTCGAGGCCGCGCGCTCGGAAAGATTCTATAGCCCGAATCCGCAAGAAAAGGACGGACGGCTAACGAGTTGAACCCCGGACTCGCCGGCTTCGAGCGGATCTCATTCATCGGCTCCGATGACTCGCACCGTTCCGGATGGGGAGGGCTGGCCTTGATTTGCCTCCTGCTGCTCTCAGCCTTCGTGAACGTGCCTTCCCCTCACCCGAGCCCGTCTGGCGCCCGGAGTCAGGCCTCTCCAATCGCGCTGGTCCCCAAGACCATCGACGCGAGCCCCCTGGCCGGCTCCGAGATTCCCTACGTCAACGTCTTCGCGGCCTATTCCCAGGAGCCAGCCCCGATGGGGATCGCCGACTACGGCGTCGGTCCGAGCGGCGGGTACGAGTACTCGACCAATTCGTCGATCGGCTCCGTCACCATAGACTCCCTGGCTGTGAAGAATGCCACGGGCTCCACGCAGATGTCAATCCAGTTGAATGTCAACCTGGAGTTCTACAACGCGAACAAGCCCTACGTCTACTGGGTCCAGGACGTCGCAGAGATGGACACATCGACCAACGCCATCGACTTCATCAACAACATCTGGAACTCGTCGGCCCGAAACGCCGCGATGAGCGGCAGCGCCGTCTCGGGGAGCGGTGCGGTGTATCCCTCCGGCGAGGGGTCGTTCTACTTCGATGGCGCCGGTTTTTCCCAGCCGGGGAACAACATCGACCTCGCCTATCCCGCGACGGTGGAGCTCCGAGTCAACTCCTCGGTGAACTCGTTGAACGAGCCGACAGTCACCTTCGAGTACGACGATGGGCATGGCTGGCAGGAGTACGACTCGGTCGCCTTCACCACCGCCCGCGGGCTGACCTCCTTCGAGGGCTTCGTGGTCGATGGGCTCAACTACAAGCCCGGGGGATTCTTTGACTCGGAGCTGATCCTGGGAGGGCCGGGAAGCGGGAGCCAGACGACGGACGTCGAGTCCGACGTCGCGCTTCAGCTGGAGTACTGGAACGGCCACAACTACCAGGTGGTGACCAACGCGTACAACTTCGGGAGCGACACGGCGGAGGGAATCCAGGGCGCGCTCTCCGAGTGGGATTACTATCCGAGCGATGGGGGAGTGGTGGCTAAGGTCCAGAGCGGGGCGGGGAGCCTCGGGAAGCTCTGGGACCAGTCGGGCGTGGGCATAGTCGACCTGAAGACGACCCTCGCATCGGGGACGCTCGGCGTCGGCAACTCCTCGCTCGTTGGGTCGGCCACGGGGGCGTACCCCTTCATCGACGGAGAGGTCACGGTCACCTTGGAGCCCGGTACCTATTCCCTGGACGTGTACTCCGGCGCCAGCCTGTTCACCGCGGGCAAGTACACCCTGACTGCGGGGCAGCTCCTCGAGCTCCGCACGCCGTTGGGAATCACGCCCCTCACCCTGAGCTTCTCGATCACGGGCGGCGGGTCAGGGTACTCCACCCCGACCCTGACCTACGTAAACAACGGAGCCACCCAGACAGCCTCCCTGGGCACATCCCCCTCTGTCTACGACTTGGATTCGGGGAGCGCGTGGTCCGTCACGTCGCAGCTCCCCGGCTCGACGGGCACGGAGAGATGGGAGACCTCCCAATCCACGGCTGGCATCGCCTCGTCGCCCCAGGAGGAGATCATCACATACTATCACCAATACCAAGAGACAGTGTCCTTTTCGGTCGCGGGGGGAGGGTCGGGATACTCGCCCCCCTCGCTGCTGGGACAGCAGTTCGGCTCCTCCGCCCCCCTCCCCATCGGCTCGTCGCCCGTCGCCTACTGGCTCGACAGCGACACCGTTTTTTCGGCCACGAACCCCCTCGGCGGGTCGATGTCCACCGAGAGGTGGTTCGCTCCCGGCGATCACGGGACGGTGACGGTCGCCGGCTCCGTCGTTATTGCGTACTCGCATCAGTACCTCCTGACGCTCACGGGGGGCTCGCTCGGGTCCCAGTGGTATGACAGCGGGACGGAGGCGGTCGTGAGCGAGCCGGACACATACGGGCGGTCGTCGGGGACCGGCCAGAGGGTGACCTACTTCGAGCTCGACGCGGGCCAGCAGACGCCCGTCGCACCCTCGACTGGGAACTTCACGGTGCCCGTGGTCATGGACGCGCCGCACGCCATCTCTTTCACCTCCGTGACCCAGTACGAGGTCACCCTCGACGCCACCGCCGCGCAGGCCTTCTCCTCCATAACGCCTCCGACCGTCGTCGGCGACAGCTACTGGTACGACTCCGGCTCCCAGGTGAGCGTCACGCTGGACGGCACCTGGGGAAGGTCGGCAGGAGTGGGAGAGAGGCTGGTCTCGTACTCGGTAAACGGTGGAACCCTCGTCCCCGTCGAGTCGGTCGGCCCTGTGACAGTTCTGGCGCTCCCCGCGATCTCATCCCCGCAGCTCGTCGCGGGCAGGTCGACCACCCAGTTCCTCCTCGGCACGAGCGGCGGCTCGCTGGCCTCCATCAGCCCCACCCCGATCAGCGGCGACACGGGCTGGTACGACAGCCAGACGATGGTCAGGGCGGTCTATGACTACTCATGGAACGGCAGCGGGGGGCAGTCCAGGCTGAACGCTGTCTCGTACTCGGTCGACGGAGGCGAGGCGAAAGTCCTTGCGAGGAGTGGAAACGGGACGTTTTCAGTCACCGTGACGATGGACGCGCAGCATCAGATAGACGTCGGGTCGGTCGCCCAGTATCTCTTCGTGCACTCCGGAGGCTTCAACGTGACCCTGTCGTCCCCGTCCCCGACGGGCGACGGGTTCTACGACGCCAATTCGAGCGTCGCGGTGTCCTCGAGCTACGTGGGGGACGTCGTCCCGAACCAAGAGAGGGAGGCCCTGACGGGATACACCCTGGACTCGTCGGCGCAGGGCACCCCCCGGAATGACACGGGAACGTTCACCACGCCCCCGATAGTCTTCGACACCCATCACACTCTGGCCTTCCAATCCGTAGCGCAGTACTTCGTGGCGTTCTCCTTCGCGGACTCTTCCGGCCTCGACCAAATCACCCCGTCCTCCTTCGGGATCGACGAGGGCGCGTTGGGCCAGCAGGGGATTTCCGGCCTCAGTGTTTGGATGGACAACGGGACGACCTTCACTGTGTCGAGCGTCATGTGGGAAGGCGAAGACGTGAAGCCCCTGAACCCGTCCCCATACCAGGTCAGCGCTCCGGCCAACATCACGGTAGACTCCAGGGTCTACGCCGCGAACATGAAGGTTAGCGACCTATTCGGGCTCGCCGTCCAAGGCGCCCGGGTCGCCGCCACCCTGGTCAACGGGACGACGGTGGTGAGCAAGAGCAACTCGAGCGGGCTCGTAAGCTTCGGCCTAATCCCAATAGGCCCATACAAGGCCTCGATTTCGTATCTCGGGCTCTCCACTTCGACGTCGGCCGACGCCTCCGTCAGGAGCGAAGCCTCCTCGATGGTGGTCATGAGCCTCCCCGTCATCGGATTCATCTTCGCAGTCGCGGCGGTGGCCCTAGGCCTGTTGTTTGTCACAAGGCGGGGGCGCTCGCGCAGGGCGCCGCGCTCGGCCGACGACGACGACGACCACGAAGATTACGACCGCTGAATCCGCAGAGCCTTCTAGTACTTCTTCTCGCCCGCGCGAATCGCGACCTTCAGAAAGTTCTCCGCTGGCGGGAGGGGGCAGACGAACCCCTCGACGTAGGCGCAGTATGGGTTGTAGGCGTAGTTGAAGTCGACCAGGTACTCGTCGTCGTGCTCCACTTGCATCTCGAGGTAGCGGCCGGCGTCGTAGGTCTCCTTCCCTGAGGTGGCGTCCCTGAAGGGGATGAAGAGGCTCGGGTCGTCCCTCTCCGCCGGCTGGTAAGCCTGGAGCGGGACTGGCTGGCCGCCGATCGAGAGGTCGAAGCGCCCCTCCCTGTTGAAGAGCTGGCGCGCCCCCGTGCTCGTGGTCATCATGACGCTCGCCTCCGCGCGATACCTCTGGAGCTTCGCCTCGAACCTGAAGGACGGGTCGGGCTCGAAGTAATTCAGGCCGCGAAAGCCCTGCTGGCTGGAGCGTGCGAACGGGGAGTCGCGCCCCAGCCTCATGAACTCGTCCTTCTGAGCCCTGAACCTCAGGAGGGCGCGCTTCCATGTATCGACCTCGTCGGGCTGCATCGGAGGCGAAAGCGCCGGGAGCCAGAGAATAACCTTCCGATGGCGAACTTCTTTCGCGTCGTCAGACTCGAGTTGCAAGTTTATGTGTGCTGGACCTCCGGAGCGCCCGGGGAGGAAACGCGAGTTGGCGCCGCCCGTCACTATCGTGCCCAAGAAGAAGAAGCCCCCGTTCTAGGCCCGCAGGTCAGGCGGAGGATGGCTTCGCGTCCGCTCACCCGGCGACCGAGGCGAGCTCCTTCACGACCTCGAGCTGGTAGCCCTCCCCTCCGGAGACGTATGGATAGATTATCGGAAGGTTCACGCCCGCCCTGGCAAAGCGCCGAAGGAGCCTGGCGACCTCCCGCTTCGTGGGGTTCGGCAGCGAGATCTCTAGGATGCCGTCAGGAATCTTGCTAGAGTCCTTTCCAAGGCTCGCTATCGCGCTCGCCACGCCCGCCGCCTCGAACATCTTGTGGTAGGACGGGTAGGCGTTGTAGGTCGCGATCTCTTCCACGAGCATCCTCCTTGCGGCCGCGTCGCTCTTCGCGAAGAAGAGCTTAACGTAGCACGCGAGGGTGAACCCGCTCCGCACGGCGCCTCCAGGCAGGATGTTTTTGACGTGGGACGGCGGACAGAAGTTCAGTATCGCGCCGTCGGCGCTCGAGAGGGCCGCGCGGACCATCCCGCTGCGAAGGGCGGCGAAGAATATCGGTGCTTTGCGCCCCCCTCCGTACCCCGCCCTCACCTTCTCGGCGAGTGCGACGACCCCCTCGATAGCCTCGGGGCCGCTGGCCCGACCTGCCCCGAGCCCGAGGATGAACCTCCCCTCGGATGACTCGCTCAAGGTTCGGACCCGGGTAGTGAGCCGCGTCGGGTCCTGCTCCTCCGCCCTGATGACCCCCGTCCCGACGCGGGCCCTGCGGGTTGACCCGAGGGCCAGGGCGGAGAGGTCCAGCGCGTCGTAGGGCATTCCCGCGTCCGGGAACCAGACGGAGTCGACCCCGGCCGCATCCAGCAGCGGGGTGATCTTGACGATGAGTGACGGGTGGAAGACGCTGGACCGTAGCGCGAACCCCACCTTCATGGGCTGGCGGGCGCGCCGGCTCGGTATAGGCGTTTGGACGGCGGCTCTCAGAGAGGCTTGAAGCGGTCGCTCCCGTACCTCACCCCTTTCCAGCTTATCCCGCCCCGCCTGAACCTGACGAACCCCGTGACGGTCGCCGCGGTCACGAGCACCCCGGAGAGGGGCGCCAGCACGAAGTACTGGGGACGGGAGACCTTGAGCGAGAAGAAGGCCTGCACGGCGAGGACCACCGCGCAGGTTAACGCCCCAGCGAGGGCGTACGCCGCGCTCGCCGTCGCGAGGGCGAGCCCGAGAAGCGCGAAAGGCCCGACGAAGTACGCGAGGGTCACCACCAAGGCGCCAATCATTGCCCCCCAGGATGGGAGCAGCCCCGCCCCGAACCTCTCGTGCGCTTCCCACGCCTCCGCGAATCTCGAGTACGGCTTGACCTTCACGTAGCCCTCGCCGTCGGCGTTGAGGACCTCAAGGCCGCGGCCGAGGGTCGCCCTCCCGATGGCGCTGTCCTCCATTATGTCTGTCCTGATCGCCGCGTGGCCGCCCATCGCCGTGTATGCATCCCGCCTGATCATGATGTATTGTCCGTTGGCCCCGTTGACCCTCCTCCCGACGGGAGTGCGCCGGGCGGAGGCGGCCACCCCGACGCAGAGGAAGAAGATGCTCGTGGGGAAGATGAGCCTCTCGGACATCGTCCTCGTCACCGTCTCGGGCCAGACCGAGAGGAGGTCGGCCTTTTTCGCGTCGAGGTTCGCGAGGACTACCCCGAGGCTCTCCGGGGAGTGGATCACGTCGCCGTCGGCGAAGAGCAGGACGTCCCCGGTCGACCTCAGGTACCCGTGGTGGCAGGCCCAGCTCTTCCCGAGCCAATCCGGAGGTCTCTCCGGCTCGCGGAGGACCGTCATCTTGCCCGCGAACTCCTGGGCGATCTCCTCGGTGCCGTCGTTGGATGGGCCGCAGACGACTATCACCTCCCTGTCCGGGTACTCCAACTCGGAGAGGGAGGCGAGGCACTCCCGGAGGGTGTCCGCCTCGTTCTTTGCCGCGACGATTATCGAGACCTTGTGCCCGCCGCCGCCGGAGAGGGGCGCGAGCGGCTTGAACATCCTGTAGCCCGTCAGGGCGCCGAGGCCGAGAAGGAGGACGAACAGGGCGTATACGGCGAGCGCCGCCGCCTCCAGGATCCCGACTTGCATGCGCTCGTCTCCCTTTCGCGCGGCCCCATTCAAGCTTGCCCCTCGAGCGTCCGCGCATGGCCTTAGAAGGGAGGGCGGCGCGACCATGGGCGCTTGGTCAGGTCTGTCAGGCTGGCCGTGGGGGGAGCGGGGTTGCTCTGCGCGAGCGTCGCTGCGCTAATCGCCCTGCCCAGCCTCTCGCCGTTCGAGCTGCTCCACTGCCCCGGGCCTCTCCCGCCGCCGGCTCAGGGAGCGTGCTTCAGCAGCGTCAACCCCGCATATCCGGCGGCCTTCCTCCTTTCGCTCGCGGGGACGGTCATCTTGTTCTTCGGGGCGTTCGGAAGGAGCTTCATCGTAAGCCCGGTCTTCGTCGTCGCCATGATCGCCCTCGGATACGGCCTCTCTGGCGTGGTCTCCGGGTCCTTGGACGCTCAGAGGGCGAGCACGATAAGCCCGGAGGTCTTCGCGCCTCTAGTCGCGATAGGGGCGCTCGCGCTCTGCTTCCAGACTGTCCGCCGCGTGCGCCGCCGGCCGAGCTGACCCCTCGGGGGCGCTTTTATCCTGGCCTGAGGTATTGCGGCATGCCCAAGGAGATACCCAAGGAAATCCCGCCCGAGCTCTACGAGGTGCACTACGACCCTACGCGAGTTTTGCGCCCATTCCCAGGTTGGGTGGGAGGCGCGGCGGCCGAGCGGTTCGTGGCTGTCCCGCGCCGAGGAAATCCTGGGGCCGTCGCGATGCCTAGGCCTGCCGACTTCCTTCGTGGGCCGCAACCTTCAGCTTGGGCACCAAGTTCGGGAACATGACGACCGCGTACTCTTCCGTGTAGTAGGTCCTCCACTTGCCAGTGTAGATGTCGTACGTCCTGGCTCTGATTTTATTGTTGAGCGTGTCGAACGTAAGGACTGTCGCCGTCACCCCGCCGACCTTGTCCGTGTCGTTCGGGGGCGGGTTGTCGACCCCCCTACCGATAACGTCGCCCGGCGCGTCCGCGCAGTCCTGCCTGTCGAACATCAGCTGGTTCCGGTTGTTTATTGGCTGGGGGGTGTTGTACCCGCACTCCGTGGCGAAATGCCCGTTCAGCGTCAAGAAGACGTTGGAGGAGTGCGCGTCCAGCAATGCGGTAAACTCCTCGATGAAGTCGGACAGCTGGGCGATCCACCTCGGGTTGTCAAGGCTGCCGTTTGCGTCTATGTAGGCGTGCGGCGCCATTATGACGTGGTGGTTCGCGTACGCCGGGTCGTCCAAGATACCCGCCGCCCACTGCAAGACGTCGGGCTGCGCGTTCCATTCTATGTTGATGACGAGAAAGTCAAGGCCGTTGGCGGAGAAGCTGAGCGCCGTGTTCATCGCCTCGTGGTAGTCGCCGACCCATTGGGCGTATGGCAGCGAGTTCACTATGACGCTCGCCACCGAGGGCTGGAGGGACTTGGCCTGCTGGTTCCCGATCCATCCCGAGGTCGCGTCGCCGTTGACGAAGTCGTCGTGGTTTCCCGCGCACCAAGTGTAGGGAATGTTGTTGGCAAGGAATATCGACATCGCGTCGTCCGCGTTATACCACTCCTCCTCGGCGGGACCGTCCTGCACGATGTCGCCGGTGTGTATCACCAACTTCCCGTTGAAGCGGGCCCAGTTGTCGACGATCCAGTTGTTGAGCATCCTGAACAGGGCCGGGTTCGACTCGGAGAGGAACTGCGTGTCGGTGATCCAGAATATCGAGAAAGCGTGTTCGGCCGCCCCCTCTACCGTGTCGGACGCCGTGGACTGTATGAGCGGTGAAGGGGTCGAGCCCGCCTTGGCCTCGGCCTCCCGGGGAGCGGCCGTCTTCTCGACGCTGGGCTTAAGGCCGACCGCGCTCCCGAGCGCGACTGCGGCGGTCCCGGCCGCCAGGGAGCCCCCGGCTAGCTTTATGAAGCGCCGTCGTGAGAGCTTCCTCTTCGCGGCATCGTCTGAATTTTCCATCTAGCGGGCGCCATCATTAGGTCCAGTAATTTAAGCGGGAGGGTTGTTTCCGAAGCAGGATCGCTGGGCGACTGCGGCTGGAAGGGCGAGGCTCCTACGCGGTACATCCGAAGCCGGTCTCGCCCCACGGGTCGGTGACGACCACGCCTCCGGGCCAGCACTCGCCTGAGCCCCTCTGCTGGCTGAAGTAACTCGACACCGAGTTGAGGTCAGGGTTCACGAAGGCGCCGACTATCCTCGTGCCGTCCACCTGGTAGAGCTGGACGACATAGTCGGCCGGGGTTGTCGCGCTTCCGGCCGACCCGGCGAACTTGACGAAGTAAGGAGAGTCGACCATGAGGGACGTCACGTTCGTGTCGGCCAGCGCAAGGTGGATCGCCCTCACCTGCTGCGGCGTGTATGAGACGGACTCGTTGCGGTCTGGCAGGAGGTAGGACGAGACGTGCATCACGTCAAAGTGCTGGAAGGTGACCTGAAGGAAGGTCACGTTCAGAATCTTGTTCCCGAGGTAGGAGACCCGGTATCCCGACGTGTAGTTCCCGTTCACGACCTGGCTCCCAGTGACGTTGAGGACGGCGTACATCACGTCCTGGTTCACCGCGCTGCGGGCGAAGTAGACGAGGTGGTACTCGTATGCCGTCTTGATGAACGGAAGGACCTGCGGGGTGTCCAGCGTCGCGTTCCTGACGAAGGCCGACGGGAACCCGTAGGCGATGCAGGGGCTCACGATCAGGGTCATGTTCCCGTATGTCTCTAATGGGCCGATGCAGGATGAGGAGTAGACCCCTGCGCCGTGTCCCTCTGAGAAGGTCGCGTTGACACCGGAGCTGGTCACGACAGCGGCGGTCGATGGGCCGTTCCGAGCGCCAGCCTGCAGCCCTCCCGGAGGGAAGGCGACTACGCCGGCCACCAGCAGGACGCCGAGTATGCTGAATCCCGCGATTTTTCGGTCCTTCATGTTTCTTACGTAGTTGACGAGCGCTCCCGCTTTACTTCTAGATTCTGACCGAAGAATGGAGGATGGTCGGTTGGGTTTCTGGAATCCGTATGGAGGCCAAAGCGGGATTCCCCCTCCATGCCGCCTGCCCGGGCCAGGTTCTCCCGCAGTATATGGCTTGAGCGGCTCCGCGGAGAAGGGCTAAATAGAAAACGGCATCACTGAAGGCAGTCGTCCTTGGCCAAGAGACCCGTTCGCGGAGCGAGGCAGGGCGCGGTGATCGAAGACCTCCTCACCCTGGGTGACGCCGCCGCGCTTGTGGGCAAGACGACCAGCAACATCTCCTACCTCGTCCAGTACGACCGCCTCAGGAAGTTCGACACGAGCGGCAACGTGGTCGCGAGGGCGCCCAACGGCGGGCTCAGGGTGTCAAAGAGCGAACTCCTGGACTACGTCGCGGGCTGGAACCTCAGGGTGAGGTCCAGGATGGAAGAGCTGAAGATAGTCGACACCTCGATAGCTTTTCTCGACGTGCCCGAGAGGGAGAGGACGAAGCACGTCCACAGGCTGCACCCGTACCTGGGGAAGTTCATCCCCCAGCTCGTGGGGTACTTCCTTTCGAGATACTTCGAGCCGGGGCAGACCGTCCTCGACCCCTTCAGTGGCTCGGGGACGACGCTTGTGGAGGCGAGCGAGAGAGGGATGGACTCGGTCGGGATTGAGATCTCCGAGTTCAACGTGATGATATCGCGGGTGAAGTTGGCGGACTACGAAATCCCCGCGCTGGAGAAGGAGGTCGTGGACGTTACGAGAAGGACGGCCGAGTTCAGCGCGAGAGAGTTTCCCGGAGGGAGGCGCTCGAGGCCCTTGCGGGCTCCCGTCGAGGGCGCGGGTTATCTCGAGACCTGGTTCGCCCCGAGGAGTCTTAGGGAGATGCTCTATTTCCGCGACATCATCCCCGAGTACGAGCACCAGGACCTCCTAAAGGTGATGCTTAGCAGGACCGCGCGGTCGTGCAGGCTCGTCCACCACTACGATCTCGCGACGCCGAAGGAGCCAGTGAAGGGGCCCTACGTCTGTTACAAGCACAAGGGCAAGACCTGCGGACCGGTCACGACGATTCTCCCGCGGCTCAGGTTCTACTCCATCGACACGGTCAGGCGGATCGCGGAGTTCAAGGGGGCAAGGAGGCCGGCGAACTCGCTGGTGATTGAGGGGGACTCGAGGGAGGTGAAGCTGGAGGGAAGGAGGGTCGACGGGATATTCACGTCGCCCCCATACGTGGGGCAGATCGACTACCACGAGCAGCACCGCTACGCGTACGAGCTCTTCGGCATCGAGAGGAGGGATGGGTTCGAGATCGGGCCGAAGATGAAGGGCAAGGGCGAGCGGGCGAGGGCCGACTACGCGAGAAGCATGGCCGCGTCGCTCCGGAACGTGAGCGCGCCCATGCCGCAAGGCGGGGTGGTCCTGCTCGTCGCGAACGACAAGCTCGGCCTCTACCCGGGAATCTTCGAGGAGGCAGGGATGCGCGTCAAGAGGTCTTTCGAGAGACCTGTAGAGGACAGGACCGAGAGGGACAAGCGGCCATACTCGGAGACGGTCTTCCTCGCGCGGCTCGAAAGATAGCGAGGGCGCAACGGCGTCTTGGTTCTACTCGTCGGGCTTCACTTTCCTGCGCGATAGGTCGTTCTCGAGCGCCTTGGCGTCCTTCTCCACCTTCTTCGCGTCCCTTTCCGCGCGGTCCAAGCCCTCCCGCCAAAGCTGTGAGATTATTGGCACGAGGGTGACGACCAAGCTTGTGAAAACGGTTCCGAAGGAGGCGAAGCCCATCACCGAAGCGAAGATCTTCCCCGAGTTGGTGTTGAGGGCGAGGGGCGGCCCCTGGCCGGTGGCGAGCATGCTCTCGAAATAGAAGGCGTTCACCCAGTCCATCCCCTCGATCTGGTGGAATCCCACGATGCCGATTGCCATTACCAAGACTATGCCCGAGATGGCGTAGAACAGCCTCCTCCTCCTGCTCGGCAGGGAGGCGGTCTGCCCTGGCGTGGGATTCACGCAGGTCCAAGTGGCTTTACTCGTTAAATATCTAGCGAAGGCGTGCCGGAAGGCTAATCTAAGAGCGTGGGGAACTTACGCTCGTCTTGGACGCGTTCGAAGCCATCTCTACGAAGCTGGAAGCGAGGGAGTTCGCTTCCAAGAAGGTCCCCGGCGAGACCAAGAAGAAGATCCTCGAGGCAGCCAGGCTCACGGGGTCGTCGATGAACACCCAACACTGGCGCTTCGTCCTGGTGCAGGACCGCTCCAACCTGAAGAGGCTCGCCTCGGACAGCATCTCGGGAAAGTGGGTCGAGGGGGCGGACTTTGCGATCATCATTCTCACCGACCCGAAGGTGCCCGGTAGCAATATCGACGCGGGGCGCGTCGTCCAGGACATGGAGCTGGCGGCCTGGAACTTCGGCGTCGCGTCGGGCATCTACACGGGAGTGGGCGAGGCCTCGCTGCGCAAAGATTACTCCATCCCCGACGAATTGAAGCCTTCTGCCGTGCTGGGGTTCGGGTACCCCAAGCGGAAGACTCTGGGGAAGAAGAACAGGAAGCCCTTGGAGGAGCTCGTCTTCCCCGAGAGGTACGGCGTGAAGCTCAAGGCCTCAGACCTCTCCTGACGACCCATCGAAAAGGGGAATAGGCACCACTTTTCAGGGCGGGCTATGATTTCGAAAGACTTCAGCTTGGCGATAATGGTCTCGGACGCTAAAAAGTCCGCGGCCTGGTACAAGGAGAAGCTCGGCTTCGAGGCCGAGGTGGAGGACCACTGGGTGACGGTCTCGCCCAAGGGGGCGAACTGGAAGCTCCATCTCTGCGAGGGAGAGCTCGAGCCGGGGAACACCGGCGTCGCGTTCTACAGCGCCGACCTGAAGAACACTGTCGCGGACCTCAAGAAGAAGGGCGTGAAGTTCGCCATCGACTACACCAAGAAGGCTTGGGGCGAGATCTCGCAGTTCACGGACCCAGACGGCAACCTCGTGTGGATAATGGCAGGGAGCCCGTAGCGGGCTCTAACGGCTCCTCTTCTTCGGCTTCTTCGCCGGCGCCTCCTTCTCGGCGGGGCGGCGCCGGGGGATGAAGTGGGTTATCCCAATGCCGTCGACGATCACGATTTGGTCGTCGTATTCTTTCTCTTCGGAAAATGACAATCCGCCTGCATCCGCGCAGAGCGTATTAAAACGTCGACGCGGTTCCGGGCGAGAGGAGGTTGCGGTTAATACCTCCGTCGGCTCACGGATGACGATGCTGTCCGCCATCCCCGCTTCCCCGCTCTTCGACTGGGTCGCGGTCGTGAGCCTCTTGGCTTTCCTCGCGATGGGCGTCGACAAGATGCTGGCGGTGGGGAAGCGCAGCAGGGTGAGCGAGAGAACGCTCTGGCTGACCGCGCTCCTTGGGGGCGTCCCAGGGATATTCGTCGGGGCACTCGTCTTCCACCACAAGACCTCAAAGCCCGAGTTCTGGGGGCCTGTGGTCGTCGCGGCCATCATCTGGGCGGCCGCCGCAATCCTCCTCACGAAACCTCACGTATTTTAGGAAGAGGAGTGGCGGGTACGCGCCTTGCCCAAGAGCGCGAAGGGGACCAGCGCGGAAGCAAAGAAGGAAGGAGCGGCGAAGCTCCGCAAGTCCTTGCTTTCGATAGGCGTGGATGAGAAGTCTGCGGAGAAACTCCTCTCGAGCCGCGCCCTCGAAAGGGTCGTCATCCCGGTGTACTGGAAGGACGGGCTGGTGTCACACGCCCACCTCTTGCGGCTCTCGAAGATTCCCAGCTTCTTGGGGAGCTTCGAGAAGGTGTTCCCCGACGGACAGGTGCGGTGGGACCCGGACTACGCGGAGAACAACCTCCAGGACGGCTCGAGCGACGTCGCAGTCCGAGTCTTCTTCAACTACCAAGAGGACGACGACGGAGACCACTGGTCGCCAAAGCCCACGGCGATAGAGGACCAGAGCTACCAGAGGATGCTGAAGCGCTATTCCTACGCAGGAGCCGGGGCCGTCCAGGCGAGCGCGACCATCCGCGGCAGGTAGCTTCCCTCGGATTCTGGATTCTAAGACGATGAAGGATTAAAGCGCCGACGTCGGCGCATCGATCACTTGAAGCTCAGGCTGAGCGGGAACCTGTGGCGCCATAGGGACTTCACGCGCTTCTGGTTCTCCGACACCGTGAGTCAGTTCGGCAGCCAGTTCAGCGGCTTCGCGCTGCCGGTGCTCGCGGTCCTGAGCTTCAACGCCACACCCCTCGACATTGGGATAATCACGGCGCTCGCGATCGCGCCCTACCCTCTCCTCGGGCTGTTCGTCGGGGTCTGGGCGGACAGGTTCAGGAAGAGGAGGATAATGGTGGTCTGCAACCTCGGCCGGATGGCCACGCTCGCCTCGGTCCCGGTGGGCTACGTCCTCGGGACGCTCAGTCTGACGCAGCTCTTCGCCGTCGCGCTGGTCACCGGGATCTTCTCGGTCTTCTTCGACATTTCATACCAGGCCTACCTGCCGATACTAGTCGACAGGGGGGACTTGATAGAGGGTAACCAGAAGCTGCAGCTCAGCGCGTCGGGCGCTCAGGTCGCGGGTCCCGGGATAGCGGGGTTCCTGTATCAGGCGATCGGCGGCGCGTTCACCGTCGCAGCCGACTCGATTGGGTACCTCGTCTCGGCAATCATGCTGCTATCGGTGAAGAAAGACGAGCAACCAAAGGTGAGGAACAACGCAGACCAGGCGCCGGACTTCTTCGCTGAGATGAAGGAGGGCGTTGAGGTCGTGCTCGGTAACAGGTATCTGCGGATGATCGCCGGCGCCACCGCCACCAGCAACCTGGGCACGAACATGGTGATAGCCGTCTCGAGCATCTTCGCCCTCAGGACGCTGCGCTTCACGACGGCGGAGTACGGGCTTGTCGGGTCGATTGGGGCCGTGGGGTTCCTCGCCGGGGTCCTTGTTCTGAACCGCATCACCACGAGGGTCGGCCTCGGGCGGATCCTGGCCCTGTCCATCTCGATGCCCGGCGTGTTCGTCCTCTATCCTCTCGCGCTGCTGGGCTATCCCTTTGCCGTCCTCGCAGGAGTCTCGTTCATAGTTGGATTGAGCATACCGTTCTACAACGTCAACCAGATCAGCCTGAGACAGGCCATCACGCCCGACCGCCTCCAGGGAAGGATGAACGCCACCATGCGCACCATCGTCTGGGGCACGATACCCGTCGGCTCGCTCCTCGGTGGCCTTCTCGGCAACTATGTGGGGGTGGTGGACACGATATACGTCGGTGGAGCGATAGCGGGGCTAGCCGGTGCTTGGATTGCATTGGGCCCCGTCATCAGGCTGAGCAGGCAGCCTCAGCCTGTCGAGAGCTAGGTCGGGAGGGCGGAGTACCTGAATCACCACAGAAACCCGTATAAACGCGCGGAAATCCGACGTGAGAGATAGACCTTGGTTTCAGAGAAAGTAATGCGCTTCCAGAACAAGAACAGGGATCTTGACCAGCTCTCTTCGCAAATCGAGTCCCAGCTCAAGTCGGAAGGTTACAAGACGCAGTCCGCCAACCCTCCGCTGGGCCGAGTCATTCAGGCGCAAAAGGCTGGCGTATTGCGAGACATCATCCTCGCCGACCGGGCGTTCACCATCATGCTCACAGGAGATCCCAACGACTTCACAATCCACATTGGCATCGGCAAGTTTGTGCAGGGCCTCGCGGTCGCCGCCGTGGAGACTCTGCTCATCTCGGTGCTGTTCCTGGCGGTCGACGTCCCTGAGGCGCTATGGACGCGCCACGTCGAGACCGAGATTGCGAGCCAGATAACAAAAATAGTCGGGTGATTCCCCCCTCCGACTGCCCCGTGGAACCTCGGTCTGACGAACGCCGGGCTATCGCGAGCTCTCCTCGAGCTCGCCCCACTGCCTCAGCGGCCCGAGGGCCTTTTCAAGCTCGAAGATCGCCACGGACGCATAGTCCCCGGTCTGCTCCAGGAAGTCTTTCAGGTTCCTAGCCTCTACGAGAGAGGGCTGGGGGAACCGGTTGACGCCGTTGCCGGCGGTAGTTGCTACTACGACTAGGCTTCGCATTATTCTCCAGCATAATATTCCTACTATATTAGCAAGGCTGACCAGAATATTCCCGCCTGAATACAGGGGTCGAATGGTTTGCGGGGCGAGGAAGGCGGCCAAACTTTGGTAGGCTGCTTTGGCATCGAGCTCCGTCGCCACGCGGGCCCCTCGCTAAGCCCATTACCGGTTTGGCAACATAGAACTGTGTTCTGATACACTTATACCCATCTTGATTTAGTTAACATTCGGGAGAAGAAGAGGATGCCCTTGAGGAGAGTTTTGAGGACAGCGCCGATGCTGGTATTCATCCTGTTTGCGGTCGCCTCGTTTGCCACGCCCGCCCTCGCTGCGACTTACACCCTCACGGTCCAGACCAACTCGCCATCCTACGCGGGGTCTCAGCATATCATGATCAACGGAACGGTGTCCCCAAGTCCGGGGCCGGACACCGCCGTCGTCCTTACAACGACCAGCCCGGGCGGCACGGTGGTCGATTTTCAAGAAGACGCGGTCAACCCCTCCACTGGGGCTTACAATGGGAGCATCGTTGCCGGGGGAACCGCCGACTGGATCTCGGGAGTGTATACGGTGAAGGCGGTTTGGGGTAGCAACAGCGGCTCGGCAAACCAAACGACGACGTTTGAGTATTCGCCAGTTGCAACGACCACGACCACCTCCGTCTCGTGCACACCCGCATCCATTGGGGTAGGTGTCTCGTCGTCCTGCACCGCCTCCGTGTCTGGCGCCACGAGCATCATCACAGGAGAGACGGTGACCTTCTCCCAGACGGCAGGGACGGGGAGCGTTACACTCCCGTCCCCCGCGACCTGCACGCTTTCCGGGACGAGCTGCTCCGTCACGGCCACTGGAGCCACCTCGGGCTCAGCGACCATTCAGGCGTCTTACCCCGGAGACGCGAGCGACGCGGCTAGTTCTGGCACCGCGAGCGTAGCTGTGACCGAGGCTGCGACAAGCACCTCCGTCTCTTGCACCGCCTCTACTGTCGAGATCCCCGGCGTCTTGATCTGTACCGCGACGGTGACGGGAGCCGCCGGCACGATCAAGGGTGAGACCATCACGTTCTCTCAGCCGCCGGGGGAGACTGGGAGCGTCAACATGACCTCGCCTGCGACGTGCATCCTTGGCACTGGAGGAAGCTGCTCGATATCAGTGATAGGCGCGACCCCAGGAGCCGTTACGATAGAGGCGACGTATCCGGGAGATGCCAGCAACGCGGCTAGCTCGGGAACGGTCTTAATAACTGCCGTCTTGACATCCACCACCGTCACGTCGACGTCGTCTTCAAATTCGACATCCTCTTCTTCGACGTCGTCGAGTAACCAAACGTCTATTTCGACCAGTCGGACCCAGACGAGCACGACCTCCACCCAGTCTTCCGGCGGAGGGTCGGGATCCCTGATTTACGTGGTCTTGGCCGTCGTCATCATAGCGATCGTGGTTGGCGTCGTGTTCTGGAGAAGGAGGGTAGCGAGCAGTTATGGCGGGCAACCGGCCACTAAGTGAGCTCCAGCGCATCCTAGGGTCGCGGTCCCCAAACTCATTTACCGGCACCCCCCCTTTTGACGCGATGAAGTTCCGCTTCTATTACGCCGGGATAAGGGTCAGGAACCTGAAGAGGTCGCTGGAGTTCTACACGGAGGCGATGGGGATGAAGGTCGTCAACAAAGGGACGATGCCGCACGGGGGGAAGTTCGTCCAGCTCAGGGGGAAGGGCTCGAAGCAGACCCTCGAGCTCAACTGGTATCCGGCTGGGAGCAAGTTCTACTCCGAATACGCCGGGGGAGAGGAGATGGACCACCTCGCCTTCGTGGTCAATGACGCCGCCAAGGCGTACAAGGAGCTCATCTCGAAGGGCGCGACGCCGGCCGTCTCGCCCAAGGAGTCGCAGGGCACAGAGGTCTACGTGAAAGACCCGGACGGGATCTGGATAGAGCTCCTGTCGTCAGGCTGAGACCGAAGTGGAGTCGTACGCAATCAGGAGCTGCTCGAGCATTATCGCGTAGTTCACCTCTCCGCCCATGTGCCTGACGTCAAAGACGTCCTTCCCGTCGATGAGGACGGCGGGGATCGTGAGCCAGTACTTGTCGTGCAGTTGCGGGTCGTCGCCTATGTCGACCACCTTCACCTCGAGGTTGTAGCGCTGCGAAAGCGAGTTCAGGGTGGCGACCACCTTCTCGCAGAGGTGGCAGCCCTTCTTTGAGACCACCGTGACCGCTCGTCTCATTGGGAGGGGCGACGCGCCCGGGGTTCATCTATACTTTGTCTTGCCCGGCCGTCAGCCCTTGAGGCGCGGCTCGGGGGCTGGGCACGGGGGCGGCCTCGGCTGCCTCCTCGGCGAGCTTCCGCTTCGCTATCAGGATCCTGACCCTCTGCTGGCACGCGATGGCCCTGTCGCTGAAGGCCTTCCAAGGGGTATAGTCCTGCGTTCCCTTGGCCAGGAGCAGAAGGAGGTCCGCGGCCTGGAGGTAGTCGACTATGGCGTCGCCGAACCGCCCCGCCTTCTCCTTCGCGACCGCCTCGTTTACGAGGTGGGCCGCGTACATCTCGATCTTCTTGAGCCTCGAGGCCTGCACGGCCTGGGCTTGCTGTTGCGGTTTCGGGGCTACATGTGCTCCTGGCATTCGGTGTCGCTGCACCGGTCCAGGCGATAGCCATCTGTGTCAGGATTCTTCAACAAGTGTGCGAAGTTCGCGTCGATTGGTCAGGCTTTTTGGCTGACGCGGCCCCTGTATGCCCGTCGGGTACACCCGAGGGGCGCCTAAGGAATATTAATCTGGTAGGCCCCGTGGCGCCAAGGGGCTAGGGTTTTGGTTCCAGCGAAGACGGTCAGTGGCAGTTGGCTCCTCGTCTTGTCCGTCGGCGCGATAATCATCTCCATCGCGTTCATCGGCGTCGCCTACGTGGCACTCTCCCCAAAGCAGGGCGGCACCATGTTCGGGACGCTCTTCGTCAACGAAGGCGGTTACTCCAACGCGACCGCCAGCGCCACGGCCTCCTACAACGCGACCCTGACGGCGACCAACGGGAACGGCTCCATCCTGCTCACCTTCCTCTCGGGGAGCGACCTCATCCAGAACCACCTCCTTTCGATTAGCAATTACACGATCAACGTCAACCAGATATCCATGACCATTGGCGGGCACACGGTCATCCTCCCCTGGGAGGACAACGACACCGTCTGGGCCGGCGTCTACAACAACAACTACATCGCTTCGTGGGGGCCTTCGGCGCCAGGCTACGAGCTCCGCGGCCAGGTCAGCCCCACCCTCTTCGGCCTCCCCTCGAACGCCTATGTCGAGTTCAGGTTCGAGGCGGCCGGCGGCGAGGCCTCGAGCGACTGCTGCTAGCAGGGTTTTAGCCGAGAATCTCCTTTTTGCTCGGTGAAAGCTGCAAATCTTCTGGAATTCCACTTCCAGGATGCGGCGGATTATATCGCGTGTGGGGTAACGCGTACCCGAAGCAACATGCAAGTGAACGCAGGAAAACTCCAGATTCTGACCGTCGCAGCGATGCTCGTAATAGTCTCGGGCGGGATCGCCGCGTACGCGCAAGCCCAATCGGCCTCCGCCGGCAGCACGCCGGCCGGAGGCGTGCCAGTCGCACTGGCGGGCGGCGACACGAACTCGACGTCGACTTCGTCAACGAACTCGACTTCGACCTCCACATCGACGTCAACGACTTCGACCACCGCTAACCAGACACTCTGCCAACCGACGACACCGATCAAGGTCGGAAGGCTCATTCTCCCAATCACCGCCGCCGCGACCACGACGGGCGGCATCTCCTTCTCCAACGACAGGGGATGCTACGCGTCCATCACCACAGTTGGCGGCATCTTCAACGTCCAAGTCCTTCTGCGCTATGCCAAGCCGGTCACCCAGTACAACGTGGTCCTCGTAGCCAACGGCACGAGCTACACGCTGGGCAACATGGTGACAGGGCCAGGAGGCAACGGGCAGATGGACAACCAAGTCCTCTTGACGGCGGGCACATACGCGGTGTCCCTCCAGATCTACGACACGTCGTCCAGCCCCGGCCACAGCGTCCTGGTGCTGTCGACAGGCCAAGGCACCATAACGTCTCCCCCATTCCCGACCGTGAGCAGCAGCCAGCCACCCATACCGGGCGGCCAGAACGGCCAGGGCCACTCCGGGCAGCACAAGTAGAATCGGCAGGAGGCACGGCCTATCCGGCCGTGCCTTCCCCTCTCCTTTTTTTCTCAATAGCACCGACGCCTGTCAGTTCAGGGCCTAGCGCGCCGCGTAATCCAAGCATGGCAAATTATAAAGGAACAACTCAGGGCAAGGACCGCGCAGAGCCATGAAGAGTCAGAACTACACGACCGCTTTCACGGTAGACCAAACGCCGAAGGAGGCCTTCGACGCCATCAACAACGTTCGCGGCTGGTGGTCGGGAAACATCGAGGGCAGCACAGACAAGCTCGGCGACGAGTGGACGTATCGCTACGAAGACATCCACTATTCTAAGCAGAGGATTACAGAGCTAGTTCCCGGCAAGAAGGTCGCTTGGCTTGTCTTGGACAGCGCCCTCAATTTCGTTGAAGACAAGGACGAGTGGAACGGGACAAAGATCACGTTCGAAATCTCCAAGAAGGGCGACAAGACCGAAGTTCGTTTCACCCACGCGGGCCTGGTTCCCGCCTACGAATGCTATGGCGCCTGCTCAAACGCATGGGGCTCCTACATCAACGGTAGCTTGCGGAAATTGATCACCAAGGGTAAGGGACAGCCCAACAAGAAAGAAAAGGCGAAGGGCACCCCGAGCAGGAAGAAAAAGTGAATGCGGAGAGGGCGCACTCCGGCGAAGATGGCGCGGGGCCAAATCAGGCTGACCGTGCTCTCAACAGAATCTGATTAATAGCCCGGCGGTCGCTTAGCCACGAAAGCAGTGTTCCTAGAGTCCGAGTTCTCCGCATATCACGAGGCCCTTGAGCATGGTGAGACGACCTGCGAGCGAAGAGTCCGAGACGAGCTCGAGAACGTAGAGCACTACAACGAGAGGCTCAACGCGTTCGTCACGGTGTTCGGAGGAGAGAAGGGGATTGCGCTCTCGAGGGCGCGCGAACTCGACGCGGGGCTCAAGGCGGGGAAGCGCACGCGCCCGTCCGGCATGTTCGGAATCCCGCTGGCGATCAAGGACAACATCTTCTTCGGTGGGTTCCCGACGACCGCGGCGACATACTACTTCAAGGACTTCGTCCCGAGCCTGAACGCCGACATCGTCGACGACGCGCTGGGCCTGGGGTGCATACCCCTCGGCAAGACGAACCTGCACGAGCTCGCGCTCGGCGGGACATCCGCGGCCTCCTTCTTTGGGCCGGTGAGGAACCCCAACGACGTGGAGAGGGTCGCCGGAGGCTCGAGCGGCGGGTCGGCCGTCTCGGTCTCAATATCGAGGGGACCGGTGCTCGGCCTCGGGACGGACACGGGCGGCTCGATAAGGGTCCCCGCTGCCCTCTGCGGGATCATGGGGTTCAAGCCCACGCTCGGGACGCTCAGCCTGGGGGGAGTCTTCCCGCTGAGCGCCACGCTCGACCACGCGGGCCTCCTCACAAGGACCATGCCCGACATGGTGAAGGCGTTCGAGCACCTAGCGGGAACGCGCAGGCCCCGCGCGCAGACCAGGCGCCGCAGCGAGAGGATCAAGGTGGGTGTCCTGACCGGGCACTTCCAGGAGGAGACCGAGGAGAAGGTCTCGAAGAACTTCTGGAGGGCCGTCGACAGGATGGAGGCCTCGGGCGACTTTCAGGCGGTGGAGGTCCCGACGGACTCGAGCTACGAGAGGTTCACTAGGGCCAGGGCGGCCATCCAGCTGAAGGAGGCGGCCTGGTTCTACAAGGAGCTCGTCAACTCGGAAAAGGTCGCTGCCAAGATGAACCAGGACGTCCTGACGCTGCTGGGCCGGGGGATGGGGGTGGGCCAGGTCCGCTACCTCGGCGCGAACCTGGTCAGGCTCGAGTCGGTCAGGGCCTTCGGGCGTCTCCTGAAGGGGCTGGACGTCCTCGCGATGCCCACGGCGAGGGTCGTGGCGCCCAGACTCGACGACGTGGCCGGGAAGGAGGCCGGGAGGCTCCGGCGCCTGCTCCTCCAGAACACGGAGATGTTCAACCTCTGCGGCTTCCCCGCGCTCAGCATCCCCTCTAACCCGGGGTCGGCTGAGCTGCCCACGGCGATGCAGCTGGCGTGCGGTCTGGGCGAGGACGAGCTGACGCTGCGAGCGGGAGACCTTGCGATGCGGGCGATCGTCCGCCAGTCGTGAGCCTCGGCTCGTTAGGAAGGATGCCGGGCCGCCGGACGCAAGGCCAGGCTCTTCAGGAGGCGGCTGCTTGTCGTCTGCTTGGCACCTCGCGAGAGCATGACCCTCAGGGCGGTGGCGGAGTCGGTCCGCTTGAGGTTGACCCCTCTCACGCAGTCGGTTAAGACGTAGGTCTCGAAGCCTTGCGCCGCCCCGTCGAGCACCGTGTTCTTGACGCAGTAGTCGGTCGCCAGCCCGGCGACGTAGATCTGCCTCACGCCGAGACCGCGGAGCTTGCGCGCCAGGTCTGTCCCCTGGAAGCCCGAGTACGCGTCTTCGGCTTGGAGGGTGCCCTTGTCTATGACTTGGGCGTCGGCGGGGACCACGAGCGCCGGATGAAAGCTCGCTCCAGGCGTGTTCTGGACGCAGTGCGGCGGCCACGGTCCTCCGCTGGCCTTGAAGGAGACGTGGTTCTTCGGGTGCCAGTCTCGCGTAAAGAAGACGGGCAGGCCGGCCCTTTCGAACGCCCCGATCAGCTCGTTGACGGCCGGAATTATCTCGTCCCCGTCGGCTACCGGGAGGGATCCTCCGGGGCAAAAGTCCCTCTGTATGTCGACGACGATGAGGGCTCGCTTCGGTTCTACGTCTGCGCGGTCTGCGATTCCTCTCGTCGGCATGGTCGGTAAGGGATGTGGCCCCTTAAAATCGATTCCTCGGGCGAGCCGAATTAGGCAATCACGTTTATATACTTAGTTACGCAAATGGACTAGATAGGCGAAGCTAAGTTGAGCGAAACGAAGCAGATGACTCAGGAGAACGAGGAGAACTGCAAGCTGGTCTACGCCCCGTGGAACCAGCTGACCAAGGTCTGGACCCTCCCGGTGATCCATAGCCTGGGCCTCAAGGAGCCCGCGAGGTTCAACGAGCTGAAGAGGAGGACGCAGGGAATAAGCGCGACGAGCCTGACGGAGAGGCTCAGCGAGCTCGAGCGCGAGGGCATCGTCCAGCGCAAGGTCTTCCCCGACTCGCCCCCGAGGGTGGAGTACTCCTTGACCAAGAAGGGCTGGGAGCTGCAGGCCATACTGGGCGAGTTCGCCGAGTGGGCAATCAAGTGGGGCAAGCCGCAGGCGCCGGAAGCCAGTAGCCAGTAGCGCCGAAGAGACCTACTCACGGGCTCCAGACTGCCAGACATAATAGCGGGAGCTCAGTCTCTTTCTCTGATGAAGAGCAAGGGCCTCGTCAGCAAGGCGGACAGGATAGAGGCCGTCACCTTCAGCGACGAGGAGGTCGAGTTCCTCACCCAGAGCAGGCTCGCGAGGGTGGCGACGGCCTCGAGCGAGGGGCAGCCTCACGTCGTGCCAGTCGTCTACGAGTTCGACGGCACTGCCTTCTACTTCACCGGTTGGAACCTGGAAAAGAGCCTGAAGTTCCAGAACCTGCTCCAGAACAAGAAGGTCGCCATCGTCGTGGACGACCTCGTCACCGTCAGCCCGTGGAGGCCGCGCGGGGTGGAAGTCAGGGGTGTGGCAGAGCTGGGGAGCGAGGGAGGCCGTCCCTACGTGAAAGTCTGTCCTCAGGTCAAGCGCAGTTGGGGCTTCCGCTAGCCGGGCGCGGGTTGCTGCTGGCTGACGCAGTGGATTCCTCCGAAGCCGTAGACGAGCTCCCTGCAGTCGACCGGGACAATCTTTCTGCCGTGGAAGTAATCCGAGAGTGTGTCGAGGGCAGCGCCGTCCCTCCTCGCGTCGCCGAAGACAGGCACGAGCACCGCCGAGTTGCCGATGTAGAAGTTCGCGTAGCTGGCAGGGAGCCTCTCGCCGTCCGCCTCCACTCCGCGCGGCATCTCGATCGGCACGACCTCTAAGCCGCGCCCCCGGTCGTCCCTGTGCTTCGCGAGCAGGGCGCGGTCTTGTTCGAGTGCGGCGTGATTGACGTCGCCGGCGTCAGGCTCGGCCATGCACACGACCGTTTCCTCGTTCACGAACCTCGCGATGTCGTCGACGTGTCCGTCGGTGTCGTCGCCAGCGACCCCCTCCCCAAGCCACACGACGCTCTCCACCCCCAGGTAGTCGTGGAGGAGGCCCTCGAGCTGGGCCTTCGAGAGCTGAGGGTTCCGGTTCTTGTTGAGCAGGCACTGTCTTGTCGTCAGCAGCGCGCCCCTGCCGTTGACGTCTATCGAGCCGCCCTCCAGCACCACCCCGGTCTCGAAGATTCTCAGACCCGTAGACCTCGCGACCTCCAGCCCGGTCGCGTCGTCGGGGAGGAGGTCATCGTACTTGTCCCCCCAGGCGTTGAACTTCCACTTGGTCGCCGCGACGGCCTTCCGCCTCCCGCCCTTCACGAAGATGGGGCCATAGTCCCGCATCCACACGTCCGCGCTCTTTATTTTGTGGAAAGCCACCCCCTTCGCCCCAATCATCGACCGCACCCGGTCCTCCATGTGCTCGTCGTCCACGAGCAGGTCGACCCGCTCCCCCCTGGCTAGGGCCTCAATCATCTCCACGTAGGCCGCCTCCACCTTCGAGACTATTTCGGGAGGAAACGTGAGAGGGTTCTTCGGCCAGGAGAGCCACGTGGAGTCGTGCTTCGCCCACTCGGCGGGCATCGAGAACCCCAGTCGGGCTGGCATCTCCACCTCGGCCTTGGCCGCTCCGCTCTTCGCTCTGGACATGGGATTCCTAGCTCGAGATCTTACGGTAGGTCTCCGGCCTCCTGTTCCTCAGGAAGCCCCACCCCTCCTCCACCCGTCTTCCGAGCTCGAGGTCGCAGGTGGCCAAGAGGACCTGCTCGCTGTCGTCCGCTCGCGCGAGGACCTTCCCGAACTGGTCGCAGACGAAGGACCCGCCCCAGAAGCTCATCCGCCCCTCATTCCCGACGCGGTTGACCGCCGCCACGACCATGCTATTGGCTATGGCGTGCCCGCGCTGGACCGCCTCCCAGGCATCGTGCCAGTCGCCCTCAGCCTGCTCTATCCCGTCGACCCTCCCTATAGCCGTGGGATAGAAGATGACCTCCGCGCCCTTGAGCCTCTCCACCCTCGCCGGCTCCGGGTACCACTGGTCGAAGCAGATCAGGACCCCCAGGCTGGCGGCGCGGGTCTTGAAGACCGGGTAGTCACTCCCGCTCGAGAAGTAGTCCTTCTCGTAGAACGACTCGTCCTCGGGGATCTGGACCTTCCTGTACTTGCCGAGCACGCGGCCCCGCTCGTCGAAGACCACCGACGTGTTGTAGAGTCGGCCGTCGCGCGCCTTCTCGTAGAGCGACCCGCCGACGAGCGCGACCTTGGACGCGCGCGCGGCCTCGGAGAGGCGCTTGGTGGTGGGCCCGGGGATTGGCTCGGGGTCCACCCTCGCCCCCTTTTCCTGGGGGAAGTAGCGGCTTGCGAAGAGCTCTGGGAGGCAGACTATCGACGCACCCCTCTTGGAGGCCTCATCGACCATGGCAAGGGCCTTCGAGACGTTGGCTTCGCGGTCGTCGCCCATGGCCATCTGGACCAGGCCGAGGGTCACCTCGCGGTGGGCGCCTTCGCCCATGGCCACGCGCTTGGTTCGGCTCGTCATCTCTAGCCCAGACATCTTCTGAGCTTGGCCGCTTCTATGAAAGCGTTTGAGGCGCTGGACCTCTCGCCGTCCATCGCGCACATCATGAAAGTGTTTACGAAGTTCTCGTGCTTCTTCGACCTGTTGTCGGAGGGACCGAGCGGGAGGGAGAGGGTCTCCTCGATGGTAGAGAGGTCGGCCATCACGTACCTCAGCGCAGTCTTGAGCTTCTCCTTGTTCATCTGCGTGAACTTCGCCATGAGGTCGTACTTGTCGACCAGCAGGTGGACGGTCTCCCACGAGACCAGCGAGCCCGCCACGCGGTAGTCGTACTGGATCCCCTTGTAGGCGTGCTTCAAAGCGTCGAACTCCTTGTCCGTGAGCGAGCGCAGCGCCTGCGCCCCGATGAACTCGGGCGGGATGCCCAGCGAGTAGAAGGCCGCGGCGAACGGGATGGCCCGGGGCATGGTGACCCCCTTGACCCTCCTGCTGTAGCCGAAGAGCCCGATGTGCAGCTTCCTGGCCCTCCTTGTGGGGATGAAGGCCGCGACGTAATTGATCAGGGGCGCGAGTATCTCGACCCTCGACTGGAAGACGGGTATCAGCTTCTTCATCGCGCCCTCGAGAAGCAGGATCTCTTCCTCGTCGACCTCGGCGAGCTCGCCGTTCGGGAGGCGCTCGTTGAGCGTCGCGATCCCCTTCTCGACCGCGTCGCTGGGGTAGTCGTAGCGGAACGCGGACTGGATAGTGACCGTCGAGAGGCCCTTGTACTCGGAAAGGAAGTTGTCGATGTTCTCCGGGTTGAGGTGCCCCCTGAACGGCATCGTCCCCACTCCGAGGATGGGGTTCATCCTCACCCCGGTCTTTTTCTGGACCTCGGAGAGCTTGCCGAGGGCGACCTTCGAGAGCAGGACGGCGGTGATCAGGCCATAGTTGAGCGCCGGGTCAGACCTGGCGATGAAGACCCGCATGACCTCAGGCTTGACGGCCCTGATGTACTCGAGGACTATCTTGTCCATGGACATCAGGCTCGGGGCGTCCTCGACCAGCGGGATCGCGTCTATCTTCTTGGGCAAGAACGCGCCCACCCAGTCCTTGACCTTCATCGAGCCACCCAGGCTGACGTCCTCGATACCCGCGATGGCCTTGGCGTAGCACCGGTCCAGCCATAGGAGCTCCGACCCCTTCGTCGTGAACGGAAGTATGACTGAGGAGACCGGGACGCTCTCCCTCTCGTAGAACGCGCTCGCCACGTCCGCCTGGAGGGGGATCGACTGGAGCGTCTGGGTGACTATCTTCCGCTCGGCCTTCTCGACCAGCGGGTTGGGGATGCGGTAGGTGAGGAAGATGTCGCGCCCGAAGACGTTGTCCATGAAGTAGTCCGGGTACTTGCTGAGGAGCTTCCTGACGACGTTGGTGTCGACGTCCTTCCCCTCTGAGTCCCACATGACCTCGCTGCAGGCGAGCTTGCTGAAGGCGATGTATGCCTCGTCGAGCTCGGTCTCTCCCTCAATCACCCCGTTGGTGGACGACGCCCAAGGGGGCGTGTTCGCGTTGTCGGGGTGCTGGGTCGTCATCGTCTTGGGGATGAATCTTTTCTCGTCGACCAAGTTGTGCTAAGCGGGCGACGGTCTCCGGGAGAGATTATTATGTTAGCCCTTTTTGAGTAGAAGATCCGTCGGCGCTTAAATAGCAAACCAGTCTTCGTGTCCGTGCCGCTTGTGCGAAAGGTGATCCGGCAAGACCTCGAGCCAACCGTCGACCAAATTGCACTGATGGAGTGCTTCCGACAGATGACAAATCACAGCATTCGAATTGGTTTGGAATTCGAGAGGAAATACGGCATCACGCCCCCGATGAGAGAACTCTCGCGGCTCTCATACGCTCACCTGAAATCGTATCAGTGCTACGCACAATATCGGTTGTGTGCGATCTCCAGGGCCGCTGGAATCCTTTCTTCTCGGAAGAAGTCCATCAAAAGAGGGTTTCCAACAAGGAGCCCGTTCGTGTCCAAGCGCATGATAGTCTCCTGTTACGGGTTCGACATTCAAGACGGCCATCTCGTGATCCATCTAGTTTCAGGGGCGTCCGAATCAATCGCACTCAACAGCCATACGCTGGATGTCATCTCTAATCCCACGGTAAGAGTTTGTTCCTTCACTTTAACAGAAAAATCACTCTGTCTCTGCATATCGAAAGAAGTCCCGACGCCTAACCTTGCCGAAGTCAGAGGCGCCATTGGCATTGATAGAAACCTTAGGAACGTCACGGTCGGCAACGAGGAAGTGGTCACCTACTATGACGTCTCTAAAGCGGCTAAAGTTGCGGAGAATACAAGGAGAATCATTGCGTCGTTCAAAAGGGGTGATAGGAGAGTTCGGCAGGGGTTAATCTCAAAATATGGAAATCGGAGGCGGGAGAGAATCGAGCGCATTTTGCACCTTGTATCGAGGGATATCGTCGAGAGGGCCAAGGCGAAGAGGCAAATTATAGTATTCGAGGAAATCAAAGGAATTCGCAACCTTTACAGGAAAGGCAATCGTCAGGGGAAATCCTACAGGGCGCAAATGAACTCTTGGCCATTCTACGAGGTCAAGAGGCAGATAGAGTACAAAGCGGCATGGGAAGGAGTTCCAACAATAACACTATCGAGACGCGAGACACGAGGGACCACGATGGACTGTCCACAATGCGGGGAGAGACTCCAAGTGCCAGTTCGAGGCGATCGGGGTCGCTATCGCCAACTGTGGTGCGCATACTGTGAGAGGTGGAGGGATCGCGACCTAATCGCAGTCCTCAACATCTCTCGCAGAGGGTGGTTGAGGTCCGACCATTCTTCGAAGGAAGGCGGGGCAAGGGGAGCCATGAGGGGGAACCCGGAACACGCAGGGGAGCCGGTAATCCTCAGAGTCGATGCCTCGAAGCCACGCGACGTATTCACGCGCGGCAGAACCTTATGTTAGATGGAACTCGACGTTCCATCGGTCAGCAATTCTTCCACCCTGACAAAAAAGTCGGCGCGCTAGCGCTAATAACCGCGGGCGATGACTTGTGGAGGCTTGTCTTCCAACAGCCCTCTGGCGGGCACCGATTGGGATGGCAGCGCCCGGGCTTACGACCGTTTCGAGAAGAAGTGGCATTACTATTTCAGGGTCGCGGAGGGCCTGGTCCGTCCGCTCGGGATTGAGCGCGACTCGAGAGTCTTGGAGCTCGCGTGCGGAACGGGGGCCTGCACCCTGGCGTTGTCCAGGCGCTGCCCTTCGGGAGAGGTGGTTTGCGTGGAGAGGTCTGCCCCGATGATGGACATGGCGAGGAAGAACGCGCGATCGGCACGACGGGAGAACGTCTCCTTCGTGCAGGGGGACGTGAGCCGCCTCCCAGAGCTTCTTGCCTGCGAGGCCAGGTTCGACTTTGCCGTGTGCAATTCAGCCTTTTGGCAGTTTCCCAAGAGCGTCCAGGTGGGAGAGGCTGTGCGCAAATCGCTAAAGCCGGGAGGAGTGTTCGCCTTCAACCTCCCATCACTCTTCAGTCTGACGAAGGAACGGCGACTCTATCGCGACGCGGTGGACGAGGTTCTAGGCAAACATGGAATCGACCGCAGGAGGTTTTGGCGACGCAGGAAGCGCGAGGACTACCACGCTTCGGTGGAACGCGCCGGATTCACCGTCGTCAAGGATACCCACTACTACGTCGTCGTGCAGGCAAGAGAGATGATGGAGTGGAGGAGCATACCCATCTTCGCGAGGAGGTGGGGAAACTTCGCCGGTCTCCCCGCTGGCGTCTCGGCCGAGATATCCAGCACGATAAGGAAGAGACGGCTGCTCTGGCCAGATGACAGGGGGAGAAGGAGCAGATGGCGGATGATAATGTCGATTGGAGAATGAGCTACCTTGCCTCACTTCACCACGAGCACGTCGCACTTCGAGTGAGCTACGACGGCGGAGGAGGTGCCTCCCATGAGAAGGCGCTCGAGCGCAGACAGGCCCCTCCTGCCTATCACGCCCAGGTCGGCCCGCCTGCTCTTCTGAGGCCGCGAGTATCTCGTCCGCGACTTGTCCATCCCTCAGCACCCCGGTGACGTCGCCAACCGTCCGTTTGGCTTTGGTGACCGCTCTTTCCGAGGACATCGTTGCCGCTCTGCATGGTCTCCTCGTAGGCTGAAGGGGGGGACCACCACGACAATGGCGAGGCGCGCGTCGCACGCCGCCTCCAGGGAGGCCACCCTCTAGAGCGCACTCTCGGCGGTCTTGGAGCCGTCGTAGGCGAGGAGGATCCGCCGATAGCCCACCGGCTGTGATGGGATGTGGGTCAAGCGACCGGGGCCTCTGCGGGCTTGTCCACGACCGGAGCGACGGCTCTCTTCCCCATCACCTCCTGGGCGAAGAAGGCGATCACCAGGGAGACGGCGAACCCCGCGACCGCGATGTAGTAGGCGTAGTGGAAGGCGGTGTGGGTCGGGAGGGAGGTCTTCTGGCCGGCGATGACGTACACCGCGACGAAGGTGGTCATCAGGGACCCCGCGATGGGAGCTCCCAAGCTAGACCCGATGTTCCTGAAGACCGTGTTGAGGGAGGTCGCGAGCCCCATCTCCCTCTTCTTGACGGAGAGGACGAGCAGGTTCTGGGTTGCGACGAGGAGCATGCCAAGGCCGGCTGACGCCACGATCAGGTACTCCGCTATCTGGGCTGCGGTCGTCGCGGTGGAGATCAGGAAGAACCCTAATGCCCCCAGGACGCTGCCGAGGTACAGGAAGGGCTTGACCCCGTACTTCGGAGTCAGGCGGCCCACGGGGATGGCGACTATGAGGATGGCGACCGCGAGGGGTAGGAGGTAGATCCCGGTATTGAGGATGTCGAAGCCGTACCCGCTGGGCGGCGCGAGCTCGAGCTGGAAGCTTATCGCCTGGAAGGCGATGAAGAGCGCGGCTCCCGAGGTGATCCCGACCACGTTGGCGACGATGACGTTCCTGATTCCGAGCAGCTTGAGGTTGAGGATGGGCTCGGCGACCCTCCTCTCGTAGACAATGAGCGGGACAAGGAAGGCGAAGCCGCCGAAGACCATGCCGAGTACCGGCAGGGACGTCCATCCCCAAGTGGAGCCCTCGGAGAGTCCGAGGACTATCGCCCCGAGGTCGACGCCCAGCCAGGTCGCCCCCACGTAGTCCAACTTCGCGTTGGGGTCGGTGACCGAGGACTCCTTGACGGTGTAGAAGATGAGGACTGTCAATACCACGATGAAGGGAAGGGCGATGTGGTAGTTTGCCTGCCATCCGTAGGAGTTCGCGACGAGGGCACCCAGGGGGAGGCCGAAGGCGGCTCCGGCGCCGAACATCGCGCTGAGTATCCCCTGTGCTCGGGGGACAAGCTCCCGCGGAAACTCCTCCCTGACCAGGCTGAAGGCGAGCGGGAATATCCCGAGCCCGATGCCCTGCACGGTCCTCGAGACAAGGAGGATGGTGAAGTTCGAGGCGAAGGAGGTCACCGCGACCATGACGCAGTAGATCACCAGGACGTAGATCAGGACCCGCTTCTTCCCCACGATGTCACCGAGCTTCCCTATCACCGGGTTGACGGCGGTCCCGAAGACGGTGTAGAGCGAGATGACGAGGCTCACCTCCGCGATGGTCACGTTGTAGTCGGAGGCGATCCTAGGGAGCGACGGCGTAAGCATGATGTCGACATACAAGACAAAAGCAGCGAGAAGCGAAAAGAGGACTAAGACCCTGTTTGCGTATGACTGATCAAAAGCAGGTTTTTCCGTCGTCAGGGATCAGGCGCTCCTAGATCTAGACGCGACGCCCAGCACCGTCATCACGAGACCGACTACCGCCAGCACGGCGCCGACGTAGATGTAGGTGGGGTTTCCGCTCATTAGAGAGCTTCCCTTGATGAAGTCTGCCCCCTGCAACGCGAAGACCGTCCCAAAGAGCAGGAGAAGGAGCCCGACGATGATGAAAGCCCACCTGCGAGCGGCCACCACTGGCTAACCTCTCTTAGACCTTTATCCGGACGCTGCCGTCGAGGACTTCCACGGCGTAGGTGCGCAGGTCGGTCGCTTCCTTGTGGGTCGCAAGCTTGAGCAACGCTGGGACGTTCTTCAAAACCTCTCCCGTTGTAGATCAAATTGAGCTTTGTGGACGGGGCAGACGACTGCGTGGTCCTTCGCCTCGCCACCGAGCAGATGCTCCGTTTTCAGTTCCCCTTTGGGCAGATATCCATTGAAGTGCGAGCAAACGGCGTCGATCGCGTAAACCTTCCCGCCGATCTTCGACAATAGAATCGCATTCCCGGCGACGGCAACGCCGAACATCGACCCTTCTGAAATTTCATCCTCTTTCGCTACGGCTACGAAGTTGCCTTGCGCCGCCTTCAATGGGTCTAGCAAAGCCACGCGACCTCGCATGCTGGCGCGACATCGACGGACATCACGAATATCGGACGTCCTGTATTGGTCACACGATATAAATCTATTGGGCATCCGATACTAATATGGACGTTGGCCGGTAGGAGTTCTCGGCTGAAATCGGGAAGCGGCGCGGAGACCGTGGATTCCGCCAACTCGTTATATATCGCGCTCAAGCGGAGCGAAGCTATGCCCACGAAGTACGACGTCGTCAAGCAGACGAAGGCCCCCATCAGCACGGTGATCGACTACTATTCGCATCCGGAGAACCTGCCGAAGGTCCACCCGGACTTTGTGAAGGACGTCAAGATAATCAGCAGGGACGGCAACACGGTCAAGCTAGAGCAGCAGATGGAGATGATGGGAAGGAAGCTGAAGGCCGTCAACACGATGACCTGGGACAGCGCGAACAACAGGTTCGTGGTCAACACGTTGGACGGCGACGGCAAGGGGAGCAAGATAACGATGGAGCTGAAGCAGATCCCCTCAGGGACGGAAATGCACTACTGGGCCGAGATGGAGTTCGGGGCCATCGGGTTCTTCATCAAGGGGCGGGCCAAGGACTCCTTCTTGAAGGTCGCCGACGAGGACGCGAAGGCCCTCGACGCGATGTAGTGGCGACCCATCTACCGCCTTCGTCTCCTCCCGGGCCTCCTGCCCGCTTCACGCGTTCAGAAGAAGCGAGACCGCCAGAAGCAGTCCGACCAGCACGTGGATCCTCGCGATCACGGTAACGGATTTCTCCCAAGCCTTGCCCTTCATCAGCTCACTGCATCCCTTCACGGCGACTGGGAAGGCGAGCCAGATCAGGAAGACCGATGTCGGCGCCGAGAAGATGAGAAAGGCGGGGACCGACCAGACGAAGGCTGCCGCGACCAGGAAGAGCAGCACGAGCGACCCGCGCCTCCTCCCGACGAGGACGGCTATTGTCCGCCGGCCGTGCTCGCGGTCCTTTTCGACGTCGCGGAGGTTGTTGGCCAGCAGGATGGAAGTGACCATCAGGCCGACGGGGATTGAGTAGACGAACGCCAATGCAGGCGCCGACCCCGAGGCCGCGAGGTCGGCGGAGACGACCTCTATGGGCCCCATGACGATGCCGACGAGCAGCTCTCCGAACGGTGTGGAGGAGATTGGGAGAGGTCCCTCGGAGTATAGGACTCCCGCGAGTATGGCCAGGCTGCCCAGCGCTAGGAGCCCGACCCCCCTCTCCAAGACCAAGAGTACCCCTAGGCAGAACGCCAGCGCGTAGCAAGCCGCGGCCGTATAGAGGACCTCGCTCGCCTTGACCTCGCCAGAGACGATGATCCCCGCAAAGCCCGCGGACGGGACGGTGTCCACAGCGTGCCTGTAGTCCCCGTATTCGTTGAGAGAGTTCGTGGCGATCTGCATCAGAAGCGCCACGACGAGGATGTCCAGCCAGCTCAGCGCGCTAAACCGTCCGCCTTCTAGGGCGAGCGCCCCACCCACCATCATGGGGACGGCCGTGGCGGCGAGCGTGGGGATGCGAATGAGCCTGAGGAACTGCCCGGCCTTCAGCTGTCGCCCCCACCCCGCTCGAGGAGCGCACGGACATCTCCCCTCCGTGCCTTCCCCGTGGCGGACCGGGGGAGCGCTGCCCAGAAGTGGTACTGTTTCGGGATTTTGTAGCGCCCGACCCTGTCCCTCAGGAACGCCGTGAGTTCCGCCGCCGCAGGCGGGGAGCCCAAGAACTCGGGCTTGGCCTCGAGGGCGGCCACCACCCTCTGGCCCCACCTCGCGTCGTCGACGCCCACGACCACCGCGTCCTTCACGGCCGGGTGCTCGCGAAGCGCTGCTTCAACCTCGGCCGGGAAGACCTTCTCCCCTCCGGTGACTATCGTCTCCTCCTTCCTGCCCAGTATCGCTATCCCGCCCGTCGGGCCTCCGCGCGGCCCGCTGCCAGGCTGGAGGACTCCCACGTCGCCGGTGAGAAACCAATCCCCCCTGAACCTGGCTCGAGTGAGGGCGGGCTTGCGCCAGTACCCCCCGAAGAGGGTCGGCCCGCGGACCGCGACCTCGCCTTCCTCGCCGATGTCTGCCGGCACGAGCCGTCCCTTTGTCCCGGACTTGGCGACGGTCACCTCGCTGGGGAAGACCGCGCGGTAGGCTGGCCCGTCCGAGGACGACCAGGCGTTCGACAGGGCGACAAGCGAGCAGGTCTCCGTCATGCCGTAAGTCAGCAAGACCGGGAGCTGCCGCTCCTTGATGGCCGCCACGAGACTGGCGGGAGGCTGGCCGCCCCCGAGGAGGATGAGCCTGACCTTGGGGTTGAGGGGCTTCCCGCCTCTGGCCTCGAGGACGGCGCTGAGCATTGTGGGGACGAAGGAGGCCATGGTCACGCCGTCGTTGTCCAGCGACAGGGAGACGCGCTTGGGGTCGAACCTAGGATGAAGGACGACCCCGCTCCCGTGCATGACGCTACGGAATAGGATGGTGTATCCACCGACGTGGAAGAGCGGCATGCAGAGAAGCCATTTGTCCTCGGAGGAAGCGCCCAGCCTGAATCCGACAGAGACTGCGTTCCACATCAGGTTGGAGAGCGAGAGCTCGACTCCCTTGGGGGCCCCGCTCGAGCCGGAGGTATAGACGATGGCGTGCGGCGAGGAGGCGTCGAGGCGGTCACCAGGGACCGGCTCCAGGCCAACCGCCGCCGACTCGGCAGCGGAATCGGAGACGAGCTCCCACCGCGCCTGGAGCTCCTTCGCCCTCTCGCAGAGGGCGGCGTCGTGGATGACGAGCGAGGGTCTGGAGTCCCGGAGCTGCGAGAGGAGCTCCGGGGTCGACTGCCTATGGTTGAGAGGCACCGAGACCGCGCCCACCCTCGCGATGGCGTGGACTAGCGCCACCGTGCTCTCTGAGGGAGACGCGAGCAGCGCCACCCTGTCTCCCCTCCCGACCCCCCGCGAGAGGAGGAAGGCGGAGAGCCCGCTGGCCCTCTCCTGGAGGTCCCGGTAGGACAGCTCGACCGCGCCGAACTTCAGTGCGACCGCGTCCGGGGACACCCCCGCTCTCCAGCGGAGCCAGTCGGGGACCTCTCTCAAGGCAGCCACGGATATTTCTTGAAGTTCGGCTTCCTCTTCTGGAGGAAGGCGTCCCTGCCCTCCTTCGCCTCCTCGGTCATGTAGTATAGCATCGTCGCGTCGCCTGCGAGCTCCTGCAGCCCGGCGAGGCCGTCCGTGTCCGCGTTGAAGGCGGCCTTCATCAGCCTGATGGCCGTCGGGCTCATCTGCAGGATCTCCTCGCCCCACTTCAGGGTCTCATCCTCGAGGCGAGCGAGGGGGACGACTGTGTTGACGAGGCCCATCGCGAGAGCCTCCTTCGCGTCGTAACGCCTGCAGAGGTACCAGATCTCCTTCGCCTTCTTCGGCCCTACCATGCGCGCGAGGAGCCCAGCCCCGAAGCCGGCGTCGAAGCTGCCCACCTTCGGGCCGGTCTGGCCGAAGACCGCGTTGTCCGCGGCGATGGTGAGGTCGCAGACGAGATGGAGGACGTGGCCTCCCCCTATCGCGTACCCCGCTACCATCGCGATCACGGGCTTCGGGAGGCTCCTGATCTGCTTCTGCAGGTCGAGGACGTTGAGGCGCGGGACGCCCTGCTTGTCGACGTAGCCCGCGTGCCCCCTGACCTTCTGGTCCCCTCCCGAGCAGAAGGCCTTGTCCCCCGCCCCGGTGAGTATCGCCACCCCGACGGTCGGGTCGTTCCGGACTGTCGCGAAGGCCTCGGAGAGCTCGAAGAGCGTCTCAGGCCTGAACGCGTTCCTCACCTGCGGCCGGTTTATGGTGAGCTTCGCTATGCCGCCTCTGCGCTGGAAGAGTATGTCCTCGTAGTCCTTGACGGTCTCCCAGCCCGACTTCTCCTTGCGCGTGTTTCTCATCGTCAAGATAGCGGCTCACCTGTCCGCTGCCAGCATCGTCGCGGGCACGCCAGCGAGGAAGCGCTCAGTCAGGGTCGCGAACTCCTGCGGCCTCTCGACGTGGACGCAGTGCCCCGCCCCGTTCACCCGCACTTCCGTGCTCTCAGGAATCCTCTCACGCATGGCCTCTCCGATTTCCGCGTACTTTCTGTCCTTCTTCCCGACCACAAGGAGCACTGGAATCTTAAGCTCACCAATCTTGTCCCAGAGTGGGACCATAGCCCCTGTCCCCGCCGCCCGGAGGCTCATCGCGAGGCCGTTCGCGGAGTTCGAGAGGCGGTCGCGCCTCATCGCGTCGAAGACGTCTCGGTCGAGGTCCTTCTGCGTCGAGAAGAGCGCGGTCTCCTGCCAGTGGTCGACGAACCACTCGACGCCGAGCCGCTCGATCTCGTCGGCGAGGGCGTCGTCTTTGGCTCTTCTCTCCGTCCTGATATCCTCGGCCTCTATCCCTGGCGACGCTCCTTCGAGGATGAGGCAGCTCAGGAGCTCCTGGTGCTTGCACGCGAGGTCGAGGGCGACCCTTCCGCCGAGCGAGTACCCCAGGAGGGCAGCCTTCCTCTTGCCGATCTCCTGAGCCACTACCTCGGCCAATGCGTCCGAGGTCGGCCCCACGCCCATCTCGGCCCAGGAGGACGAGACGCCAGACTTTCCGTGGCCCGGGAGGTCGGGTAGTATCAGGAAGCGACTCTTGACGAGTCTCTCACCCAGTTTGTCCCAAGTGCGGTGCGTCGTCGTGAAACCGTGCAGGAGGACGAGCGCGTCGTTCGAGGCGTCGCCCATGGTCTCGTACCAGATGCTCGGCCTTCCGCCGCTCGCCATCAGCTCTGGCATCCTAGCGCCTCACCTCCCCCTTCGTGGAGGGCGACGAGAGCTTCTGGAAAGCCTCCTTGTGAAGCTCCAGGTTCCGCTCCCTCTCGGGAGCCACGAACTCGATCACCCTGAGCCCCTTTCCCTTGGTCGAGGACGCCAGGGCGCCGTCGAAGGAGCCCCAGTCCGCGACGCGGCTGAACTCGCCCCCGTAGAGGAGCCTCACCGCGGAGAAGTCTAGGTCGTGCGCCTCGCCGAAGAGTTGCTCGAAGAGCTCCTTGGGGAGCGAGTGTTGCGCGAGGAACGAGAAGATCCCTCCCCCCCTGTTGTTGACCACGATGACGGTGGCGTTGAGCTGGTAGAGCTTCGATGCCAGGAGGCCGTTCATGTCGTGGTAGAAGGAGACGTCGCCCAGAACGAGGAGGACGTCTCCCTCAGAGGCCGACACCCCCATCGCCGTGGAGACGACTCCGTCTATCCCGTTTGCACCGCGGTTTGCGACGAGCCGGATGTTCTTGCTGCCGCCGGGGAAAAAATAGTCGAGGTCGCGGACGGGCATGCTGCTCCCCACTACGACCGTGAGCGGCGACGAGGGGCTCAGGTTCTTGGAGAGCGTGTGGAAGAGCTTACCCTCGAACGGCTCGCCCATCTTGTCCATCAAGGCATCCATCCTCGCCTGCGCCTCTTCGTCCGCTTGAAGCCAGGTGCCCAGCCACGTGGGATCCGGGGCCGGGGCTCGCTCGAGCGCGTCGCTGAGGCATGAGACCGAGTGCGCCAAGTCGCCGAAGACCATGGTCGACGCCCAAAAGTCAGGGTCCCTCCAACCCTCCCCGTCGTCGAGCAACACCGTCCGCACCCCCTGACAGAAGGAGTTGAGCTCCTTCGAGGTCGGGACCCCGCCGAGGCGGACGACGCAGTCTGGCCTTTTGGCGCGGAAACCCTCGCTTCGCACCAGAGGCTCGTAGCACCTCACCAGCCCGGAGCGCAAGGCCCCGTCCTGCCTCAGGTTGGAGAGGGCATCCGCGAGTATCGGCCACCCCATCCTTTCCGAGAGAGTCGAGAGCCCGTCTCGCAGGGTGCCCCCGTAGTCCCCGGGTCCGGCTACTATGATGCCCCTCGGGAGCGTGCTCAGCTCCGCGGCGACGCGTCGTAGCTCCCCCTCGTCGGCAATGGACTTGGACCCCACGACCGCGACCCCGCCGCGGCTCCGTCCCTCCCAGCCCTCGACGGACGGCTTCTCAGAGATCAGAGGCTCCCTGAACGAGAAGTTGACTTGGACGGGACCCTGGGGCGTGGAAGCGGCGGCGTGCGACGCTCGCGCCCCGACGAGGCGCGCGTAGCGGATCGAGGAGTCTGCCCCCGACGCCACGGGCATGTCCTGTGACCACTTCGCGTGAGAGCCGAAGAGGCGGACCTGGTCGATGGTCTGGGCTCCGCCGAAGTCGCGGGACTCCGGAGGCCTGTCCGCCGTCACGGCTATGATGGGGACGCGGCCGAGCCTCGCCTCCGCGACCGCGGGGAAGAGGTTCGCGGCGGCGGTGCCCGAGGTGCAGACCACCGCCACCGGGGACGAGGAGCTCTTCGCCATCCCGAGGGCGAAGAACGCGGCGGACCTCTCGTCGTAGAGGACCCACTGCCGGACCTCGCCTGCCCTCCTGGCGAACGCGATCGATATGGGCGTCGACCTAGAGCCGGGGCAGATCACGACGTTCTTGACGTCCCCGTCCATCAGGCCGTCGACGAACGACTGGGCGTACGCCTCGAAGTCCTCCATGCCCAAAATCAACCTCCGCGGTCGGCGTCTATGCCCAACGCCCTGCTCATGGTCCTCAGCTTCCAGCTTGTCTCCTCTAGCTCGTCGCGTGGCTCAGAGCCCTCGACCAGCCCGGCCCCCGCGTAGAGCACGGCCTGCCTTCCCTTGATCACCCCTGACCGGATGCCCACGACGAGGTCCGCCTCGCTCTGGCGGGCGTTCAGGAGCCCCACGACGCCCGAGTACCACCCCCGCCGCGCGATCTCGGACCTGCGGATCCAGCGGACCGCCGCCTCCCTGGGTACGCCCCCGATTGCCGGGGTCGGCCAGAGGGCCATGGCCGCAGCCCAGACGCCCTCGCCGTCGAGGAGGGTCGCCTTCACGGGCGTGTACAGGTGCTGTATCGTCGTCAGCCTCTTCAGGACTGGCGCGCCCGGGACCTCGACCCTCGAGCTGATGGGAGAGAGGGCGCTGACCGCCGCCTGCACCACGAACTCGTGTTCCCTGCCCGACTTGGGGTCCCTGAGCAGGCGCGCCCCGAGGGCGTCGTCATCGGCCTTGTCAGAGGTCCGCGGAGAGGAAGCGGCGAGGCAGTCGACCTCCACTTTTCCCCGCTTCAAGGAGAGCAGGCTCTCCGGGGTCGCTCCGAGGAAGACCGAGCCCCTCCTCTTGATCGCGAAGACCGTGGAGTCCGGGTTGAGGGCGATCAGCCTCTTCAGGACCGCCGAGGCAGGGACACGGGCGTTGAACGTGAGCGAGACGGCTCGCGAGAGCACGACCTTCTTCAGCTCGTCCCGCGAGATGGACTCGATGGCCTCCCGGGCGAGCGAGACCCAGCGCTTCCCGGATGGGATGCTCCTGGCAGTCTTGAGTGAGGGAAGGGCATCTTCCGGCGCACCCCCCTCTTCAGCGGCGCGAGCCTCCAGCCCCCGGATCAAGGCCCGATAGACGGCGCGAAGCGGGGCCGGCTCGGAGGAGGGCCTGACGCGCGCGACGAGCGTGATGTGCGTCTCCCTGCCGCTCGATGTGAACGTGAGAGCCGGGATGACCCAGCGCGAAGGGGGGAAGTCGCTCCAGGCGCCCTTCTCCGCCTGTCCGGGAGAGGATGGGAACCCCCAGCCGCCGATCACCATGACCTTGGAGGAGTCTGCCGCGGAGACTGCGCCCAGTCCCAGGAGGCTCCTCCTAGCCCGGCCCCCCATCCGCTTCGGAGGAGCCAGCTCGAAGGACTTGGCTGCCCCCATGCCCAGCACTGCGCGCTCAGGGCCGCCGAAGAACTGGGCGTCCTCGAGCGACGAGTCGAACACGCCAAGTGGGAGCTCACAGTCGATCTTCCTGGTGCTTACGTGTATCACGGCCGCGCCCCTGCTCCTGGCCTCGGAGAGCCCCTCCGCGAGCGAGCGGTCCACCCAGTCCCGGAGGATGGAGCGCTGTCTAGGCTCGGCGAAAGACAAGGAAGCGGCGCTTCGGCGAGGAGGCATTCTCGGTCCCGTTCCAGCAATTACCACGGCTCAGTGGTATTAAGGGTTGCGAGTCGCGGCTCAAACGTTAAAGCGGGCGGGGTGACCCGAACTCGGGTTGAGCCTCAGGGTCAGCCTCGTGAAGATGCCCCTCCTCTCCGCCTTCACCAACAGCGGGGGGACAATGCTCTCCAGGAACGCCCTGATCCTCCAGCTGACGCACGGCGGCACGGAGGCGCTGTCCGAGTGCGTCACGGACGAGAACCCCTCCTGCACGGGCGAGGACAACGAGAGCGCGCTGCGCGCGATCAAGAGCCGGTTCGCCGACATGCTCCGAGCCGGCCCTCCGTCGCCCGGGAGGTTCCTCGACTCCGTCGAGGGCGTCAAGGGTCACCAGATGGCGAAGGCCGCGGTTGAGATGCTCCTGTGGGACTACCGCGCCAAGGTCGACGGGACGACGCTGAACGAGGCCCTGGGAGGGTCGAGGGGATACGCGGACGCAGGCGTCGCGATCGGGCTGGGAGCCGAGGGAGAGGTCAGAGCGCAGGTGAGCGCTGCGCTGGAGCGCGGGTACAAGCGGATCAAGGTCAAGATCGACAGGAAGGGGGCATACAGGACGCTCGGGGCGATAAGGGACGCGTTCCCTGAAATCCCGCTCAGCGCCGACGCCAACGCGTGCTTCGAGCTACCCAGAGACATGGCCGCGCTGAGGCGCATCGACAGGTTCGGGCTCCAGTACCTGGAGCAGCCGCTGGGGTACGACGACCTCGCGGGCCACTCAGCTCTGGCGAAGGAGATGTCCACCCCGATCTGTCTGGACGAGTCTGTGACCACTCTAGAGAGGGCGAGCGAGGCCCTTGAGATGGGGGCCGCGAGCGTGATCAACGTCAAGCCCGGAAGGGTCGGAGGCCTCACCGTCGCGATGGAGATCGCGCGGCTCGCGAGGGCCAGCGGGGCTCACGTCTGGGTGGGCGGGATGCTGGAGACCGGGGTGGGGAGGGCGTTCAACGTCGCCCTGGCTTCTCAGAGGGAGGTCGACTATCCTGGGGACACCTCTCCCAACGACCGCTACTTCGAGAGGGACCTTGCAAAGAACCCGTTCAAGATGAGGGGCGGGAGGATCAGGCCGAACTCCGGGCCAGGAATCGGCGTGCAGCTCGACAGAGAGTTCATCGAGAGAATCGCACTGAAGAAATGGGTCCTTTTCTGAGACGAGGCGGCGAAAAAAGGAGGAGGATGTAAAAGGCATGAGCCCGCCTCTGATGCCGGGCAATTTGCCGCTCGAGCATTCTGTGAAGCTTCGCGTGAGGTTCGCGGAGACGGACGCGATGGAGGTCGCGTACTACGCTGAGTACTTCGTCTGGTTCGAGGTGGCGAGGACGGAGCTATTCAGGTCGGTCGGGCTGCCATATAGCGAGGTCCAGAAGCGGGGGCTGCACACGCCCGTCGTCCGGGCGGTGGCTGACTACAAGTCGTCGGCGAGGTATGACGACGAGGTGGTCGTGAAGGCCACGGCGACAAAGGTCGGGAGGTCCAGCTTCAGGCTCGACTACGAGGTCCTCAAGATGCCAGGAGGGGAGCTCCTCTGCGTCGGGCACACGGTGCACGTCTTCGTCGGCGAGGACGGGAGGCCGAAGAGAATCTCCGACGAAATCAGGGGAAAGCTCGCCGGCTGAGGAAAATCCTATTCGCGTCTCGATATGAACTTGAGCGCCGCGGCGTTGAACTCTTCCGCGTTCTCCAGGTGAGGGAAGTGCCTCGAGGCGCTCACGGCAAGGGCCTCGCTGTGGGGGACTGCCCGCGCGACCAGCTCGCCGATGCGCTGGAGCCACACCGCGGTCTGCTGGCCGTTGACCACGAGCGTCCGGCAGGAGATCTTCGCCGCCTGGGCCTTGAATGGCGGGAGCCTGGTCCTGAGCTCCGCGATGGTCCTCGCGTTGTCGAGCATCATCTGCCTGGCAGCCTCAGGCAGCTCGGCGAACGCCCCGACCTTGTTCTGGATACCGTCTACGTTCAGCTGGACTGCCTTCTTGGTCTGGCCCGAGTCCAGCGCCTTCAGGGCGGGGACGAGGGAGCCCGACTGGAAGCGCCTGGCGGAGAGCGCGACACCGGGGCTGCTTATCAGCAGGGTGAACATCTGTCCGGAGCTGTTGGGGTCCTCCACCAGCAGGGTGGCGATGGCGGGCTCCACGAGGATGAGGGTGCGGACAAGGTCCGGGCGGTCGGCCGCAAGGTAAGCGGCCACGAACCCCCCGTAGGAGTGCCCGACCAGGTGAACCGGGGCGATCCCGAGCCCCTCTATGAGCCCCTTGAGGTCGGCGGCGTTCGCGGCTATCGTGCTGTCGGTCACGTCCCCTTCCCTGTTGTTCGGGGAGGCGTAGCGCCTGCTGTAGGTCACCGTCGAGTATCTCTGGGAGAAGGCCTTGACCTGGGCGTTCCAGGCGCGGTAGTCGGTAGGGATCCCGTGTGAGAAAACCACCGGCTCGCCGCTCCCCGCACGTTCGTGGTATAGCGAGACGCCGCCGACGTCGATGCTCGGCATCTCGCTGAACTCCCTTCTCGCGCCCTATAAGCAGTTCTGGCGGGGCGCTCGCGGCGCCGTCAGGCCTGGGGGACGAGCGATATGCGGATGCCGTCTGGGTCCCTCGCCACCAGCGCTCCTCCCTCGGTCCGAGAGCCTGGGAGACGTCGGGCGACCTCCCTCAGGACGTCCCCGTCAGGGACGACGACTTTGAGCTCGTCCAGCCCGGCGTCGCCGTCCTCGTGCGGCGTCCCGTGGAGGCTATGCCAGGTGTTGAGCCCGATGTGGTGATGGTAGCCCCCAGCTGAGAGGAAGGCCGCGCCCATCTGCGGGACGTGCATCATCGTCTCCAGCCCGAGCTTCTCGTGGTAGAACTTGACCGACCTATCGAGGTCGGTGACCCTGAGGTGCACGTGCCCGATCCTGGCCCCGGTGGGGAACGCCGTGGGCTTCCCTCGGGCGCCTTCCTCTCCCAGCTCGCCGAGGAGCGACTCGAAGTCCAAGGGCTGGCTCATCGGGGCCATGAGCGACATGTCCCCCGTGGCCGCTATGCGCTCCGATATCTTCCTCCAGTCAGACCAGGCGTTCCGGGGCCTGTCCGCGTAGATCTCCATCCCGTTCCTCTCGACGTCGTGGAGGTAGAGGGACTCGCTCACCTGGTGGTCGGCGAACCCCTCGTAGGGCACGCCCGAGCCCCCTATCGCCAGGAACGTGGAGGCGAGACTTCTCCTGTCCGGGACGAGCACCGCATAGTGGTAGAGCCCCGCGAAGTCGCGCGGGGCCTGCCTAGCCTGCGGGTCTTCCCTCAGGGTCAACAGGGCATCCTGAGGCGCGCCTGAGAAGCCCAAGTCGACGGTCTTCAGGCCCGACGCGCCCTCGTCTACCACCTTCGGTGTGAGGCCCAGCCGGCCCACGTAAAAGTCGAGCATGGGCCGCAGGCGCCTCACGCGCAGAGTGGGCGACCCGAGCCTCATCCCTCCGTCCATCACGAAGGGCGCGAGCTCGGCGGGGCGGGTCGAGAGCTTGGAGTCCAAGCTACTGGCCCACGCCCAGGGTGTTCCCTATCCCGGCCAGGAGGACGGCCTCGCCCTCCTTCGTCCTCTCCTGGATTATCCTCTTGACGAGGCTCACCGCCTTCTCCGCGCCGTCCGCTATCTCCTTCTTCATCGTCGCCATCACGTCGAGGTCGCCTTCCTTGACGAGTACGGCGTAGACCGGTATGTCGTGCTTGGTGGCGACCTCCTCGATCTGGAACTTCTCGACGCCCAAGCCTCCTATGGCGGCGCCGACCCCCTCAGCGACCTGGCCCGTCTCCTCGCCCTCGAGCTTGCCCGCCGCGTCCACCATGATGATCGCCTTCAGAGGGACGTTCATCTCCTCCACGAGGCGCCGGATTGCGACTCCCGGCTGTCCCACGTACCCCATCGGCCCCTCGGCCTTGAGCACATAGAGCGTCCGGCCCTCGAATGCCGTCGTGCCTACGACCGTGTCCTTGGCCACCGTCTGCTTCGGAGCCCCGCTGATGAACCTAGACGCCACCAGTGGGCCTACCCCGTCGCCGATGGGCATCCCCGTCTTGACCGAGTCCATCGCCTTCGACAGCGCGTCTGCCTGCTCCATTATCTGTGGGAGGCTCATCTGAAGCTGCATGAGCGCCATGGACGAGCCTGCCTTCTTTCCGAGCAGGTAGTAGTGCCTCACCACCTTGGTTATGGTGTTCAGGCCGCTCGCCAGCTCCAGCATGTTCTGCGCCACCGAGAGGGAGACCGCGTCTGCGTTCCCGATGATGCCCCTTATCTCTGCCCTGGCCCTTTCGTCGCTCGTCTCCGCGATATGCTCGACCTTCCCGATGATCCCGGCCGGATCCATGCCCTCCGGCATTATCGTGACATAGTCCAGGAAGCGGTCCACCCTCTCGCCGACGTCGCCCGTCGGGGAGCCCTTTTGCCCGAAGTAGTCCAAGACCTCCCTCCTCGCCTTATCCCTCATCGACTCGAGACGGCCGAGCGACTTGCCGATGCTGTTGACCGAGAGGCGCGACTGGATCCTCCCGCCGTAGAATATGAAGACGAAGATTAGGACGTAGTAGGCGGAGCTGAGGATGGTGCTCAGGCTGACGCCTCCCAGCGGGCTAGACATCCTCTAGACCTCCCGCCGCCCGCGACCCCAAACCACAGATGTCAACCATACGATTTCGCCTGTGGCCATTGTATGGGACGTCCAATATAAGGATAGTGGTATTGGTCATCCCATATCCTTATAATTGCGGAGGGGATTGTCACCGACGGCCCTCAGCGATGAAGATTGTGAAGGAAGACGAAGGAGAGGAGATGTGCGACATGCGCGGGATGCTGTCGTTCACCATCCTCTGGCTGCTCTCCAGGCGGCCGATGTACGGGCAGGAGCTCGCCACGGAGATAGGGAACCGGAGGGGAGACAAGCCCAACCCCGGGACGATATACCCGGCGCTCAAGGAGCTGGCCACCCGCCGGCTCATAGTGGCGAGCCAGCAGGGGCGGAACTCCGTCTACGAGCTCACGACGGAGGGGAAGGCCACGCTGGAGAGGTCGATGGAGTACTTCGAGAAGGCCTTCGGGGACATATTCAACGAGCTGAGGCAGGTCCCGCCGGGCGCCACGAAGGTCCGGGCGAGGCGGCCTTCCGGCGGACGCCCAGCAAGGGTGTGACCTGTCCTTTGCCGCGGTCGATTTGAAGGGGGCGGGGTCGCTGCCAGAGAACGAGATCGAGATAGCCAACCTGACCAAGACCTACGGCAAGGTCGTCGCGCTGAACGACGTCTCACTAGAGGTCAGCGCCGGCGAGATACTCGGCCTCCTCGGGCCCAACGGCGCTGGGAAGAGCACCCTCATGAAGATAGTCGTAGGAATCCTGCGCCCGACCACGGGCTACGTGAAGGTGGGCGGGAGCGACCTCGCGAAGGAGCCGGAGGCGGCCAAGAGGAACGTCGGCTACCTGCCGGAGAACCCGTCGCTCTACCCCGGGCTGACGGTGAGCGAGTTCCTGAGCTTCCTGGGGAAGATCAGGGACGTCCCCGACGACGCGCTGCGGGACAAGATCTCCGAGGCGCTGATGACCTTCTCGCTCGAGGAGAAGGCGGACGCCATGCTGGGCGCGCTCTCGAAGGGGATGAAGCAGAAGGTAGCCCTCATCGCCGCGACGCTGCACGACCCGAAGGTGCTGGTGCTGGACGAGCCGCTCACCGCCCTGGACCCCAAGACCCAGGTCTTCGTAAACAGCTGGATAGCTGCCCAGGGCAAGAAGGGGACGACGGTGCTCCTCTCGACCCACAACCTGGAGATCGCGCAGGACCACGCGACGAGGATAGCGATAATCGACAAGGGCAGCATAATAGCCCTCGGGGCGCTCGACAGCCTCCGCAGGATGGCCGACGCTGGGAAGGACGCCAGGCTCGACGAGGTCTTCCTCAAGCTCACCGCCGAGACGGCGTAGCCAGCGCACGCCATGGAGAACTGACCTCCCTTGAATGGCTGGAGCACCGTCGCGACCCTAGTCAGGTACTGGATGAAGGGGCGCTTCACCCGGGCAATAGCGGTATGGATGATCGTGGGCGAGTCCTTCGGTGTGGTCTTCGTCCTCTTCGTGGGAGGGACGTTCCTCTCCTTCTCCTCGAGGTTCAGCCTCGGCAGCGGCGTATCGGACGCCAGCCTGAGCCTGATCTTCGCGTTCTTCCTCGTGGGCCTCATCCAGAGCGGGTTCAACGGGAGCGGCCTCCCGGTCTCCTCCGCTGACGTCGACTACGTCTTCACGTCTCCGGTGAGGCCGCGCGAGGTCTTCGCCGCGAAGGTGCTGATGAACTCCGTGACGACGGTGCTGCTGTCGTTCCCGCCCATCTTCGTCTTGTACTTCAGGTTCGCCGAGTCCTACGGGACGCCCGACGCCGCGGCCGTCCTCGCGGGGTTGGTGACCCTCGCCTTCTTCGTGATGGGGCTGTTCCTCAGCGCCGACATCACCCTCTCGCTCAACTCGAAGTTCGGGCCCAGGGTCAGGCTCCTCAGGAACGCCCTGATGGCCGCTGTGATCGTGGTCAGCCTCGTCCCGATCGCGCTGCTGATCCCGGGCGCCCCTCCCATCCTGGGAGAGGTGGTCGACGTCCTGCCGAACGGGCTGGCGGCCAAGGTGAGCTTCGACCTCCTGAGCGGCGCGAAGTGGACGGCCGAGGCGGGGCTCAGCCTCGTGGCGCTCGGCGCCTGGTTCGTGGGCCTCCTCGCCCTCGGCGTGAGGATGTCGCGGGCGCAGTTCTACGAGGTGCTGAGGCTGGAGGACGCCGACTCGGCCGCGGACGAGACGAAGCGCGGCTCGTCGAGGCTCGAGACGAACGGGAGGTCGGTCTGGGCGGTCGTGAGGGCGAAGGAGAGGGTGATGATGAGCAGGACCAAGGAGACGCGGAGCATGCTGATCAACACGCTCTTCCTCGCGGGCTTCATGGTGATCTACTCGCTCTCGGGGACCTTCCAGTCATCCCCGACCTCGTTCTTGTTCATCCTCTTCATCATCGGCTCCTTCGGGTCGGGGACGGCCGCGAGGTGGCTAGAGAAGGAGAGGCTCTGGATAATCAAGACGTCCTCGCTCGACCTGACGCGCTACGTCCGGGAGGCCTACAGGGCGAGGGTCACGCCGCTGCTGCTCCTGCTGTCGCCGGTCGCGGCGGCAGTCGGCGCCCCGCTCATCCTGGGCGACCTGAAGCACCCTGCCTCGCTCCTCCCCGTGGCCCTCTCTCTCCCGGGGGCGCTTGAGGTGGCGGCCGTCATGATGGCAGGAGGGATGTACTTCGCAGCGAGGTACGGGCAGAGCACTTCGGACGACCTGCTCCTCGCGCAAGGGCAGGACCTGACCGACGTGAAGAGGTTCCTTTACCAGACGCTCATCAACCTGCTCCTCGTCTCCCCGATCATGGTGCTCGTGCTGGCCGCCGGACCGGCCGCGTCGGCCGTGGGCTCGTCGGCTCTGGTGCCCCTTTCCGTCGCCTTCCTCGGCGTCGCGCTCGCCTACACCGTCCTCGCCCTGAACTACCTCTTGTCGGCAGCCGGAAGGTCGCTGCGCACTAGGGAGGATCTGTGAGGCTCGGCGGTCGAATAGGTTTATAGCGAGTGGGCGAAATCGAGGTCACGTAGCGCGATGCAGACGGAGGTAGCGAAGCTGGATGAGGTGCCGGTCGGGACGATGAAGCGAGTGAGGGCGTTCGACCGGGACATCCTTCTCTATAACGTGGCAGGGACCGTATACGCGACCCAGAACAACTGCGGGCACATGAGGGCCAGCCTGGCCAGAGGCACTCTTGATGGGAACGTCGTCACGTGTGCGCTTCACGGCGCAAAGTTCGACGTCACCAGCGGCAAGAACGTCGGCGGGATTCGGCCTGGCTTGCCGCCCGTCGTCGCCGAAATAGACGTCCAGCCCCTGAAGACGTATCCGGTCGAGGTTAGGGAAGGCTCAGTCTACCTAGAGGACGGGTGAGAAGGACTCGGTCGAGCTCTTTCTCGTCTGGTATTTCGTCCTCGGGTTCCTGCTCGGCAACGGGGTCCCCCACTTCACATTCGGCGCCGCCGGGAAGGTCTTCAGGAGCCCATTCGGGCAGAGGTCATCCCCCCGGACCAATGTCCTCTGGGGCCTCTCGAACTTCGTCGGGGCGACGATAATCGTGGCGGGCCTGATCGCACTCAACCTCTACAGCAGCTATTCCCTCGTCGCGCTGATGCTTGGGTTCTGGCTGATGATGCTGATGTTCGGGACGGGAATCAAGAGATTCCTCAACGAGGATCCGAAGCCCGCCTCCGTCTGACTAGCCCAGACCGGGCCGCTGGCGGCCTGAATCCGGGGTCGCCTTGCGCCTCGTCTCCTTGATCGCCTCTTCAAAGTCGCGCATCGTGATGGTGAGGTCTCCCGCCCCGGCCTCCGCGTCCTTGCCGTGAGCCTTGACGTACTGCTTGATGGCCCCGATTGCGGCCGCGTTCGCTGCGGCGGCGAGCTCGGCCCCGGTGTATCCCTCGGTGAGCTCGGCGAGCTTGGTGACGTCCACGTCCTTGGCGAGGGGCTTCTTCTTGGTGTGTATCTTGAGTATCTCTATCCTGCCCTCCTTGTCGGGAGGAGGGATTCGCAGGAGCTTGTCGAACCGGCCGGGCCTCAGCAGCGCCTCGTCGATGATGTCCGGCCTGTTCGTCGCGCCGAGCACGACCACCCCCTTGAGCTCCTCGAGCCCGTCCATCTCGGTCAGGAGCTGGCTGACGACGCGCTCGGTCACCTGGCTGTCGGTCTCGCCCGACTTCCTCCTCGGCGCTATCGCGTCGACCTCGTCGAAGAAGATCACGCATGGGGCAGCGGCGCGGGCCTTCCTGAAGACCTCCCTCACGCCCTTCTCCGACTCGCCGACCCACTTCGAGATGAGCTCGGGCCCCTTGATGCTGATGAAGTTCGCCTCGCTCTCGTTGGCCACGGCCTTGGCTATCAGGGTCTTCCCCGTCCCGGGCGGGCCGTAGAGCAGTATGCCCTTCGGGGGCTTGACGTCCCCCTTCGCGAAGAGCTTGCCGTACTTGAGGGGCCACTCGACCGCCTCGGTCAGCTCCTGCTTCACCGAGGTTAGGCCGCCGATATCCTCCCACTTCACGTTCGGGACCTGCACGAGGACCTCCCTCATCGCGGAGGGCTGGACGTCCCGGAGCGCGTCCTGGAAGTCCTGCATCTTCACCTTGATCTTGTTGAGCGTCTTCGCGGGGACCTTGGTCTCGTCCATGCTTATCTCGGGGATGACCCTCCTCACGGCGAGTATGGCGGCCTCCCTCGCGAGCGCCTGCAGGTCAGCGCCCACGAAGCCGTGGGTGACCCGCGCCATCTCATCGAGCTTTACGTCAGGCTCCATCGGCATCCCCCTCGTGTGGATCTGCAGGATCTCCAGGCGGCTCTTCTCGTCGGGTATCCCGATCTCTATCTCCCTGTCGAACCTTCCTGGGCGCCTCAGCGCGGGGTCGAGGGCGTCTGGCCGGTTGGTCGCGGCAATCACGACGACCTTGCCGCGCGACTCGAGGCCGTCCATGAGGGTGAGGAGCTGCGAGACTATCCTCTTCTCCAGCTCACCGGAGACCTCCTCCCTCTTCGGGGCGATCGAGTCTATCTCGTCGATGAAGATTATGCTCGGGGCGTTCTCCTTCGCCTCCTTGAAGATCCCCCTGAGCCTCTCCTCGCTCTCCCCGTAGTACTTGCCCATTATCTCGGGGCCTGCGATGGAGTAGAAGTTCGAGTTGGTCTCGTTCGCGACCGCCTTTGCGAGGAGGGTCTTCCCGGTGCCTGGCGGGCCGTAGAGCAGGACGCCCTTGGGCGCTTCTATCCCCACGCGCTCGAAGATCTCAGGGTGCCTCAGGGGGAGCTCGATCATCTCGCGGATCTTCTGGATCTCCTTCGTCAGCCCCCCAAGGTCCTCGTATGTGATGCGCGGGACACCCGTGTTGAGGGGCTTGTGCATGGTCCCGAGCCTGAACCTCGTCTCGAGGGTGACGACCACCGCCCCGGCGGGCGAGGTCGAGTCGACGACGAAGTCGATCTTCTTCCCCATTATGCTGAACGGGAGGGAGTCCCCCTTGGTCATCACCCGGTTCTCCAGGATTTCGGGGAACGCCTCTTCAAGCCCTTCGACGCTGAGCTGCTCGGTTGGGGCGAGGACGACCTCCTGCGCCTCCTTCGCCTCGGCGGGCGCGACAGAAACCGTGTCGTCGATGCCTACGCCGAGGTTGTTCCTCGTATAGCCGTCGATGCGGATCAGTCCTCTGCCATAGTCCTCGGGGTAGCCGGTCCACACGACCGCGTGGCTCTTCTTCCCCTTGCCCGTAATCTCGATGACGTCCCCCGCGGACAGACCGAGGCTATCCATCACCTTGGGGTCTATCGCAGCTAGTCCGCGCCCGACCAACATCGAGCTGGTCTCGGCCACGCGGAGCCTTGGATCCCTTTGCATGCGTGTCCGGAGGTGATTTGGAAAGATAAAAACAGTGCGAGCGTGGTCTCGGGACTGGTCGAGATGAAGAAAGGACTGCTCGCGTTCGTGGTCCAGAAGCACAAGGCGACGTCCCTCCACTACGACTTTCGGCTCGAGGTAGGAGGGGTGATGCCCTCCTGGTCGGTCCCGAAGGGGCCGACGCTCGACAGCGGCTTCAGGCGCCTCGCGATGCCGACGTCAGACCACCTGATGGAGTACCGGCACTTCGAGGGCGTGCTCAAGGGGGAGTATGGGGCGGGCCCGGTCATGATATGGGACGAGGGGACCTACGACCCCGAGGTGGAGGTGAGCAAGGGGGTGCGAAGGGAGGTGGTGGAGAAGAAGGAGGCCGAGCGGGTCGCCAAGGAGAGCCTCGAGGAAGGGAACCTGAAGTTCAGGCTCTACGGCAAGAAGCTGAAGGGCTCGTTCGCGCTCGTCCGGACGGCCGGCTGGGGCGGGAAGGAGTCGTGGTTGCTGATCAAGCATCGCGATGAGTACTCCCAGCCTGGGTACGACGCGAACGACTACGACTACTCCGCGGTCAGCAAGAAGACCCTCGCCCAGATCGCCGGCCAGGAAGAGCTGGTCGGCCCGTCAAGCGGGCTTGAAGCGGAAGAGAAGGAGGGAGTTGCTGATAACCGTCGCCGAACTCACGGCCATCGCACCGGCGGCTAGGAAAGGCAGGACTTCGTAGACCTGGGCGCCGAGGAAGGGCACCAGCGCCCCGGCTGCTACCGGGATCAAGACCACGTTGTATGCGAACGCCCAGAACAGGTTCTGCCTTATCTTTGAGAGAGTCCTCCGGCTGAGCTTGATCGCAGTCGGGACGTTCTGAAGGTCGTCTTTGATCAGCACTATCCCGCCCGCCTCCTTCGCAATGTCCGTCCCGCTCCCGATGGCTATGCCGACGTCCGCGGCGGCCAGCGCGGGCGCGTCGTTGATGCCGTCACCCACCATCGCGACGACCCTCCCCTCCTTCTGCATGGACGCTATCGCTTCCTCCTTCTGCTGTGGGAGGACCTCGGCGACGAACTTTTCGATGCCCAGCCCGTGGGCTATCGCCGCGGCCGTCCGCGAGTTGTCTCCCGTGAGCATCACGACCTCAATCCCCATCGCTTTGAGCGCGTCCACAGCCGGCTTCGCGGAGGGCTTCACCGTGTCGGCTACAGCCAAGACTCCGGCGGCCTTACCGTCGACGACCACGACCATCCCCGTCTTTCCCTCGTCCTCGAGCTCGGCGAGACGCGCCTCCACCCCCGACAGGTCGGCTCCGCCCTCCGCGACCAAGCGCCTGTTCCCCAGAAGCACCACCCTCCCGTCGACGGCGGCCTTCACGCCCTCCCCAGGGATGGCCTGAAAGTCGCGCGGCTCGGAGAGGGAGACGGAGCGGCGCCTCGCCTCGTTGACGACCGCCTGACCCAGAGGGTGTTCCGAGCCCTTCTCCACGGAAGCTGCCAGGTGCAGGAGCTCCTCCTGACCGAGCCCACCCAAGGGCACGACGTCTGTGAGGGACGGCCTCCCTCTAGTGAGGGTGCCCGTCTTGTCGAAGACCACCGTGTCCACCTTCCCCGCCCGTTCGAGGTACTCCCCGCCCTTGATCAGGACGCCGCACTGAGCCCCCCTGCTCGTCCCCACGAGGAGCGCCGCGGGGGTGGCCACCCCCAGAGCGCAGGGGCAGGCTATCACGACGACCGAGACGAAGGCGAGCACGGAGAAGTCGAGCCCGATGTGGCCGATGTAGAACCAGGACAGGCCTGCCACCGCCGCGGCGGCGATGACGACCGGGACGAAGTAGGACGCGATCCTGTCCGCGAGGCGCTGGATCGGCGCCCTTCCCGCCTGCGCCTCCTCGACCAGCTTGACTATCTGGAAGAGGGCCGTGTCCTGCCCCACCTTGTCGGCCCTCAGCTTCAGGAGGCCCGACTTGTTGATGGTCGCCCCTATCACCTCGTCGCCGGGCCCCTTTTCCACCGGAATGCTCTCGCCCGTTATCATGGACTCGTCTACGGCGGACGCGCCCTCGACCACCACCGCGTCGACGGGTATCCTCTCACCCGGCTTGACGAGGAGCGCGTCCCCGACGCCGACCTGCTCCACCGGAACCTCTGCCTCCGAGCCGTCAGGGGCGAGGCGGCGAGCCATCGTGGGTTGGAGGTCCACCAGCTTCCTCACCGCGGCCGAGGCCCTGCTCTTCGTCGCGTGCTCAAGAAAGCGGCCCGCCAGCACCAGGGTGATTATCACGGCCGCGGTGTCGAAGTAGACCCCGGACGACGGCAAGGCGCCGGGGGCGAGGGTGACCGCCGAGGAGTAGCCCCACGCGGCAGACGTCCCGAGCGCGATGAGGGCGTCCATGTTCCCCATCCTGCTCCTGATGCCGTCGTACGTCCCCCGGTAGAACCTCCACCCGATGACGAACTGGATGGGAGTTTCGAGCGCGAAGAGCAGGTAGTTGGAGGTCCGCGCGGGGAGTGTCCCCGAGTAGGTGATGAGGAGGATCGGCACGGCCAGGAGCGCGGCGGCCGCGAGCTCCACCTTGAGCTTCCTGAGCTCCTTCTCGGGCGCGAGGAACTCGCGCATGCAACTCTCGCTGCAGAAGTAGTAGTTGACTCCCCGAACCTGGGCCTTCAGCTCTGCTGTGGACTCGTCGACATACATTCCGCACACTGGATCGGACCCTATGTCTCTCACAGGCCCATTAGGTCCTTAGGATGCGGACTGCCGTGAACACGTATGTATTCTGCTCTCGCTTGTTCCCGATATTGAATGACGTCGGCATCAATTCCTCTCACAATAGATAACCATTCGTCGCTCACTGCGTTCCACCGCTGCCCTCGAGCTTTTTTCACAAAGGCGCTCTTCGTTATCTTCTCGGCGTGTTTTAGGTTAAGTCTGTCAAGGATGTAGTTCGCTCTCTTGCCATAAAAAACTAACCTCCAAGCTCGTTCATGGAAGTAGAGTCTTCCCCCAAAAACTCGTCTCAAGGAGGTCAACAATCGATATTTGTTTATCGTGATGTAGAGGACTGAATCCGCCATTCTGCCGTTTTTGTACAATCGTACTCCTCCTTCAGCATCCACAAGACCGGCAAGATACTCAAGGAGCAGGGGATTTTCTATTGCTCGCGGGACGTTCGGTGGAAGACCAGGCCCTTTCTGGAGCGCCTCTTCGAAGCTCGATTCCAAATATGTCGCAAACTGAAATCTGTAATACAAGTGTAAGTGATCGAATGAAGCTACACGGTAAATGTTGCCGTAGTTCTGAAATAATCTTTGATAAAGTACTTCCATCGACGGATGGGTCGTCGTCGTTGAGACTTCTATCAGGCGACCGCTTTTCCGGATGTGGCAGTCCTCAATGAATCCGCACAGATAAGCCCCTTCCAAAGCGTCGCCAGAGAAGGGGTACTTTGGATATTTTGTCGAGGCTTTGATGGAGGCTTCTCTCCCGTCCCTCAACTCGACTTTCAACATCATAAGATGACGACGGACCGTAGACGAACTAACTCCAAATTTTCTCGCAATGGCTTCCATTGATGAGCCGCTTTCATACACCCTGACCCATTCTCTGTCGCGGCTAGATTCCATGAATATCGATGCAGAATTCTCATTTAAGCATACACAGACGGGGTCTGCCGCCATTATAGAATCGGCGAGATGGACGGTCTTAAACCCCTGGCTTTACATACGTAAAGCTGTTTTCTCGCCGTGCTTAATGCGGGCGAGCCTCGGTCCGAATTTCTCCAGGTAGGCGTTCCTGCAAGTCTTGCAGCAGAAGTAATAGCGCGAAGAGCGGGTGGTCAGCGTGTAGGGCCTGGCTCTGGCGACCTCCTCATGACAAAAGTCGCACTTGAGGTTCATGATTAGCGCCGAAGGGGAAAGCGGGGCTGGCTCTTCCTTTACGACTTTGGTTATAATCTGGCTCGATGCGACGCTCACTCCAGGCCGCGCCAACACGCGCCGGCTGAGAAATTTCTGGAGACCTGCTACGTCGCTCAGGGCGACCTTCAGGGTCATCCCCTGCCCCGTCGTGACGTAGACATTCTCCACCTCCGGCAGCTTCGAAAGGTCACTCCCGAGCTTCTCGGCCGACGAAGAGTTCACTTTCAATGATATGACGGCGAAGACCCCGCGGCCGACCGAGTCCGGGGAAAGAACCGGCACGAACTTCCTAATCATCCCGGACTTCTTCATTCGGTCAAACCTCGCGGAGACCGTCGGCGTAGTGAGCGAGGTCCTCTTCGCGATCTGCCTGAGCGATGCTCTTCCGTCGTCGATGAGAGCTCCGAGAATCCTGGCGTCGATCTCGTCGGGTTTCAAGGAGCGACCGAAGATGCTGCGGCCCTAAAAGACTTTACGTTTGTAAAGGAAAGTTTTCATATAGGCGGAAGCAGCCAGTCTTCCCGTAGATAACCTTGGTAAAGGATCCCGTGTGTGGAATGACGGTGGACGAGAAGACGACGAAGCTCAGGTCGGCGCACGACGGGAACGTGTTCTACTTCTGCTCCGCAGCCTGCAAGGCCAGCTTCGACAAGGACCCCCACAGGTTCGGTCACGCGAAGTAGGGCGCCTCTTCCTGCACCTCCCTTAAAGGGAGGAAGCGCAGGCACGCCTCCATGCTCGAAGGCAAGACCTGCATCGTCACAGGGGCGAACTCCGGGATAGGCAGAGAGACGGCCCTCGCGCTCGCGCGCATGAAGGCGAACGTGGTGATGGTCTGTCGCAACAAGGCCAAGGGCGATTCCGCGAGACAGGAGATCTCGAAAGAGTCGGGGAACGATTCCGTCGACCTGCTGCTCTGCGACCTATCCTCCCTCGCCGAGGTCAGGACGCTCGCCGCCGAGATCCGAAACAGGTACGGCAAGCTCCACGTGCTTGTGAACAACGCCGGGCTCTTCAGCTTCTCGGGGAAGACGGAGGACGGCTTCGAGACCACGCTCGCCGTGGACTACCTAGCCCCGTTCCTCCTCACGAACCTCCTGCTCGAGCTCCTGAAAGCGGGCACCCCGTCTCGCATCGTCAACGTCTCCTCCGTGGCGCACTTCAATGGGCACATAGACCTGGCCGCGATGGAGAAGAAGGAGACCCCCTCTGGTTGGGGCGCCTACTCGAACTCGAAGCTGGCGCTGGTGATGTTCACCTACGAGCTGGCCCGCAGGCTCCAGGGGACGGGCGTCACGGCGAACTGCCTCCACCCGGGAGGCGTGGCCACCAACATCTGGCGGGTCCCCGCGGCGATTACTAGGCCGTTCCTTAGGAGCGCAAAGGAGGGGGCTAAGACCTCGATCTACCTGGCCTCCTCGCCAGATGTCGAGGCCGTCTCCGGCAAGTACTTCGAGGACGAGAAGGAGAAGAAGTCTTCGGACGAGTCTTACGATGAGAGGAGGGCGCGCGAGCTGTGGGATGCGACCTCCAAGCTGGTCGGTCTCTCGCCGTGACCGACTAGCGCCCTTCGTGGAATTCAGCGCCGCCCAGGGTTCACGCTGTGGTCGTCGGCCTGGCCGGTGCTGATGTCTATCGCCTTCTCTATCGGATAGACGAAAATCTTTCCGTCGCCGACCTTCTTCGTCGACGCGGCCTTGACGATGGAATCGACGACCTTGTCGACGTCGCTCGCGTCGACGACCACGTTGATTATCACGCGGTGGACGAAGTCGGTGGTGAACGTCCACTTGCCTCTCACAAAGGAGGTGGTGATGATTTCGTCTCTGCCCCGTCCTCTGGCCTCGGTCATCGTCATCCCGCTGACGCCCAGGTCCCTGAGCGCCTTGTCAACGTGAGGAGCCTTCTCCCTCCTGATTATCGCCTCAATCTGCCTCATCCCCGATTCGGACATGGCCTTTTTCGTCCGTCGCCCCCTATTTAGTCCCAGAAGACGATTCTCAGCACTGAGAATTCAGACTAATATGCGTCTACCTGCAGATTCGAGACGCGCCAGCTATCGCCGCTTCGACTTTGGTTTGCGCTTCGCCTTCCTTGAGGAAGGCTTCTTCGGCTTTGCCTTCTTCTTGCCGCTCCGCTTCTTTGGGGTCTTGGCGACTCCCCCCACCCCGACCTTTTGGTCGAGCCTGTCCTCGATCTTCTCCGACTCCTTCTCCTCCGTCTCTTCTTCTACCTCCTCCTCGAGCCCCTCCGCCTCATCTTCCTCCTCAACTGGTTCGACGTCTGGAGCTGCTTCCACCTCGCGCTCTTGGACGACCGCCTCCTCGTCGCTATCGGAGCTCATTGCAACCCCGATGACGGCGAGAGTATTTTGCCTTTGCCCAACGCTGCCGTTCCTAGCTTGACATCCCACCGCCAGATTAAATACGAATGAGCCCTAGATGCGCGCATGTCTTCGCCGCCGGCGGGCAAGAGAGGCTTCACCCGAATCGTCGTCGCCGTGGACGGCTCGGAGGTCTCCCTCAGGGCGGCCGAGCACGCGGCGCACATCGCCAAGCAGGACGGGGCGGAGCTCCTGGCCCTCCACATCGTCCCCGCCCCCCAGTTCGAGGTCCAGGGAGGGCTCGCGGACAACTACGCGAACGCGAGGAGGAATGCGAAGAAGTGGATGAAGGAAATCGAGGACATTGCGACCAGGAACGGAGTGGTTGCGAAGGCCGAGATAGTGGTGGGCGCGTACTCTGTGGTGGACGCGATCCTCGGCTACGCGGAGACGATGAAGGCAGACCTTATCGTCACCGGGACTCGCGGGACCACCCCCTCGAGGAGGATTCTCGTGGGGAGCGTGGCCTCGGGCCTCGTCGAGTATTCGGGCTGCGCGGTCCTCGTGATACGCTGAGAAGAGTCCGGAGGGCGCTTTCGAATTGGCAGTAGCCCGTCTCGTCAGGGTCACCCTGGAGGCGCCGAGGGCTGAGGTAGGCCGGATGCTGGCAAGGGTAATCGGGTTCACCGAGTTCCACCCGTCGAGAAGGGAGGGGATGGTGCAGGACATAGGGCTGCTTCTGCTGTCCTCCAAGGCGCACGAGGTCTACGCGCAGGCGGGCGAGCTGCTTGGGGAGGGCTTGTTCAAGACCGGCGACAGGGAGAGGCAGGTCGAGAAGTTCGAGGCGCACGACGTAGAGGAACTCGTGAGGGAACTCGAAGAGTATCTGGAGATAATCGAGAGGAACCTCTCGCTCTTCACCGAAACGGACGACAAGTGGGGGGTGACGCAGGTCCTCCTGGCGATCCAGGAGGCGTCCCTGATGGTGTTCAACGACCTCCAGAGGTTCTTCGCTTACCCCTCGGACGGCGCCACAGTGAGGTTCGAGGGATTCGTCGCCGCGCGCTCTCTGGAGGCGTTCAAGGGCCTAACGGGAGGCTACGTCGTGGCCGCCGACCCCGTCAGGACGCAGGGGAAGGACGCGGCCTACATCCCCACCCTCCTCGTAAACCCTCGAGTGGTCTCGATATTCGAGAGCCTGACCCTCGAGCGGGGCCTCCCCAGATACGGCGAGGTCGACCCGACCCCCATCCTGGCTTTCGTCTTCCCGTTCTTCTTCGGGATTATGTTCGCCGACGTGGGTCACGGGGTCGCGCTCATGGCTTTCGGCCTGTATCTGGTCTACCGGACCGCGTACAAGAACTGGGGAGAGCTCATCCTAGTCCTCAGCCTCTCGACAATCCTCTTCGGCTTTGTCCGGGGGTCGTTCTTCGGCGTCCCCTTCACGTCCCCCCTCGAGAGGGTCATCGCGCTCCCGCCCGCCCTCAGCGCGGGCTTCACGCTCTCGTCGATCCCGTTCCTCCTCGAGGTCGCGGTCCTCATAGGGGCGTTTCACCTCGCCAGCGGGTACGCAATCGCGTTCGTCAACCAGGAGAGAGCAGGGAACTACCTCGACGCGTTTCTGGACAGGCTGCCCACGATCGTGCTCTACTCCTTCCTGATCCCATTCGGCTTCGCCGTGGCGGGGACCGCCCTGAACTTCGGGGTGCTCTTCACGAGCGACGCCCCGACGCCCATATTCAACAACATCCTGGGGCTGGACGTCCCCATCTCCACGACCGCGCGGGTCTCCCTCCCTGTCATAGCCGCGACCCTCGTCTTCCTGGTGGCCGGACATCCGGTTGGCGAGTACCTTTCTGCACGGACCGCGAGGAGCGCCCTGAGAGGGTTGCGCGACGGGCTCGTCGAAGCGGTGGCGAAGCCCTTCGAGTTCTTCCTGAACACGATAAGCTACATCAGGCTCGGAGTCCTCTTGATCACGACCACGTTGCTGGGGAGCCTGGTGGCCGGTGTCCTTTCTTACGGGGTCGTGGGCGTCGTCGTCGCAGCTCTGTTGAACGTCGCGGTGATCGCCCTGGAGGGCGTGATCGTGTACATCCAGGACATGAGGCTTCAGCTCTACGAGTGGCTCTCGCAGTTCTACGCAGGGACGGGGACCCCCTTCACGCCGCTTGTCTCCCGCGGCGACCACTTCACGCTCACATGGATCTGAGACGGGCGCCCGCACTCACCTGGCGCGGTGTCAATCTTGAGAATCGCTTGCGGATATTAAATATTCGAAGGCCATTATGGCGCCCGAGTGAACCGCGCGGTGACCACGATGCCTCGGGGAAGCGAGACTTGAGCCAGAAGGGGGTCTTCAGGAGGATACTCGTCGGATACGACGGCTCGGACAACGCCAGGAGGGCGCTGAACAGGGCAATCGAGCTGGCAAGGCAGTCAAAGGCGGAGTTGAGGATATCCGTCGTCGCAGACACCATGAGCTACGCCACGAACGCGAGACGGGGGATCTACAAGCAGGTCAACGAGCAGACAAAGGCGAACGCAGTGAACCTCGCCAGCGACGCCCTCGACACCGCCAGGCTGGCCGGACTCAAGGACGTCTACGCCTCGGACGAGGTGGGACAGCCCGCGGACATGCTGCTTACCCTAGCAACGGAGTACAGAGTGGACCTAATCGTGGTGGGCAGGAGAGGGATTAGAGGGCTCGAGAGGTTCCTCATGGGAAGCGTCTCGACCGCCGTGATCAACCAAGCCAAGTGCGACGTCCTCGTGGTGAAGTAGGACCGGCGTCTCAGACTGCGCTTTCACGCGGATTGCGTCCCGAGGACGCTCTGCGAGCGTCGAAAACGATTCGTTTTCATCCGAGAAACCTCAGGAACCACTGCGTCGCGATTCTCGCCACCTCCTCGAGCGTTCCGGGCTCTTCGAACAGGTGGGTCGCTCCCGGGACGATGACGAGCTCGTTGTCCTTGCGTTCTCCAGTATTCAGCCGCGCGAGCGCCCGCTCGTTGAACTCAAGGACCGCCCTGTCGTCCCGCCCCCCGACCACGAGGAGCGTCGGAGCCTCCACGCGGTCGACGTAGTCCCAGGCGAGGTCAGGTCGCCCTCCCCTTGAGACGACCGCCCTTACGTCAGGCCTCTTGACCGAGGCCTGCAGCGCGGCCGCCGCGCCCGTGCTCGCGCCAAAGTACCCCACGGAGAGGTCCGCGAGCCCCTCGTGCTCGTGGAGCCACTGCGTCGCGGCGGTCAGTCTCTCGGCGAGGAGGTCGATGTCGAAGCGGTTGTCATACACGGCGTCCTCCTGCTCGGTCAGGAGGTCGAAGAGCAGCGTCCCGAAGCCTGACTCGTGGAGCACAGTGGCGACGTAGGCGTTCCTGGGGCTGAGGCGACTGCTGCCGCTTCCGTGCGCGAAGACGACGACCGCCCTAGGGTTTTCTCTCGGGAGGGTCAGTATCCCCGGAAGAGGGATGGAGTACGACTCGACTTCCACTTCGCTGACCAAGATTCCATCCAGTTCGTCACCCACTCTTGTCATGTCATTCCACGGCCCCGGAAATCACTGGCCTAAGCGGCCTGGGACACTTAAGTGGGCGGCACAATTTTCAATGCCGGGAACGACCCCGCGATGCCCTCGATCGCCTGACTGCCACCTTGGACCTCGTGAACGTGGTGGGCCTGGAGCCGGACAGCGGCCTAGCTAGAAGACGGTCCAGCCACCGTCGATCACTATGCAAGAGCCGTTGACGTAGCTCGACCTCCCCGAGGCCAAGAACAGTGCGAGCTCCGCTATCTCTGCGGGCTCGGCCATCCTCGGCACCATTGAGGCGACCTTGTTGAGGTGCTCCATGCCGAGCGGATTCGGCTGCCCGCCGACGCCGATATTGGTGTTCACCGCGCCCAGGACCATGGCGTTGCACCGGATTCCCTTGGTGCCGTAGAAGGCGGCCATGTTCATGGTGAGCCCGATCAGCGCGTGCTTGGAGACGGTGTAGGCGGCCCCCGCAATGCCTCCGAAGACGCCCGCGACGGAGGCCGTGTTGATTATCACTCCTCCTCCCTGCTTGAGCATCGAGGGAATCGCCCTCCTGCTCGCCCTGAACGGGGCGGTGACGTTGATGGCCATGACCTTCTCCCAGACCTCATCCGTGGTGTCGGCGACGGGCCTCACTCCGTCCATTATCCCGGCGTTGTTGTGGAGAATGTCCACCCTTCCGGCGGACTTTAGCGTCTCGTCGACCATCCGGTCGACTTCGGTCCCTATGGACAGATCCATGACCATTCCGCTCGCCTTGCCTCCGGATGACTTGATCTCCGCCACCACTTGGCTGACCCTGTCAGGAAGCAGGTCGACCACCACCACGTTGCTCCCGGTCTTGGCGAAGAGGTTGGCCGTCGCCCTTCCCACGCCTGACCCGGCGCCCGTCACGATGGCGACCTTGCCTTCCAGCACCCGCCCGACCTTGTCCGAGCCACTAGTTGATTGCAAAGCTAGCTTCGTTCGCGATTTTCGTCGCCCTTCTACTTAAACGGGGGAGACGATTCCCAAAACGAAGAGCGGCCGAGCAACTCTTGAGATGGGAAGTCGGTATCAGAATTGAGAATCGACCCCGCCCTTTATGCGCAGACAAGTCCGCGCGCCGATTAGATGACGTCCGCCGCGAAGGCGCTCACGAGCACCAGGGAGTTCAGGAAACTGGAGCTCCTCACAGTCTACTTCGTCCTCCTCGCGGCGGTCCTCTACTCGGTGAAGCTGGGCCAGGCCTCGTGGTATGTCGTCCTAGTCAGCGCGCTCGCCTGGTTCGGACTGGAGGCCAACGAGAACCGTGGGAGGCTGGCCAGTGCCATGGAGGTGGGCGCCTTCCTCCTGATATTCGATTTCATCTTCGAGAACTCTGGTTGGCTGGCCGGGCTCTGGTACACCAAGAGCGAGTTCCACGTGGGGGTCGTCCCTCTCCAGGTGATGGGAATCGCGTTCTTCGGGGGGGCCGCGTGGGCGCTCTATCTGCCGAGGAAGTTCAACCTCTGGCATTCTATTGTCGACTGCCTCGTCTTCGCAACCTTCGGGGCCCTCGGCGAGCGGCTTCTCATCGGGCAGGTGCTCTTCGTCTACCAGCAGTGGTGGACGAGCTACGACGCGTTCGTCGCCTACTTCCTGACGTGGGTCATTCTGCATTATGTCAGGTATGGCGTCCTCTTCAAGAGCGAAAGGACGGGCTGACCCGGCTTCTCCCGTTCCTAAAAGTGAGAATCGTATCCGCGGTTCTTATCCTACACAGCATCCGATTGGACACAGAGAAGCTGAATGCGCAGTCTGGCATCCGTAAAGACGATCGGCGCTATCGGTTCAATCTTCGTGCTTCTCACCGCCGTGCCGACTGCGGGATCCTTGCTCGGGATAATCGGCTTCATCATGATACTCATAGCGATAAAGGACATCTCCGACACTGTGGCTGACAAGTCCATCTTCAGCAACATGCTGGTGGCCGTCGGGCTCGCGATAGTAGCGATAGTCGTCGGGGCGTTGGTCGTAGTGGGAAGCGTCCTGCGTTTTGTGGGTCTGAAGGCGCTCAGCGTCGGTTCGAGCTTCAACGCGTCGACCGTGCCGACGGGCGACTGGGTCGGCCTGATCGGCTCCATCCTTGTCGGTCTTGCCGTGGTCTGGGTGATAATGCTGGTCTCCGCGGTCTACGTCAGGAGGACCTACACGTCGATGGCCTCGAAGCTGGGGGTCTCGACTTTCGAGACGGCGGGGATGCTGTATCTCGTCGGAGCGGCCACCACCATAATCCTTGTCGGGTTCGTCCTGCTCCTCGTGGCGCAGGTGATGGTAATCATAGCTTTCTTTTCGATTGAGGAAAGGCCGCCCGCTGTCGCCGGCCAGCCGCTCCAGCCAACCGGGGTCAATAGATCGATGGAGGCGGGCCCTTGAGGGCTCTTGTCATCTTCGACTCCAGGTACGGCAACACGGAGAAAATCGCCAGGTCGCTCGGAGCCGGAATCTCGGAGGCGGGCGTCGAGACGGAATGCATCAACGCTCGAGACGCGAAAGTCGATTCGCTCAAAGACCTCGACCTCGTCTGCATCGGTGCCCCGACTGAGGCCTTCAGCGCGTCCAAGCCAATCAAGGATTTCATCGCGAAGCTCGACGGAGCGGACCTGGCCGGGAAGTGGGGCTTCGCCTTCGACACGAAGCTGGACTGGCGCATCTCCGGCAGCGCGGCCAAGTTCATCGAAAAGGAGTTGAAGCGGCTGGGGCTCCGCATCCTCGCCCCGCGAGAGTCCGCGATAGTCTTCAGCCCGCCAGCGAGGGACCGAGCGAGCACCACGAGGCTCGAGGAAGGGGAGGAGCCAAGGTTTCGGCGAGTCGGGAAGATGGTGGGAGACTCCCTCCTGGCCAGCGCGAAACCCGTCTTAGCTTGAGCCTCGCAACGTTTACGCCGAGGCGGGACAAGAGCGAGGCGTGCTCATCACCGTTCACGTGACCCCGAACTCTAAGGAGTCTCGCGTGACGAAGGTCGGCGAGGCGAGCTTCGACGTGAGGGTGGACGAGAAGGCGGTGGGCGGCCGAGCGAACAAGAGGCTTCTTGAGATCCTGTCCCAACACTTCGAGGTACCCAGGTCGAGGATATCCATCGTGAGGGGAGCGAAGTCGAGGGACAAGATAGTCGAAGTCAGCCCTTGAGCGCAAGACGAGACTTCCGCAAAGGCTTATGTCTCCTGAGGAGCGATTCGAATCGAGATGGACGCGAAGCACGCGCCCTCCGCGCGGCGACGGAGTCACCGCCCGTCCAGGTCTATATCACCCTGGAATGCGCGAAGATGACGCCCGTGGTTCGCCGGTCGGAGGGAGCCTGGTAGGTTGGACTCTTTCGTTCTCTGGGGGGTAGCGGCGCTGATGGCCGTCGTCACGGCCTGGCTCCTGAGGAAGGGCTCGGCGGTCAAGACGCTGACCGACGCCGGGCTGGTCCTCTTCCTTCTAGCGATGATGGCCTCGATGTTTCTTAGCGCCGTGATCTACCTCTACTTCCCTAGCTTGGTCACCATCTTCGAGCTTGTGGCTTTGAACATGATCTCGATGAGCCTCGGCCTCATCCCCATCCTGACGGCTCTCTTCAGGGGCGACAAGCCGCTCGACGAGACTCGCAAGGGCAGCCACTTCTCCTCGAGATCGATCGTGTTCGCGGCGGTCATCGCGCTCGCCCTACTCTCCGAGGTGTTCATGGGATGGACGTTCGGGATCGTCTCCGGGGTCGCGTCGACCACATCCCAGAGCGTCTTCTCTTCCCTGGTAGAGTCTACAAGCTCCTACTGGTTCGTCTTCACGATGGCCGCCGAGATGGCGGTCACGCTCTATCTCGTGGGCGGGAGGTTCCCAAGGAGCTTCCGCTGGCTCGTCGCGCTCCAGACCGCGATCATGGTCCTCTCTCCCACGGCGTTCGCCAATTCATCCTGGGCATACTGGGCGCTCTGGGGAAACAGCGGCGCAATGATAGTCGCCATAATCCTCATCTTCGAATATCTCTACAGGAACAGGACGGTGTCGACTGGGGCGCTGAGCTACCTCCTCCGCCTGATGGGCGCGTACTCACTGATGATGGCCGGGCTCTTCGTGTGGCTCCTGTATGGTGACGCCTTACTCTTCGTCCTTTCGGTCGTCGCGGAGATGGTCGTCTACTTCACCATCGTCCTCGACGAGAAGAGGCTCGTCTCGCCTCCCCTGCAGGGGTGGCTCTCGATGCCGAAGTGGGCCTTCGGCCTCCTCCTCTCGCTGTTCCTCGCCGAGTTCTTCATGGGCGGTGCGCTCGACGCCCTGGCGAACGGGACGTCCTACTTCACCGGGCTGCCCTTCGCCTCGCTCAGCGGCTCCGTCCTAACCATATTGGGTGCGGCCTTCTACGACTTTATCGTTTTCGTCAGCAGCATCACGGCGTCCTTCCTCTTCCTCGCGATGATGGGGCTGGAGATGGGCGCCCTCGTGGTCTTCAAGATAAGGTACGCCAGGGAGACGGAGACGAAGATCAGGCTCGTCCTCCTCTTGGTCGCCTACGCCATCTACAGCCTCTTCCTCCCCGTCTTCGTCCTCGGAGCGGTGCTCCCCTCGATACCTTGGATAGGCTGGAGCATGGGCATCGGCACCGCCGGAGCGCTCGCGCCCGCGGTCATCCTGGCGCTCGTGGGGACATACCTGATCTCCGGCGGGCTTTCCTTTCTCTTCGGGAGCAGGCAGCTCTGCTCCCTGTTCTGCACGGCCGCGTTGATGTATCAGGGGACGGCCATCGACGCGATGAGCAGCTTCAACAGGACTTCCGGGCTCGGCCGGAAGTACCTGACGAGCAGGATCCCATCGGCCTACAAGGTGGTGGTCACGCTCGTCTGGGGCTCCCTGCTTGTGGGCGCCGTCCTATCCTACCTGACGTCGGTGGGCGTCGTGGACGTCACGGTGTTCGGCGCCGACACCGGATACTTCCTCTACGCGTTCTACTTCAGCTTCCTCTGGTACATCGTCTGGATAATGACGCCCTTCGTGGGGACCTACGGGTGCGCCACCACCGGGGTTTGCGGCTGGGGGGCCTTCAACCAGCTCATCTCGCGCGTAGGCCTCTTCAGGATAAAGGTGAGAGACAGCGACACGTGCTCCAGTTGCAAGACGAAGGACTGCGCCAAGGTCTGCCCCGTCGGCCTGACTGACATGCCCGGGGCGTTCATCGAGAAGGGCGAGTTCAGGAGCTTCAAGTGCATAGGCGTGGGCGACTGCGTATCCGCCTGCCCTTACAACAACGTCTTCTTCTTCGACGTGAGGAACTGGATACGCATGAAGCTCAACATGCCGCTGCCGCCGCTCGCGGAGCCCCTCGGCAACGGCTCCGAGGCCCCGATAGACTTCCGCGCCGCCAGGAACGACACGAGCTAGGACGGGAAGGCGGCCCCCCGACCGTCCAGTTATTATGAGGGGCCAGAATCACGGGCATCCCGGAAGTGGAATGCGGACGTCTGGGGGATCCTCGTTGAATCGGAAGCAAGCGTGGTGAGACGGCACGACATCCCTGGCCCTGCTCGACACGAGCAACTATCTCGCCCCGGTCGCGCTCATAATGGTCGCGTTCATCAGCTTCCTCCTTACCCGGGCCGTCAAGACGAAGAACGGGATCGACACGGCGATCATCATACTCTTCCTCGGCATGATGGTGGCCATGCTCCTCGGGCCCGCATACCTCTACCTCACGACCCTAGGCTTCGGGATAAGCGACGTCGTCATCTGGGAGATTGCCGTGTTCATGACCCTCGGGATGATGCCCGCGGCAGGGCTGACGGCGGCCAAGCTCGTGCTTCTGGGCGAGCCCGGGAGGACGGGGCCAGGGCCGCTGTCGGGGCTCGTGAGCCACACCTCAGAGCTTCGGGCGGCGTACATCTTCCTCCTCGTCCTCAGCGAGTTCCTGATGGGCTGGACATTCAACCTTGCGTCAGGCCTGATCAGCCTCTCGGCTGGGTACTCCCTCGTGGACGTCGCGAAGCAGTTCGAGTACAGCCCCACCTCGTACTGGTTCGTCTTCACCATGGTCGGCGAGATGGGCTTCACGCTCATAGCCCTGCGCCACGTCATCCGCCCCGGCCTCCTCAAGATTCTGGCCATCCAGGGCGTGGTCATGTTCCTCACTCCTACCGCCTTGAGCTCACGGGTCTGGGAGACCTACACTGTCTACCTTGAAGCGGCCGTGATGACGGGCCTCGTCGTCTTCGCGATGGATTACCTCCGCAAGAGGAAGGAGCGCGACAGGCCCATGCTGAGCTACCTCGGGTTGTTCATCATCGCGAACGCAGTGATGATGGTCGGCTTCCTCCTCTGGCTCGTCGACGGCGACTCCCTCCTCCTGGCGGTCTCCCTCATCGTCGAGACTGCCATCTATTTCGACGCCGTGTTCACCGGCGCGGGCTTGGGCGAGACGTTTCATGGCTGAGGGGTCGGCGAGAGGGGAGCTGCGGCCGCGCGCGGCCGGTCATTCGGGGAAGACGTCGCGCGAGATCATCGTGCCGACGACCCAATTGGGCTGGTCGACGACCTCGTGCACCCTCACGTCGGCCGCCACGCTGCAGAGGACGTAGGCGTCCTCCCTGGTCAGGCCATAGCTCTTCGTGAGGTAGTCGAGCATGTTACGAACCGACTCCTTTGTGGCCGCCATCAGGTCGGGCGCTATGCCGGTGGCCACGTAGTATCCTCTCTTGGGCTTCGCGTCGCCTTCGGTCAGGTACTGGGGCCAGCGCAGGCTCGAGTTGCGCTCCAGCGTGAACCGCAGCGTGGCCTCGCCGGCGCACTCGATAGCGCACACGCACACCTCCCCGTCGCCCATCGCGGCGTGGACGTCCCCGGCGGAGAAGAGTGCCCCGTCCACCCACACGGGTATCTTGATCCTGCTCCCGGCCGTGAGGTGCCTGATGTCCAAGTTCCCGCCGTGCTTGCCGGGGGGCATCACGTCGAAGGAGCCCCTCTCCGGTGGGGCGACCCCCAGCACCCCGCAGAATGGCCGAATTGGGATCTTGATCCCCTTCTCGAACGTCGCGAACTTCTTGTCCTTCAGCCTCCACTTGTAGAGGTATGGCTTCTTGAACTCCTCCAGGAGCCCAAAGCCCGGCATTATCGCCGACCAGCCGAAGTCGGCGGTCTTTACGCTCACCGTCTCGACGATGAGCGCGTCTCCGGGCCTCGCACCCTCGACGAAGACCGGGCCGGCTAGCGGGTATAGCTTCGAGGCATCGAGGCGGTCGATGTCTCGCGACTTCGAATCCTCGGTTAGCTGCCAGGAGGCTACGTCGTTTATCTCGAACGTCACGGTGTCTCCGTCGCCTATCGTCAGGACGGGCTTGTGGGACTTGGCCCACTTGTAGTGGAATGTCTCCCGTCCTATCCTTAGGCGCGAGGGCATGCGGCGTCGTGGTGGCGGCCCGCTGCTTTCTAAAAAGCATGCCCGACCCTCCGGTGCCTCGACGAGATGCCACCTCTCCCTCCACGTTAATTAGCTTCCCGGGCTGGCGGCCACCGTGGCCCGGTCGAGAGTCTACTTCGTCACGGACGTGCACGGCTCGAACGAGTGCTTCAGGAAGTTCTTGAACGCGGCCAGGTTCTACAAGGCGGACGTCCTGATACTCGGAGGAGACATCACGGGCAAGGTGATGACGCCGATAATCGAGAGCGAAGGGACGTTCAGCTGCTCCTACCAGGGCGCCGAGCTGGCGATGACGAGCAGGGAGGAGATGGAGGAGTTCAGGAGGAAGGCCGCGGAGTCCGGCACCTACACGCATCTCGTCAGCCCAAGGGAGTTCAGGGAGCTGGAGGCAGACCCCGTCAGCGTGAAGGAGCTCTTCGCACGACTGATGGTGGAGAGGGTGCGCGAGTGGATGTCCCTTGCTGAGGAGAGACTGGGGAAGACTTCGGTGAAGTGCTTCGTCTCACCCGGGAACGACGACATCTTGGAGATCGACTCCGCCCTCGACTCCTCTAGCTACGTCGTGAACCCCGAGGAGAGGGTCGTCGAGATAGACGGCGGGCACGAGATGATAACTTCGGGCACCACCAACCGCACCCCCTGGAACAGCTCCAGGGAGGCGGACGAGGACGTCCTCGCCAAGAAGTTCTCCGACATGGCAGACAAGGTGAAGAGCATGAAGTCCGCGGTCTTCAACATCCACGTCCCCCCGATTGACACCAACATCGACAAGGCGCCGCGCGTCGACGAGAACCTCAAGATCGTCGTGAAGGCAGGGAACGTGGAGATGATATCGGCGGGTAGCACGGCCTGCAGGGCGGCCATCGCGAAGTATCAGCCCATGCTGGGGCTGCACGGGCACATCCACGAGTCCCGGGGGATCGTGAAAATCGGCAGGACGATCTGCGCCAACCCAGGGAGCGAGTACGCCGAGGGGATCCTCCGGGGATTCCTTGCGGACCTGGACGGAGAGGAGGTAAAGTCATACCTGCTGACCTCAGGCTGAATCAGTCGAGGGCGCCGACGACGAAGGGCTGGTCTGCCTCGGGGAGCTCGTACCAGGTCTTCTTCTCTCCCACGCGCGCCCTCATCTTCCACGCGAAGCTCTTCGGCTCCTTCTCGATCATGTCGACGAGCTTGTCTATCCTCGCCTTCACCATCTCGATCTCAGGCGGGGTCAGGCCGTAGATGTCGACCGAGGCCCCGAGCTGCGCGAGGTTCATCGTGAAGGTCTTGTAGGACCCCCAGTCGTTTGTGCAGAGCTTCGCGAGGTATGGCCCGTTTATCGTCTCGCCGTCCCCCGGCCCCACCTCGTGGTCCAGAAAGAGGGCGGTCAGGTCGCGGAAGTCCTTCTCGTTTATCTGGACGACCTGGAGCTTAGTGGCGAGCAGGTCCGCCAGCGGGAGGGTCAGGGGCTCCATGTCGACCCTTTCACCGAAGTTGAACTTGTGGCACATCTCGAAGACGTCGAGGAATAT